>DATGRX010000032.1:0-9841 GCA_035303185.1 Bacillota bacterium
GAATCTGAAATGAAGCAAGAAACACGAGTACTTCCAGAAATTAAATAATTTTTTATATAAAATGCTTTTATATGTATGTGTATTTTATATGGACCCTAACAATAATTTGTTAGGGTTTTATTTATGTGAAAAATGAGAAGTAAGTTAGCATAAACCGTGTTGTTTAGCGCTTTAAAGCGTTATCAAAATTGTAAAAATTGTTGTTTAGAGTGGGTCGTTATGGTATGTTACATATGGATATTCACGAAAGGGGAGTGTTGGAATATGGAGAAAAAGTATGTTGCAGAACCGTATAAAATTAAAGCGGTTGAACCGATTGCTGTAACGACGAGAGAAGAGCGAGAAGAAGTTTTAGAAAAAGCAGGATATAACACATTTTTAATCGATTCAAAGGATGTTTTTATCGATTTGCTCACAGATAGCGGAACGAGTGCAATGAGTGATAAGCAATGGGCGGCCCTTATGCTTGGGGATGAATCCTATGCTGGCTCAAATAACTTTAAGAGTTTGCAAAAAGCTGTAACAGATATTTATGGATTTAAGCATACGGTTCCAACCCATCAAGGTCGTGGAGCGGAAAACATTTTGTCGCAAATTATGATTAAGGAAGGCGACTATATTCCGGGGAATATGTATTTTACAACGACTCGAGCCCATCAAGAATTAAATGGGGGAATTTTTAAAGATGTGATTATTGATGAAGCCCATGATCCACAAAGTGATCATCCCTTTAAAGGAAATATTGATCTTGAAAAGTTACAAGCCTTAATTAATGAAGTTGGTGCAGATAGGATCCCATATATTAGCTTAGAAGTGACGGTTAACTTAGCTGGTGGTCAACCTGTTTCCATGGAAAATATTAAAGCTGTTTCTACATTAGCTCGTAAACATAATATTAAACTAATGTTTGATGCGACTCGCTGTGTTGAAAACGCTTACTTTATTAAGGAGCGTGAAGAGGGATATGAAAATCATTCTATTGCAGAAATTGTACGAGAGATGTTTAGTTACGGTGATGGTTGTACAATGTCCGGGAAAAAGGATGGCCTCGTTAATATTGGAGGATTTTTAGCGTTAAATGATGATGATCTTTACCAAAAAGCGACCCAACTCGTTGTATTATATGAAGGAATGCCATCATACGGCGGAATGACAGGTAGGGATATGGAGGCACTAGCTCAAGGAATGTATGAGTCTGTTGATTACAATTATATTCATCATCGTATTAGCCAATGTCGTTATTTAGGGGATAAATTAATTGAAGCAGGTGTTCCAATTGTTCAACCAATCGGCGGTCATGCAGTCTTTTTAGATGCCAAGAAGTTTTATGAGCATATTCCACAAGATGAGTTTCCAGCCCAAACATTAGCGGCAAATATTTATTTACAGTCTGGTGTTCGTAGTATGGAGCGGGGGATTGTTTCGGCCGGTCGGGATGATAATGGTAATCATATTTATCCTGAACTAGAACTCGTTCGTCTAACGATTCCACGGCGAGTATATACGTATTCTCATATGGATGTCGTAGCTGATTCGATTATTGATTTGTATCAAGAGCGAGAAAGTGCTAAAGGACTTAAAATCGTTTATGAGCCGTCGATTTTACGGTTTTTCACGGCAAGGTTTGAGCCGTTGTAAAGATTAGAAATAAAATTGTGATGTCTTTATGTTTAAGGATGGATTGGTATCCATCCTTTTTTTACTTTTATATGCATTTTTATCCAAAATATGCTAATCTATACTTATAAAGTATTGATTAAATATATGGGGTGCTTTGTATGATAGAATCTATTGCTCATATTCGCAGCAGTGATGAAACTATACAAACGATAGAAGAACATTTAATGGGAGTAAAAGAATTAGCAGAGCAATATGGTGAGAAAATTGGAATTAAACATATTGCGGGCCTTGCAGGTATGTTGCACGATTTGGGTAAATACACCTCAGCATTTACGAATTATATCAAATTAGCTGTCTATCACCCTGAGGAAGCACCAAGCAGAGGAAGTGTAGACCATTCTACTGCAGGTGGAAAACTTCTCTACGAATATTTACATCGAAAAGAAAATACTGCTTTTGAAAAAATTCTTGCTGAAGTTGTTGGGAATGCAATTATTTCCCACCACTCCTACCTCCATGATTATTTACATCCAACATCTATAGATTCTCCCTTTCTTTCACGAGTGAGAGACAAGGAAATAGAAGAATTCCCTCAAGCTAAACATAACTTTTTCCGAAATGTTATATCAGAGAAAAAATTTTTAGTATATATTGAAAGCGCTTTAGATGAATTGTTCATTTTTTTGCGAAAATCAAAGCAAGAAAATCTTGAATTTACGATTATGTTTTTAACGAAATTCGTTTTTAGTTGTCTAATCGATGCTGATCGAACGAATACAAGACAGTTTGTTGAAGGAATTACCAAGAATAATAAATCTAAAACTTTACATGATGAGCTTTTCAAAAAGTATTACGAACATCTATCAAAAAGATTGCTTGATTTTAAGCATAAAAAAGATGCGGACTCAAAGATCAATCAATTACGAAAACAAATGTCTATTCAATGTGAAAAAGCAGCTTACAAACCATCAAATATATATACATTATCCATTCCTACTGGTGGTGGCAAAACGCTCGCTAGTTTCCGATATGCTTTAAAACATGCACTAAAATATGATAAAGAAAGAATTATTTATATCGTTCCTTACACAACAATTATTGAACAGAACGCGCAAGACATTCGAGAAATGATCCAAGATGATGTTCATTTATTAGAACATCATTCGAATGTAATGGATTGGAAAACGGTAAATGATGGAGATTTTTATGAAGATGAGAAGTTAAAAAAGTTAATGTTAGCAAAGGATAACTGGGATTCGCCAATCATCTTTACAACGATGGTTCAATTCTTAAATGTTTTTTATAACGATAGTAGTCAAAATATTAGACGATTACATAATTTAGCTAATTCAGTGATTATCTTTGATGAAGTTCAAAAAGTTCCCCTTCATACGGTTTCATTATTTAATCATGCCGTTAACTTTTTACATCAATTTGCACAATCGAGTATTTTACTTTGTACGGCAACCCAACCAGCACTCAATCACGTAAAACACCATATAGAAATGGAAGAAAACAATGAAATCATAAAAAATTTACCACATATATCAAAGGCTTTTGAACGAGTGGAAATTATTGATAGGGCTACAAGTGAGCAATTTGATAATGAAAAGTTGCTGAAATTCGTTTGTGAAGAATTAGATGTGAAAGACAGTGTTCTCGTCGTATTGAATACCAAAAATGTTGTTCGTGATTTATATAAAAAGCTTAATGAACAGGATTTATGTGATGTATCTATCTATCATTTAAGCACATCCATGTGTGCAGCTCATCGAAAGGATATTCTACGGCAAGTTAAAAAGGATTTAAAAAATAATAAAAAAGTTATTTGTATAAGTACACAGCTCATTGAAGCTGGGGTTGATATTAGTTTTGATAGTGTCATTCGTTCTTTGGCAGGCTTAGATTCAATTGCTCAAGCTGCAGGAAGATGCAATCGTCACGGAGAAAAGGCAATTCGTCAAGTGTATGTGATTGATCACATTGAAGAAAACCTGGATAAATTAATCGAGATTAAGAAAGGGAAGGAGATTACAAAAAAGATACTTATTGATATAAAACGCAATTCTAGTGCTCATGGAGGAAATTTACTATCTCCTGAAGCAATGGAGTTCTACTTTTTACAACTATATAACGAATTTCGTTATGAATTAGATTATCCTATTAATGAGCTAGGAACAAATTTATCAAAGTTGTTAGGTAGCCCATTAGAGAAAAATCCTTCATTGAAACGATATGTTGAAAAGCATCAAGAAAAGTATTCTTTACTATTAGGAAATAGCTATCGAACGGCAGCAGAATATTTTGAAGTCATTGAAAATCACACAACAACTGTATTAGTTCCTTATGAAAAAGGCAAAGATTATATTGCAAAGTTTAATAGCTTTGAATACATTGAAGATCTTACAAAATTATTAAAGGAATCTCAGCACTATACTGTCAATTTATATGAACAGGAAATTGAGGAATTAAAAATGAAACAACAGATCGAATCACTACAGGATGGCGTTGTGCTAGTTTTACATGAAGGTGCTTATGATAAGGATTATGGTGTGAATATCAAAGGAGATAGTTCACTAGATTTCAGCTTGATTTAGGGAGGTGAGAAGATGAGAAATAGCATTTATTTTAATGTGTATGGAGATTATGCTTTATTTACGAATCCAATTACAAGAATTGGTGGTGAGAAATCTACATACCAAGTTCCGACATATGAAGCCTTAAAAGGAATTGTTGAGTCAATTTATTGGAAACCATCTATTGTTATTGTTGTGGACAAGGTACGAATTATGAATCCTATACAAATGGAGTCAAAAGGAATGCGGCCCATTCATTATCGTGGAGGAAACACTCTTGCCTATTACACCTATTTACGTAATGTGTCTTATCAAGTAGCAGCACATTTTGAATTTAATCCCCATCGACCGGACTTAAAACATGATCATAATGAGCATAAGCATCACAACATTATGAAACGTTCACTAAATCGTGGTGGAAGGAGAGATATTTATTTAGGAACTCGCGAGTGTCAAGCTTATGTGGAACCAGTAAAATTTGGAGAAGGTGAAGGTGCTTATGATGACATAGGGGAGCTACATTTTGGAACAATGGTCCATGGATTTAATTATCCAGATGAAACAGGAAAGGAAGAATTAGAAGTTCGTTTATGGAATCCTGTCATGAAAAATGGTGTTATTGAATTCCCACGTCCTGAAGAATGCGCTCAAGTTCGCCCGTTGAGAAAAATGAGAAGTAAACAGTTTGATTCTTCAAATTTCCAAACTGTTGATGATTTATACGATGAAATTTAGGAAAGGGGTGAAAATATGACTTGGCTTTCAACACTTTATGAAACGTATAACAATAATGAACATGAAGTAGGAAGGTTTCGTAAGAATCGATTTGATCAAGAATATACATTATTGCCAATCTCACATACGACTCAAACAGCTCATATTGAAGTTGTGGTGACAGAAGATGGGGATTTTCACTCAGCGAGAATTTTAGAGCGTAATGAAAGAAGTACCTTAATACCTGCGACAGAGCACTCATCGAATCGGGCAGGGTTAGCTGCTAATCGAAGGCCACATCCATTGCATGACAAAGTTAGTTTTGTAGCAGGGGATTTTATTGATTATGCAGGGAAAATTCGTGATGAAGAACCTCATCAATATTACATTGAACTGTTGGAAAAGTGGGTGAATTCTCCGTATACAACGGAAAAACTTCTTAGTATTTATAAATATATCGTTAAAAATCAGTTAGTAGAGGATTTACTTCGGGAAGAAATATTAGTCTTGGATCATGAAGGTAAGTTATTTGATAAGTGGAGCCGGGACCATGCGAAACAATTTGAAGAGCGACCACCTATTTTTTCAGCATCTCAAGGAGGTCAATTCAATGCTTTTGTACGATTTAATGTTTATTCACCAACAGAAGTGTTAACAGATGTTTGGCAAGATCGGGAGCTTATTGATGCCTATGTAAATTTTTATAATGAAATGCTTGATGAAAAAGACTATTGTTATGTGACGGGAAAACATTTACCTGTCACAGAAATGCACGCAAATCGTATTCGAAATGCAGGAGATCAAGCAAAACTCATTTCTGCTAATGATAAGAGTGGCTTTACTTTCCGGGGGCGATTCACTAGGGATAGTGAAGCTGCAAGAGTGAGTTATGAAGTTTCTCATAAAGCACATAATGCTTTGAAATGGCTTATTCAAAGGCAAGCTCGTATTATCGACAATCGTGTTTTTCTCATTTGGAGCAATGAAAAGATAGATACTTTTGATTTAATGGAAGATGGGTATTCCTTGAGAACTGATTTGTTTGGTGAAGAAACCGAACAGTCTTCTGTTACTTATACAGCAGGAGAATTAGCAAGAGAATTTTCGAAGGCGATTTCGGGATATGCACATGATTTATCTGAGGCAGAAAAAATTACAATTTTATTATTAGATTCTGCAACAACAGGGCGGATGGCAATTCTTTATTATCGGCAACTAGATGCATCGCAATATTTTGAACGTATTCGTGATTGGCATACAACGTGTTTTTGGCATCATCGTTATCAAAAGGACAAAGATGGAAATTTTGTAGAATTTTACGGTGCTCCTGCTACTAGAGATATTGCTTTTGCAGCTTATGGAAGGAGAGCTGATGATCGGCTAGTGAAAGGTTTAATGGAACGTATGCTGCCCTGCATAGTCGATCAAAGAAACATCCCCAAAGATATTGTTCGAAGTGCTTACTCTAGAGCTGTGAATCCAGTTTCTATGGAAAGATGGGAATGGGAAAAATCTTTAAGTATTACTTGTGCTTTAATCAATAAAGAGGAGGGAATAGGCGTGGGATTAGATGAAGATATTTTAGAAAGAGATTATTTGTTTGGTCGAATGTTAGCTGTTGCAGATGTTTTAGAGAGGCGAGCGTTAGGTTCTGAAGCTAATCGAGCGACAAATGCCTTACGTTATATGAATTCTTTTGCAAAACATCCAGAGCGAACATGGAGAACTATTCAGGAAAATTTACAACCTTATCAACAAAGACTTGCTAACAAAGGGATTTACTTATCTAGTTTAATAGATGAAATTGCATCAAAAATTCAATATGACGAATTTAATAACAAGCCATTGTCTGGGAAGTTTTTATTAGGTTTTTACAGCCAGAGACATGCATTGTACCAAAAAAGAACAAATCATGAAGAGGAGAGAGAATAAATGACAATCTTACAAAATAAAATTGATTTTGCTGTTGTCATCTCGGTCAATAACGCTAATCCGAATGGTGATCCTTTGAATGGAAACCGTCCAAGACAAAACTATGATGGACATGGGGAAATTTCGGATGTAGCTATAAAAAGAAAAATAAGAAATAGATTACAAGATATGGGTGAAAAAATATTTGTTCAATCAAATGATCGATCCGATGATGGACTAAAAAGTTTACGTGAGCGTGCAGAGGCTAATGAAAGAGTTAATAAATATTCCAAAGGAAAAGAAAAATCGGAAGAGAAATATGCTCAAGTTGCTTGTGAAGAATGGATCGATGTTCGTAGTTTTGGACAAGTTTTTGCATTTAGAGGTTCAGGAAGTGCAGGTGTTTCCATTGGGGTTAGAGGTCCTGTGTCTATTCATACAGCAACAAGTGTTGATCCAATAGATATAACAAGTATGCAAATTACTAAAAGTGTAAATACAGAACCTGGTGATGGACGTGGAGCTGATACGATGGGGATGAAACATCGTGTCGACTTCGGAGTATACGTTTTTTATGGGAGCATCAATACACAATTAGCAGAAAAAACCGGTTTTACAGAAGAAGATGCGGAAAAAATTAAAAAATCTTTAGTTACATTGTTTGAAAATGATGCCTCTGCAGCACGCCCGGAGGGAAGCATGGAGGTTAGAAAAGTATACTGGTGGAAACATAACTCTAAGCTAGGACAATATTCCTCTGCTAAAGTTCATAGACAATTAGAAATATCTTCCCAAGTAGATGAACCAAGAGCTTTTGAGGATTACGAGCTCAAGTTAAATAAATTAGATGATCTATCCCTAGAGGTAATTGATGGGCAATAATGTAAATGATTATTTAATGATCTCTGGTATCCAACATTTCGATTTTTGTAAAAGACAGTGGGCACTAATTCATATTGAACAACAATGGGAAGAAAATGTTCGGACAATTGAAGGAAAGCATTTACATGAAAAAGCGGATGAACCTTTTGTACAAGAGAAACGTGGAAAAAAGTTGATGGTTCGTGGTCTACCCATTAAATCACATGAATTACAAGTTACTGGTGTTTGTGATGTTGTCGAATTTGTAGAAGATGATAATGGTATAGAAATATTTGGTGCCGAAGGAAAGTATCTTCCCTATCCTGTTGAATATAAAAGAGGTAAACCGAAAACAACTGATGCTGATCTCCTTCAACTAACGGCTCAAGCAATGTGCTTAGAGGAAATGCTGTTATGTGATGTTAAATTAGGTTATATGTATTATCATGAAATTAGAGAAAGAGTTGAAGTGCCCATTGATGAACGTTTAAGGACTAGGGTTAAAAAAATGATCGAAGAAATGTATCATTACTTTCGACAATCCTATACACCGAAAGTTCAACCAAGTCCTGCATGCCGTAGATGTTCATTAAAAAATATTTGCTTACCAAACTTAATGAAAAGACAGACTGTTAAACAGTATATTAATAGGATGTTGAAATCATGAGACAGCTATTAAATACACTTTTTGTCACGCAAGAAGACATGTATTTGTCGTTAGATGGTGACAATGTTGTTTTATTACAAAATGAAAAGAGAGTAGCCAGACTTCCTTTACACAATATAGAATCGATAATTACATTTGGATATACAGGAGCCAGTCCCGCATTAATGGGCTATTGTGCAGAAAGAAACATCTCTATTGTTTTTTTGACAAGAACTGGGCGATTTTTAGCTAGAGTTATTGGGGAAATTAGAGGAAACGTATTACTTAGAAAAAAACAATATCAAATATCTGAAAACATAAGAAGTTCTGCTATAATATCTAGAAATTTTTTGCTTGGAAAAATATTTAATCAGAAGTGGATGATAGAGAGGATGACCAGAGATCATCCATTAAGAATAAACATTGATGAGTTCAAAGACATTTCAAAACAACTATCATTTGTTCTTAATGAATTAAGAAATTGCGATGATTTAGAAAGTATTAGAGGTTGGGAGGGTCAAGCCGCTAATAGTTATAACAAAATATTTAACCAGATGATCTTACAACAAAAAGATGATTTCTATTTTGCATCACGTACAAGGAGACCACCATTAGACAGAGTTAATGCCATGTTGTCCTTTGGATACACATTATTAGCGCATGATACAGCATCTGCTTTAGAAAGTGTGGGTCTAGATGCATATGTAGGGTTTTTACATCGTGATAGACCGGGAAGGCCTTCCCTAGCCTTAGATGTCATGGAGGAATTAAGAGGAATATTTGTTGACCGTTTTGTTTTATCGCTTATTAATCGAAAAACTATAAAAAGATCACATTTTAAAATAAAGGAGAACAAAGCAGTTTTATTAAATGAAGACGGAAGAAAAGTGTTTTTAGAGTCATGGCATAATAAGAAACAAGAGAAAATCAATCATCCTTATTTACAAGAGAGAATCTCATGGGGATTAGTCCCATATGCACAAGCTCTTTTGTTAGCAAGATTTTTAAGGGGAGATATAGATGAATATCCACCATTTTTATGGAAGTAGGTGATCATATGTTAATTTTAGTAACATATGATGTTAGCACTTCTTCAAAAGGCGGTCCAAAAAGACTAAGAAGAGTAGCTAAAACATGCCAAAATTATGGCCAGAGAGTACAACATTCAGTTTTTGAATGCAAACTTAATTCTACTCAATATACGATCATGAAAAAGGAAATTTTAGATGAAATTGATCCAGAAAAGGATAGTGTACGTTTTTATCGCTTAGGAAAAAATTATAAAAAAAAGGTTGAACATTTTGGGATCAAAGAAGCAATTGACTTGGAAGGTCCATTATTATTTTAGTGCGAACCTAAGGCGCACATGAAAACCCCGGGAGGTTCGCACCAAAATAAGCATATAGTTACCATAAAATGGAATCATAATATAGTGTTTTAAGACAAAATTCATATTCATTCCAAAGATTTTATCAGAAAAGGGGGTGAAAGATGGTTATTTAGACCATTTTTC
>DATGRX010000033.1:0-5625 GCA_035303185.1 Bacillota bacterium
TGCTCGAATCCATTTTCTCATTATGAATCTCTCCTTGTTGTAAATATTTTGATAGTAAATGGATAAAACGTCAATCTTATACGCTCAACCCTCCAACATCTATATTTTCTTTCAACAAGTTCCTTTCTTATAAAAGGACCCCGTCACTTTTTATTATAATACATGTCCATCGATAAGTCATTTTAAACTTTTGTAACAGAAATATTAATAAATTATTATAAAAAAATTACAGAAAGTGGTATATTTGCTTTTGAATTGTTTAGAACTAAACACTAAATTATCGTTTTTTGTCCTTCTATGTTATGATGTTTTTCGTGTCAAAATTTTGGACAAAATCAATTGCTAAGATAGGGGATTAACATTGAAATATAAACAAACAACTATAGATCAGACAGAACGAAAAAATATAACTTATTGGATTATCTTTATCGGCATCATACTAGTTGGATCAACTTTACGAGCACCACTTACGTCTGTAGGCTCCTTAATTTCATTGATCAGGGAAGACTTACAAATTAGTCATACGTTAGCTGGAATGATTACGACATTGCCATTACTAGCTTTTGCTTTCTTATCACCTATTGCGCCGAGAATTTCTCGCCGGATAGGAATGGAGCGTACAATATTTTTTTCTCTTCTTCTTTTGCTCATAGGGATTGTCGTGCGCTCTTTATTTGGGGTAAGCTTTTTATTTATTGGGACATTATTTATTGGACTTGCAATCGCTTTTGGAAATGTACTAATTCCAGTAATCATTCAATTAAATTTTCCTTTACGTGTAGGTGTCGTTATGGGACTTTATGCGGTATTTATGAATATTGCTGGGGCGACCGCCTCGGGAGTAAGTGTTCCGATATCATCCATTCAAGGAGTTGGCTGGAGAGGGTCATTAGCTTTTTGGGGAATTTTAGTATTGATTGCTATTCTTGTCTGGTTACCACATTTAAAAAAACAAAAGGAACAACCGAATCACAAAATAAATAATAAATCTGCTAAGGGTGATGGTAGTAGAGTTTGGCGTTCACCCCTTGCTTGGTATATTACGTTGTTTATGGGATTGCAGTCACTTATGTTTTACACACTTATCACATGGCTACCTGATATTCTTCAATTACACGGATATAGTCCTAGTTCGGCAGGATGGATGCTCTTTTTAATGCAAGCCTTTTTAATTCCCGTGACTTTTATCGTCCCAATATATGCAGAAAGAATGAAAGAACAGAGATTTTTAGGTGGTATTGTAGCATCTATGTTTATACTCGGGATTTTAGGGGTGTTATCAGGATATACGGTTGTTATTCCAATAGCCATTATTATCCTTGGTATGGCATGTGGAGCCGCCTTTAGTTTATGTATGATGTTATTTAGTTTACGTACAAAAAACAGTGAACAAGCAGCAGAAATTTCCGGTATGGCTCAATCCTTTGGGTATCTTTTAGCTGCTATTGGCCCGACATTATTCGGTGCCATACATGATATAACTGATGGCTGGCAATGGCCACTTATGATGCTCCTAGTTATTGCAGGTATCATTTTCCTTGTAGCTGTCGCTTCAGGGAAAGATCGAGTAATTGAATTGAACAATTGATTCATAAACAGATGAAAATAAGTTTAGAACATAAATAAAATCTATTAAAAGATGCTCGATTTTTAAAAGTAAAAGCGCATGAAAGCAAAGTTTCTTCCTTTGACTTCATGCGCAACTTTTATTTTTCACTGGATGTTCTTCTAGCCTCGTGATTTTAATAAACCGCTCGCTCTACTTGTCTTGTATAGAAAAAGCGAACAACCATATAATAGACGACTTGTATGATGAAGAAACTTCCAAGTACAATAGCTGATTCACGAACTAAATTATAGGAAAACATATGAGCTAGCGTTGTTAAGGCAACAGCACCATGGGCTAAAGCTACGATAATTGGTAAGAAAAATAAAATTGTAATTTGCCTTCCGATAACTTTCCTCATCTCTTCCCTTGTTAATCCAATCTTACTAATCGCTATAAACTTTCCTTTATCGTCATCCAAATCACTATATAAACGGAAATATAAGAAGCTTCCGGCAGATACGAAAAAGACGATTCCGATAAAAAGTCCAACTAACATAACAGGACTCCAAAGCTTTTTAATTTCATAAATCATGTAGTCAATAGCAGCAAACTCCCCATTATTTTGAAAGTCTTCAGACAATATTTCACCGGCTTTAATAATATCATTTTCTTTGCCTTCAACAACTTGCCAAGCATAAGTTTTTGAAGATAAAGATGGTACTCCCAGCTCACTAAAAAGATCGTCACCAGCAATAAAGTAGGCTTCAATGGTTGGTAGAATGTCTGGCTTTGCGATCCCGAACAATTCTTTATTTGGTTGATGAGTGGTGCCATCTGGCATTGTTATCGACATTTCTTCATGCTTAAATTGTGAAGCAAATAAATTTCGAGTACTTGGTTGGACAACGATTATTTCATCTTTTGGAAGTTCAATTATTTTCTCTCCAATAATTCTCGCAAAATTGTTATATGTCTGTTCGGAAACAATTAATTCATGTTCCCCATCTCCTAATTCAAAATAAGTTAATTCAATATTAGCTTTTTCTATAGTTATATGATGTTCATCGATTGTATCCTCTATCTTTAAAATATCTTCATCTTCTTCACCAAAATATATAAAGGATATCGGATTCGCTTGTCTCATCTCTTTTGTTAAATATGAATTAAAACCAATTAATGTCCCAATTGCTGTAAATGCCACGGTAGATATGATAGCAACCATAAAAAATACCCTTGCATTATCTTTCATTCGATAAGAAAGATCGGAAAAGAGTAACATATTTGTCTTCTTCCAAAAGATGAACTTTCGTGATTTAAGTCGCCGTATTACAAAAACACTTAGTTGAGTAAATAAAAAATACGTTCCTATCGTAACAAGTAAAACGACAGGGATAAAGGCAAAGACTACTTGTTTAGCATCAACTTTTAAGGCAATTGTATATCCAGATGTTAGTAATACAATCGCAATAACCGTAAAGAAAATAGACGCTTTTGGCTCCCCTTTTTCGATTTTATTTCCTTTAATAAGCGTAACTAATTTTTTCGTTCGTAAAATAAATGTAACGAAAATTGAAATGCATAGAAATAACACTATAAAAGAAACAAATGTAATGACTAGTGCCATTGTTGGAAAATAAAACGAAAGAGATTGCTCCATAACAAGGACGTTTTCGGCAATTAATAAGATGACTTTTGTAAATAAGAATCCAATCCCGATGCCGATAGCTGTAGCAAAAAAACCGATAAACATATTTTCTAAAAATACCATCCAACGTATTTGTCTACTTGACATTCCTTGAATGATAAGAACACCGAACTCTTTTCTTCTAGAATATAAAAATGCGCCCATAGAGTATAAAATAAAGAAGAAGGAAAATACGTATATAATACCTCCAGCTGTAAGCATCCCGAAAGTGACATTATTATTCATATCATCACCCGTTAAAGCTGGGTGAAACGCAAAAACGGCAAATGTAAAGAAAACCATCACAGTAAATAAACTACTTAAAAAATAGGCGACATATACTCGTTTGTTTCGTAATACGTTATTGAGGGCGAATTGTCTGAATGTCATAGTCATCGCCTCCCATTAAGGCAAGTGTATCAATAATTTTTTGGAAATATACTTTCTGGTTATCTCCACGATGGATTTCGGAATATAATTTTCCATCACGAATAAAAATAACTCGATCAGAATACATCGCTGCTTGGGGTTCGTGAGTGACAAGTAGTAACGTCGTATTTTGTTGTTCGTTCATTAATGTCAACATTTCCATAACATCTTTTGATGCTTTTGAGTCAAGATTTCCTGTGGGTTCATCCGCTAAAACGAGCTTTGGTTCATGGATCATCGCTCGTGCGACAGCTGCTCGTTGGGTTTGTCCGCCAGAAATTTCATAAATTCTTTTTGGTAAAATTTCCTGAATACCAAGTGTTTCAGCGAGTTTTTTCGCTTTTTCTTTCATTTCTTTAACAGGCTTATTGTCTAGCGTTAAAGGAAGGACGATGTTTTCTTCAACAGTTAAAGTGTGTAATAGATTAAAATCTTGAAAAACAAATCCTAATTGACGGCGTCTAAACTTTGCTAATTCATTTTGGTTTAATTGGTGCGGATTATTACCGTCAATTAGAACCTCACCAGTCGTTGGTTCATCAATCGTTGAAATTGTATTTAACAACGTTGTCTTACCACTCCCAGAGGGCCCCATAATACTTACGAAATCACCACGCTCTACTTCTAGATTTATATCGCTCAATGCTCGAACAGGGACTTTTCCTTCATAAACTTTGCTAACTTGTTTCATTTGTAACATAAAAAACGCTCCTTTTATTGAATATAATTTTATTGTACGTTTCATCCCTTGTTCGTACTATCGATGTTTCTTTCAAGAAGATTACAAGTTTGTAAGGTAAGTATTAAAGATAAGTATAAAAGTTGTCCCTTCTCCTACTTTCGATGAAACTTTAATATCATGCGCTAAGTAAGATATGGCCTCTTTTGCGATATATAATCCAACACCAGTAGATTCTCTGAAATACCGACCATTTTCGCCGGTATAAAAGGGAGAAAAAATCCGTTTAATATCATGTTCGGGAATACCTACTCCGTAATCAGTTACTTCCAAAAATGCTTTCTCATCTTTTGTATAGATTACAAAGGTTATTTCCTTTGAAAGTCCATTCGTATATTTAATCGCATTTGAAATAATTTGATTAATAATAAAGTATAACCATTTTTCATCCGTTTCAATGGTGACTTCTTCTTGTTTTTTCACGTTTGGATATACATCATTACGAATATACAACCTTCTTAAATCTCGATTAATTTCTGCTAGAAGGGAAGGTAAATGGACTCGCCTGATTTGAAAGTCTTGTTCAATCGTTCGAAGTTTTGACATATGCATAACCGTCGTTAATCCGGATTGAAGCCGGTCAATTTCTTCACGAACATTTGAAGATTCAGGCTCGTCTAACTCTTTAGCGATAAGAGAGAGTACAGAAAGGGGGGTCTTCATTTGATGAATCCATCGATCGATAAATGTTAAATGTTGATCTTGCTTATTTTTTAAATGGATAATTTCATATTGAAAGAGACTGTATTGTTGCTGAAGTATTTTAGAAACAGCGTCTGAAATTGGTGCATAATCGAGTTTTTGTAAAGCGTCATCTAGATGATTCATTGTCTGCTGCAGTAGGCGATAAAGCTTTCTTCGCGTCATATATTTATAAAGTAAATAAAAGCAAAAAATAGCAAAATATAATAATAGTGAATAAGTTAAAATCGAACAATTACGAAAACCAGCGAGCCAAATTACACTTAGAAGCAAAAAGGATTGGATGACTTGCAAGGCAATAAGTGACCAATGTTCTTTTAAAAACAATTTCATGACGATTCGACTCCTTACCATGTTACGTTTATTTTGTAACCAACACCGCGAACAGTTTCAATCGCATGAGTAATGCCAATCTCCTGTAATCGATTGCGTACCCGGGCTATATTTACATTTAATGTATTTTCATCCACAAAAGATTGATCATCCCATAAAGCTTCGAGTAAGTCTTCTCTTCCCGAAACA
>DATGRX010000034.1:0-3120 GCA_035303185.1 Bacillota bacterium
AATACAGAAAGTTACTGCCATCCCGATGGTCAAATGAGTGTTCGGGGGCGTTTAACATATACGGAAGATGAACAGCCGATCGTTGCTCATATATGGGGTGATGAACCGAAGTACTTTGAAAAAATGAGTATCGGTATGGCAAAGGAAGGTTTTAAAGGCATCGATATTAATATGGGGTGTCCAGCCCATAATGTCGCACCTCAGGGAAAAGGGTGTGGACTTATTCGCCGGCCGGATGTAGCGGCTGAAATTATTCAAGCATCAAAGGCTGGTGGACTCCCAGTAAGTGTAAAAACCCGCCTTGGTTACGTTGATTTAGAGGAATGGCGTCCTTGGTTAACCCATTTGTTTAAACAAGATATTGCGAACTTATCGATCCATTTACGAACGAAGGTAGAAATGAGTAAGATACCTGCACACTGGGAGTTAATTCCCGAAATTAAACAGCTTCGAGATGAGATTGCACCAAATACACTGCTGACGATTAATGGAGATATTCCTGATCGACAGAAGGGTCTAGAATTAGTAGAGAAATATGGTGTCGATGGAGTGATGATCGGACGCGGGGTCTTTACAAATCCCTTCGCCTTTGAAAAGGAAAAACGAGAACATTCAAGTGAAGAATTACTTGACTTATTACATTTGCACTTAGACTTATTTGATAAATATGCTCCCCTTGATAATCGACCCTTTAAACCGTTAAGACGATATTTTAAAATTTATGTGAAAGGCTTTCGTGGAGCAAGTGAATTAAGAAATGAACTGATGCAAACAAATAGTACGGATGAGGTCAGGAAAATTTTAGCTGAATTTAAATAATTTGTGTAGAGTGGTAGGATTTTACCACTCTTTTTTTATTTTGGGGCTAAAAATTAAATATTAAGACCAAAAACAAAATTTACGCTTAAAATTTAAATTTGATAGTTATTTTAAAAAAAATGGCTTATATTTTGTGAAAATGAACAGGTTGATTAATATTTAAGGAACAATATTGTGATAACGGCTGTCGCATCAATGGTTACGAGTAGGTTGTATATAATTAAAAACATAAAAAGTGCAACTTTAGTCTTTTAAAATATAAATAGTATTTGTGAAGCAAATTTCATCATTCAGGCGTATTTTGAGCAAAATTTTAAATGTGTATATGAAGGAAAATCACTTGATAATATTGTCATATAAATGGTTATCGACTATTTATATTAGATAAAACAAATATATTGTTAGAAGAAAAACTTATAAATATTTTATATTTCTTTAAAAAATGAAATTTCATAGGCAAAATCTTTTTTTGAGGCTTAAAATAGAAATTTGCCCTTTTGACGATGAAAAAGGTCCATTATAAACTTTAAATGAACATCTTGATTTATTGGAACATGTTCCTTATCAAATGACATAGGAGGAAAAGAAATGGAACATCGAATCATTTTATTGAATAAAGATGATGAGACAATTAGTCAAGTTAAATTTTCGCCTTGGGATTTCAATTCAACCTATTTTTATGATCTTTTCGATGCCCGAGCATACTATGAAGGGTACAATGGATTCGGAAGAACAGTGGAATATAAACAAGAACAAATGGAATTAGCATATACTCGATTTATGAAAATTCGCGAATATAGTTTTATTTATAATCATGAAGGGTTAGAACAAGAAAAACGGGAAAGTGTTGACCGTTTTATCAAAAATGGGATTAAAACAGCTAAAAAAGAAGGCGTCGTTAAAATATGTTATAAGTCAATTGACTGAAGTCAAATAAATGTATGACTGCATATTCCTATGATATAATTATTATAGGAGGAATCGTTATGCGATGCGGAACAAAAAGGTATATCGTTCGAGCGATTTTAGATGATGAGGAGACAGAGGAGGTCGTACCAGCTCGTTCTCCAGCAGATGCGAGAAAAGTGTATCGAGCAAAGTACGGTCGAGATACTGAGATCCTTCAAGTTCGAGAAATGTAAAAACATTTTATAAAGGATATGAAATGAATAATTTCATATCCTTTTTTTATTTTAAGAGTGAATAACTAGCCTTTTTCAAGAAAAACTCCTCTCTGAATGAAACTTTTTTCGTGAAAATTCGTATTGATATTGGTACGTAGCTTTAGTACTATTGAGGAAATTCAAATAAAGAAAGGAGTTTTTTTATGAACGATATTATAAAGGTCAGTAACTTACAAAAGAAATTTAAGCAAACGATAGCTTTACGTGATGTTTCTTTTGAAGTAAAAGAAGGAGAGATTTTCGGACTACTCGGTCCTAGTGGCTCGGGAAAAACGACAACAATAAATATACTAACTGGACAAATGGAATCTACATCAGGAAGTATTGAAGTGTTGAAACGAAAGGAAAAGGAGTTAACAAGTTCACAGTTTCGGAGTGAAATAGGTGTCTTATCTGATAATAGTACTCTTTACGAACGGCTTACAGTCTATGATAATTTAAAGCTTTTTGCGAAATTATATAATGCTTCTCTTGAAGCGATTGATGAGATGCTCGAGTTAGTAAATATGACAGAGGAGCGTCAGACAGTTGTTTCAAAGCTTTCTAAAGGAATGAAACAGCGAATTTTATTATGCAAAGCGATTATGCATCAACCGAAGTTAGCGTTTTTAGATGAACCAACATCTGCTTTAGATCCTGCAAATATTGTCCATATTCATCATGGACTAAAGAAATTGAATGAGCTAGGAACGACAATTTTTTTAACGACCCATGACATGGAAGAAGCTACTAAACTTTGTGATCGAGTGGCATTCTTACATAAAGGGGAAATTAAGGAGATTGGCAATCCAATCGACCTTCGCTATAAGTATGCATCGGAGGAATTTCATATAGAAACGGCGAGTGGGGAAAATCTTACATTACCAAATGCTCCTTCCTCTGCTGAGCAAATTCATTCGCTTATTTCCAACGAACAGTTAAAACAGATCCATACTGATTTTCCGACATTAGGAGAAGTTTTCTTACAAATAACTGGAGAGGAGTTAGAAAAATGAGTGTAAACCGAATTTTAGCGATCTTTGAAAAGGATTTAAAAGATTTTTTTAAAAATACAACGATTGTTTTTATGCCAGTAATTCCGATCTTTCTTGCATTTTTATATGATCGCATGGGGGAG
>DATGRX010000035.1:0-5616 GCA_035303185.1 Bacillota bacterium
GCTGCTTTAGCCTACTATTATCAACAATTTCTCGCTCAATTACCTAAAGACTTTCCTTCTGCGATTATTATTGGGATTGTCTTCGGTCTTGTTGTAACTTATGCTCCCGTGCGGACGTTTTTACAAGAGCCTGATTTAGTCTTTTTAATGCCAGCTGAGCATGATATGGAAAAGTATTTTCGTAATTCTTTAATATATAGTTTTGTTGTTCAATTGTATCTAGTGTTTTTAGTAGCGGCTGTTATAGGACCACTATATTTTAATGCTTTTGATGCCCGAACAGGGAAGGTCTATATGGCTACTGTCGTTATTTTAATCATCTTTAAAGGTTGGAATATGCTCGTTAATTGGTGGGTTTCATATGAGCGAGATAAAACAGTACAACGCATCTATATTATGGTAAGACTCATTTTAAATATATTTATCTTTTATATGCTCGTGGAGTTAAATATTATCTTTGCTTTACTTGGTACGATTGTATTTCTAGCGATGTATCTATTTGCTTATCGAAGGGCAAAAAAACAAGACGGTATTTCTTGGGATGTTCTCGTTGAAAATGATTTACGTAGTAGACAGTTCTTTTATCGGATTGCTAATATGTTTACAGATGTTCCTCATATAAAAAGCCCGATTAAGGAAAGGAAATGGCTCGTCCGACTAATTTCCCGGGTTCCCTTTGAACAAAAGCAGACTTACAACTTTTTATATCGTTTGTCCTTTGCAAGAAGCGGTGATTACTTTGGAATTTATCTACGTCTTCTCGTAATCGGCGGGATTTTTATTTATCTGATTCCGAACCTATGGATGAAACTTGCTGTTATGCTGTTGTTTTTATATTTAAGTAGTTTTCAACTAGTTACTTTATATGATCATTATCGAACAATTATTTGGGTAGATTTATACCCGGTTGAATCTGTGATTCGTCAAGAATCTTTAGTTCAATTGCTTATTCAATTAACTGTCATAAAAACGATCATTTTTTCCATGTTATTTCTCATTACCACATACTTTGCTAGTTTTATACTCGCTTTAGCTATTGGTATTTTATTTACTTTTTTATTTGTTCGTGGTTATTTAGAGCGAAAAACCATTGTGAAATAAAAGGCCCTTATCCTTTGTAACATATCTTATTCCTGTTTGTAAAATAGGCAAGGATATGAAACAAAGTCGGGCCTTTTTTTGATTACTTATCTTGATAAATTTCATAAGCTGCAATAAGGGATTTTGCTGCGATTTTCATGGCTTCTTCATCAAAATCAAATTTCGGATGGTGGTGTGGATAATCATTTCCAGGTTTGTTAGCTCCTGTGAAAAAGTATGCTCCAGGTTTTTCATGTAAATAATAGGCGAAATCTTCTCCACCCATGACGGGTTTTACTTCGTCAATCGCATCAATCCCAGGAACTGTATCCTTCATATTTAAAATAACTTCTGCCGCATCAGCATGGTTGATAACAGGTGGATAGCCTTTTTCATATTTTAAATCGTATGTGGCATGAAAACTTTGACAAACTCCATTAATAATTGCTTCAAGTTCTTCAATTACTTTTTGCTGGACCTTTTCATCTAAATATCGAACGGTTCCAGTAATAACAGCAGTATCTGCGATAACATTGAAGGCAGATCCGGCATGGAACGTTCCAACAGTGACGACTGCTGTGTCTAAGGGAGAAATGCGCCGGCTAACAATTTGTTGGATCTGTGTTACAATCTGTGTTCCGACCATAATCGAATCTTTTGTTTCGTGCGGAGCTGCACCATGTCCACCTTGTCCTTGAATATGTATTTCAAATCGATCAGCCCCGGCCATTAACGCATCTTTTGACACTTGCAGAACACCTACTGGTTCAGTTGCCCAAAGATGTGTTCCAAAAATAGCATCAATATCATCTAATTCACCAGATTCAATGATAGGCTTTGCCCCTCCGGGAGCGAGTTCTTCTGCATGTTGGTGGATGAAAACGACTGTTCCTCGTAACTTATCTTTGTGCTCAAGTAATGCTTTTGCTAATGTAAGTAATGTCGCTGTATGACCATCATGACCACAAGCATGCATGACCCCTTCAACAGTAGACTTATATGGAACATCTTTTTCATCTTGAATGGGTAGGGCATCGAAATCTGCTCGTAAAGCAATCGTTTTTCCTTCTATGTTACCCTTTAATCTTGCAATAACTCCATTTCCACCGACATTTGCCACGTATGGGATCCCTAACTTTTCATAATAATTTGCAATGTACTTAGCTGTTTCATATTCTTTGAAAGATAGTTCTGGGTGCATATGTAAGTATCTGCGAATTTCGACTGTCTCATCAAATAATTCATCAATTTGGTTAAATACTTCTGTTAACATAGAGCCACTCCTTTTTAAGAAATATTATAACATTTCTACACTAAATATTGTATGATATTACAAAGGGGATGTCATATCGTGCAGCGAAAAATACGTATATCTTTATTTTCCGTTCTTACATTATTATTCGTAGTGATTATTTATTGGGTGTATGAAATTCGAAAAGAAAGTACTCCTTTTCTAGATAAATGGTCAGGTGAATATGTTGAACATTTTGCAGGTACCTTTGTCTACGATATGTTTTGGTCTGTGACACATCTTGGCTCAAAATTTTTTCTTATTCCTTTTACAACCATTGTTAGTGTTATTTTATGGGTGCTCTTTAAAGATTGGCTTGTTCCATTATTTTTTGCTGGTGGAACATTAGTAAGTCATATTCTTAATTTACTTATTAAATCCCTTGTTGCAAGAGAACGTCCGAGTATATCTGTTGAAGCAAATGCAGAAGGATACAGTTTTCCCTCAGGACATGCAATGATTGCGATAGTTTGTTATGGATTGTTAATGTATTTCCTTATCCGAGTGGTTAAAAATCAAAGGGTATCTATTTTGCTTAAAATATCTTTTGCTTTGTTAATCTTCTTGATAGGAACGAGTCGGTATATTATTAATGTTCATTTTGCAACGGATATTGTAACTGGGTTTACTATCGGCTTTACATTGCTAATTTTGTTTATTTATTTGTTTGAAAGTGTGGATCAAAAGAGAAAGCTATCTAAAATTCAGCCTTAAGTCTGAGTAAAAAACAATCTCAAGGCCGTTCTTTCATGAATACATTGTTTGTATGATGGATGTAGTCATGAAGGGAGAGGTTATAAATGGCCGAAGTAAATGTAGATATTCAAGAGGAAAAAAGGATTTCAGCGAAGACATTATTTAAAAATAAAAGCTTTGTAGCTCTGTTTTTCGCCGCTTTATTTTCAGCGCCAGGTTATTACATGTATTTAATTGGTGTGGAATGGTTAATGTTAACAATTCACGATGATCGTTCAGTTTTTGGGATGCTCTTTTTCGCTGCATCGATTCCAAGACTTATTTTTTTAACGACAGGAGGATTAGTTGCTGATCGATTTAACAAGCGTCTCATTGTATTTTTATCTGATATCGTTCGAGCAGCCTTGATCATACTACTTATTGTCTTTGTTGTTACAGATAGTGTAAGTGCGATGCATTTAATTAGTTTGGCAGTATTTTTTGGAATTGCTGATGCCTTTAGTCATCCAGCATTAAGTTCCTTAGCACCAGTTATTTTAAAAGATGAAGAATTACAAAAAGGAAATTCACTTATTCAAATGACGGCACAAATTAGTCCAATTTTAGGACCAGCTTTAGGGGCAACACTTATTAAAGTGCTCGGTTTTGTCGGTGTGTTTACCGTATCAGCATCGATGTTAGTGTTATCAGCGATAGCCGTTTTATTTATTCGTTTGAAGAAACAGGAGAAATTGAAGGAAAAATCTTCAGCCTGGAAAGATTTTAAGGCGGGTTTCTCTTACATGCGAAAAAATGAATTAATCGTCACTATCGTTATCTTAGCCTTTTTTATTAACTTTTTCTTTACCGGTCCAATCGCTATCGGATTACCTATTCTTATTAAAGACGTATACAAAAGTGATGTTCTAGGCTTAGCGACAGTTGAATCCTCGATGGGAATAGGTGCCCTTGTTGGAACAATTATTTTAGTTATTTATCAATTGAAACGCCCGGGCTTAACCGCTGTTTGGACATTAATTGGTCTTGGCATATTATATACCTTGACAAGTGTTTCCATGAGTTTATACGTAACGGCGGGACTGGTAGGTTTGATGGGACTCTTAGTACAACTCTTAAACATACCGATATTTACAATGATGCAACAAGTGACGGAAAAAGCGATGCTCGGTCGCATGATGAGTTTCTTTATGACCGTATCAACGGGACTTGTTCCTGTATCTTTTATGGTTACTTCGTTATTAATTAGCGCTGATATAGGTATTCAAACTATCATGTTTGGAAGTGGAATTATGATTACGATCTTAGCCATTTTTCAACTTCGTAACAAGCGGATTTTACAATTCAAACTTACAAAGGAAGGGTGAAACAGATGAATCGATTATTTAATTTATTTATGGCATTAGCTTTTATCGGATTTGGTGTCATTTTAGTTCTTGGGAATTTAGGAATCGGTGAAATTGGTAGTAATAGTATATGGAGTTATGCCTTTCCGTTATTTTTTCTAGGAATGGGTTTAACGATGATTATCGGTTATATAATGAAATATGCCGAAGGATGGATGTTGGGTTCATTCTTTTTCATTTTAGGATTATTGTTATTTCTCGGACAACTACCGACCATAGATTTTTCCTTTACCTTTAAAGATATTTTTAAATTATGGCCACTCTTAATTGTTTATATCGGCTTTTCACTAATCGATTTTGGACGAAGGAGACGGGGGCGTGTAAAGGTGTATCAAAATGGAAAGGAAAATTATAAAAAATGGGCTAAAAATTGGAGAGGTTTTACCATTGGAAATGAAAGTTTTAGTGAACCAAACTGGCACGTAAAACCGATTAATATTAGTAATGCAGTAGGAGATCATTATTTTGATTTCACAAAAGCTTTTATTCCCGATGAGGAAATTCCAATTACGGTAAATAGCCTAGCCGGGGATGTTCGGATGGCGATTCCAGAAGGATTAGATTTTCGTGTGGAAGCTTACGTAAAAGCTGGTGAAATTAATATTTTAGGCCAATCCGCCGAAGGAATTAATCGAAGTTTATTTTTCGAAACACCGAATTATAACGAGGCGACGAAAAAGCTAGATATTTATTTAGATGTAAAAGCAGGTTCGATCCGTGTGGATCAAATATAAAGGAGGACGAAGAAATGTTATCGAAATTTAGTAGTATTCGCTATATGTATATTCGTTCTCATTTATATGCATTATTTTTAGTAGCGATTTTATTGTTAGCAACCTTGCTTACGATCCAAGTTGTGTTTGAACCAGATTGGTTAACTGAAATAGCCGTTTTTACATTTGTTATCTTATATGTTTTGTATGGCTTTATCGTTTCTATATATGCAGGTTTCAAATCAAGTGGCAATTTAAAAGAAAGGATTGATTATTTATCTGTACAAATTTCCCAATATGCGAATGGAAATTATCACTCACGAATTCATATGAATGAAAATGATGAAATTTCTCGAATTAGCGAAGATTTAAATTTGCTCGGAGGAAAGTTACAAAGTCAAGTAAAGTCTTTACAAAGGCTTGCCGATGAACG
>DATGRX010000036.1:0-2409 GCA_035303185.1 Bacillota bacterium
TATTCATGTCGAGGATTTAATTGAAGCCCACATTCTCGCTTTAACTTATTTACAAAAGGGTGGAAAAAGTGATATTTTCAATCTCGGAAGTAATCAAGGTTTTTCCGTCAAACAAATGATTGACACTGCTCGTCAAGTGACAGGTAAAGATATTCCAGCCGTTATTGGAAAGCGCAGACCTGGAGACCCGAGTATTTTAATTGCTAGTTCAAAAAAGGCAAGAAAAGTTCTCGGTTGGGAACCCACCCGGACAAAAGTTAATAAAATTATTAAAGATGCTTGGAATTGGCATGCAAATCATCCTCAAGGATATCAATCATAAAGAGAAAGAAGGGAAATACTATTGATTTACACGCTTATCGAAAGTTTAATAAATAAAGCCGTCGAAAAGGAACTTATTCAAAAACGTGACAGCATTTACGCACGAAATCAACTAATGAACATTTTTCAGCTTGATGATTTTCCTGAAAAGCGCCCGGAAACAATTGACGACTCCATTCCAAATATCATTGAAAAGTTAGTGGATTATGCTGCTAAAAAGGATCTTATCGAAAACGTCTTTGATAGTAAAGAGATGTTAGCGGCAAATATGATGAATGTCTTTATGCCAAGACCTTCAGACGTTGAAAAAACTTTTTATGATAAATATAAACAATCGCCGAAAGCGGCAACCGAATTTTTTTATCAACTAAGCAAACTAAGCAACTACATCCAAAGGAATCGCATCAATAAAAATATAAGTTTTACCACTGAATCAAAATATGGTGAACTTGATATAACGATTAATTTATCAAAACCTGAAAAAGATCCAGAAGAAATCAAACGAGAATTACAACTTAAAAAAGAAAATGTCGATTATCCGAAATGTCCCCTTTGTGTGGAAAATGAAGGATATGTTGGCAGGATCGGGTATGCCGCCCGGAGCAATCATCGTATGATCTCAGTACCAATTGAAGGAGAAACTTGGTACTTTCAATATTCACCTTATGTTTACTATAATGAACATTCTATTTTACTTTGTGAAGAACATCGACCAATGGTCATTAACTCAGACACCTTTAAACGATTGTTTGCCTTTGTGGAACAATTCCCACATTATTTTATCGGTTCAAATGCTGACTTACCAATCGTTGGGGGATCCATTTTAAGTCATGACCATTACCAAGCGGGTCATTATTCCTTTGCTATGGAGAAAGCGGAAAAATTGTTTACCTTTTCCATGGATAAGTTCCCAAAGATCAAAGCATCTGTTTTAAAATGGCCATTATCTGTTATTAGACTAGAAAGTACGGACAAAAATGAACTAACAAAAGCTGCTGATGATATTTTACAAAAGTGGATGACATATAGTGATCGTTCAGTAAATATTGTCGCATACACAGATGAGGAAAGACATAATACAATTACACCAATCGTAAGAAAATCAAAGAACAACTTTCAAATCGATCTCGTTTTACGTAATAATCGAACGACAGAAACATACCCATCTGGTATCTTTCATCCCCATGAAGATGTGCAACATATCAAGAAGGAAAATATCGGTTTAATCGAAGTGATGGGACTTGCTGTTTTACCCGCCCGATTAAAAGATGAACTTGAAGAGATTAAACAATTTTTACAAGGAAAAATAGATAAAGTTGCTCAATACCATGAACCTTGGGCAAAGGCTCTGCAAACAAAGTACCCTAAAGTTTCTACAAACGAAGAAGCACAAAAAATTATTGAGCATGAACTTGGCAAGAAATTTGAAAGAATCCTTGAAGATGCTGGAGTATTTAAACAAACGGAAGAAGGTATCGAAGCCTTTAAGCAATTTATCAAACATCTAAATAAGTGAAGGGAATAAATATGGATATTCAAACAAAATCTCTACATAATGGTTGGATCGAATATACATTCACAAACGAGCAAAATATTGAGCTCTCCTTCTTAAATTATGGTGGGATTATTACAAAATTTTTAACTCCCGACAAAAATGGAGAACTAGAAAATATCGTCCTTAGTTATTCTGATTATAAAAATTACACAGCTAATCCTCATTACTTTGGAGCGATTATTGGACAAGTTGCAGGAAGAATAAAAGATGCCAAAATTGAACTTGATGGCATTACATATTCCTTGGAGAAAAATGAGCAAAACAACCATCTTCACGGTGGAACAAAGGGTCTTCATCAAGCTCTCTGGCAAGTTGAGCCTTTTAAAACAAACAAAGAAGTAGGAGCTCATTTAACGTACGAAACAAAACATTTACAAACAGGTTATCCCGGAAATATAACGTATACTGTAACCTATCGATTAACAAATGAGAATAAATTTATTATCGATTATTTTGCCGAAACGGACCGAAAAACAGTTATTGCCTTAACAAACCACTCTTATTTTAATTTGAGCGGAAACTTACGATCTACC
>DATGRX010000037.1:0-27025 GCA_035303185.1 Bacillota bacterium
TATATGCTCTCATCATGAAAGATTGTCCTACCGTAAACATTTTCAATATAAAAAACTCTTCTCTATATAAAAGTTCCATAAAGAGAAGAGTTTAAATAAATTCTGTTAAACGAGCTCCGGAGTTTGTTGTAAGTTTTGCACTTGATATAGTTCATAGTAACTGCCACGCTTGCGCATGAGCTCATTGTGGGAGCCGATTTCTTGAATCTCCCCATGTTCAATGACAACAATGCGATCGGCGTGAGTAATTGTTGCTAATCGATGAGCAACGATAAATGTCGTTCGATCGGCAGCAAGTCGTTCCATTGCTTTTTGTATGCTCTGTTCGCTTTCTAAATCGAGGGAAGATGTCGCTTCATCAAAGATTAATATCGCCGGGTTTTTTAAAAATACTCGAGCAATAGCTACTCGTTGTTGCTGACCACCAGATAACTTAACCCCTCGCTCTCCAACTAACGTGTCATAACCATAGGGAAGTTCCATAATAAATTCGTGGGCATTCGCTGCTTTAGCTGCTGCAATCACTTCTTCATCTGTTGCTTCTGGATTACCCATCCGAATATTTGTTGCTATTGATTCACTAAATAAAATATTATCTTGTAAAACCATTCCGATTTGATCTCTAAGTGTTCGAGCTTTCACATCCCGAATATCATGGCCATCTACTTTTATCGCACCTTCTGTCACATCGTAAAAGCGCGGGATTAAACTAATTAGGGTTGATTTCCCACCACCACTCATACCAACAAGGGCAATCGTCTCACCCTGCTTAACATTTAAATTCACATTATTTAAAACATTTCCTTCCTCTTTATCATAGTAAAAGGAAACATTTTCAATATCGACCTTTCCTTGCACATTATCAAGGGCGATTGCATCTTCTTTATCTTTAATATCGTAATCTTCATTATAAAATTCAAAGACTCGGTCTATGGAAGCGATCGATTGAGTTAAGGCTGTCGATGAATTAATTAGACGTCTCAACGGACTATAAACCCGCTCCATATATCCGATAAAAGCGACCATTGTACCGATCGTTAAATTCCCATTAATCACTTGATAGGCTGCAAAGGCAATGACAAGTAATGGAGCTAAGTCTGTAATCGTATTTGTCGCCGCAAAGGTTTTCGCATTCCATCTCGTATGTTCAATGGCTTTATTTAAAAAGCTACTATTTCGATGATCAAATTGCTCATGCTCATGATCTTCTAACGCAAAACTTCTCGTGACCCGAATACCTTGTACTCGCTCATGTAAATGACCTTGTACTTCGGCTAGCTTTTGCGAACGTTCACGAGTCAATTGACGCAACCTTGAATAAAAATATTTTACCGCAAAACCATACAACGGGAATAATATAATCGAAACAATCGTTAACGGTACATTCATCGTTAACATAATTCCAATCGCAATTAAAATCGTTACCGCATCCAGCCAAACATTCATGAGTCCGGTGACGACGAAAACTTTCGTCTGCTCAACATCGTGAATAACCCGAGCAATAATTTCCCCTGTTTTTGTATTTGAATAAAAACGTAAACTGAGTCGTTGAATATGTTCAAACAATTTATCCCGAATATCGTATAAAATATTACTGCTTACCCATTGAGCTAAATATTGCCGGTAATATTCAATTGGTGGGCGTAAAAAGAGAAAAATAACAAAAGCGATCACAATAATCGTCGTTAATTTTGTCGTCTTTTCACTAGACGTTAAATCTTCCGCACCGATAATATCATCAATCACAAATTTCGTAATTAATGGGATTAATAAAGGAATCGCAAACTTTAAAATCCCAATAAGAACCGTACCGATAATCCTCCACCAATACGGCCTGACGAAGGTTAAATATTGTTTGATTGGTTTCATAACATCAAGCATCCTTATGAAAATAATATACATACATATTATGACATGAGTGACTTAAATATAATAAAT
The DNA here is from genome assembly GCA_035303185.1 of Bacillota bacterium. Classification (GTDB taxonomy): domain Bacteria; phylum Bacillota; class Bacilli; order Bacillales; family Amphibacillaceae; genus CALAMD01. The sequence goes on from DATGRX010000037.1 coordinate 1,939, forward strand.
CCTTGCTTAAGCAAGGATTTTATCATCAAATTCATGATTGGGCTTTATTGTACCAATGTTTCACAAAAGATTCAGTAAAAGGGTCTTGATTTTCTCGAATGAGCTGATAAATAAGTGTAACATGCTCCTTTATCTTTTGATCAATTCTAGCAGAATAGTTGTATATTTCTTTATGCCGTTCATATTCTTCTTCATCTAATAACGCGACAGTTCCATTTGGATCGACAGTAACATCTAAATCATAGTCTATATATGATAACACATTCTCTCGTAACGTAAAGGGGGAACTTAAATTACAATAAAAATGAATACCATCGTCCTTTAACATTGCAATCACATTAAACCACTTCTTCGCATGAAAGTAAAATATCGCCGGCTCTGTTGAAGTCCAAATCGTACCGTCATAATCAGTAACCTTTGTCGCATCATTGATTCCGATAATCTCATCCTTTGTCTGTTTTAATATCGTATTTTCATGCCATTTTCGATGAAACGTTCCATCATGTTTCAAACTTTGAATGACGATTTCCTTCTTTTTGACCATGGTAAATCCCCTTTCTCCCATCTAGTATAATCTCCCGATTGAAAAGTTTAAAGGACAAAAAGAAATTCCCGTTAATTATATAACGGGAATTCCTTGGAACAAATTTATTTTTTATTTTGTTGTGATTGTTGATTTTGCTTCCTTACTTGTTGAGCATCTGTCTCAGAAGCAAACTCTGATTCATATTGTTGCTGCCCTTGACCTTGTGCAGCTTTTTGATTTTGCTTACGAACTTGTTGTGCATCTGTTTTTGAAGATGGCTGATTATTCTTATTTGGCATTTTCCTATCACCTCCGCAAGTATACCCTGTCCAACTTTAGAAAAGTTATGCCTAGACAGTGGTTTTGCGAAAAAATTATGACGAAAAGGGTAATTTTTCTTTCAATTCATTTTCCAAAAATGGCTTAGCCTGTAATAAATCACGAAATTCCTCGTAGGCTCTCGCCTCTTCTTTCGAAAGTTTATTCCCAGTATAATAGGCTCGAATAAGCGTGTTTTTCGGTGTATGTTCCATTGAAATAAACTCAACTAACTGAGTCTCATAACCGACGATATTAAGCAACTCTGCTCGAAGAGAATCCGTCGCAATCGCTGAAAATTGTTCCTTCATAAAGCCATGCTTTAACATAATATCTAACTCTGGTGCTTCAATTTGCGAACGTAACTCATGCTGACAACACGGAACACTTAAAATAACTTTCGCCTGCCATTCAACAGCCTTCGCTAAGGCCATATCTGTCGCAACATTACACGCATGTAAGGTCACAACCATATCAACAGAACTATCTTCTTCATAATCGTTAATATCACCGACTTTAAAATCTAAATTTTCATATCGTAAATCCTGAGCGATATTCGAACACATCTCAATCACATCTTTTTTCAAATCCAAGCCGGTCACTCGAATGTCCAGGCCCTTTTCAATGTGTAAATAATGGTATAAAGCAAAGGTTAAATAAGACTTCCCAGACCCAAAATCTAAAATACGGATCTCCTTATCCTTTGGTAAATGTTCAATCGCATCATCAATGAGTTCAACAAAACGATTAATTTGTTTAAATTTATCATAATGACGCTGACGAACTTTCCCGTCCTCCGTTTGAACACCAAGCCGAACGAGGAAAGGATAAGCTTTTCCCTCCGTTAATAAATACTCTTTCTTTCGATTATGTGTAAAGGAAACTTCCCGTTCTTCCTCTAACTCTGTCACCTGCCACCTCACCTTAAACCGCTTCGAAATTTGAATATGATCATCTGATTGTTGAAACTGCACATGGACTTGCCTAAAATCCTTAAGCAAATTCCATAATTCCTGATCAATATGTTCTAGTTTGACATTATTATGTTGAAATCGCTCCTCATGTTGATACTCAAATTGAATATGTAACTCACCTTGCAATTCCACTAAACGCATACGCACCCGCCGCAATTCACTTGAACGCCTTCTCGGCTGACTAATTGTGCCACTAACAAAAGGCACCTCTTGTAGCTTTTTTATAAATTTAGGGAAAAAGTGCTCAAACTCCACGATCCACACACCACCTTCATTTGATAAATTCCTTCATTTTTAAATGGGGTACCGGAAAAGGATACTCTTCCAAATATTGCTTAGGTACAAACTTTGCTCGTTCAGTTTCTGCAAAGTCATCCTCTGTTTTCGCCATAAACACATCCACTTTCCAAATTAAATGAGAAAAAACGTGTTTAATATTTGTTATATTATCACTTAATTCAATCTCGATACCATATTCCGCTAAAAACCAAGATGAAATATGTTCATAGCCAATTTCGGTAATCGGAACCATCGGAAATTGCCACATATTTGCAAGTAATCCTTCACTCGGCCGCTGCTCAATTAAAAATTCACCCGCTTTATTTTGAATAAGTAAAGCTACATAAGGTATCGTCCGTTGCTTTTTGGGCCGCGTCTTCACAGGAAGTTCTTCCTGTATGTTTTCCTTCTTTGCCTTACAATAAGATTGAAGAGGACAATCTTCACAAATTGGATTTTTTGGTTTACAAATAAGTGCCCCAAGTTCCATTAAGGCTTGATTAAAATCCCCTGGTGAATCGTCACTAATTAATTGCCTTGCAAAGGTTTCAAATCGTTTTCTCGTTTGATATTCAGTAATATCATCCGTTACAAATAACACCCTTGATAATACTCGCATAACATTACCATCAACCGCTGGTTCCGGTTCATTAAAAGCAATCGACATAATCGCACCTTGCGTGTAAGGTCCAATTCCTTTTAACCGACCGAGCTTTTTCGCATCTCTTGGGACGACACCATCATAACTTGCAACAACTTCACGGACAGCTTCATGTAAATTCCGCGCCCGGGAATAATAGCCAAGACCTTCCCACATTTTTAAAACTTCTTGTTCTTCCGCTTCAGCTAAATGATAAATCGTCGGATAATTTTTCATAAACCGATCAAAATAAGGAATAACTGTGTCGACCCTAGTTTGTTGAAGCATTACTTCTGATACCCATACTTTGTAAGGATCCTTATCTTTTCGCCACGGTAGAATTCGTTTATTATGGTCATACCAAGTTAACAAATCCTGTTGAAATCTAGAAATGTCAATGTTTTGTAACGTTTCATTACTCATATATTCACGACCTTCTGTTACAATAAATCATAGATCATCATAAAGGAGGTTTCCTGATCATGGATACAGGAACCCATATTGCTATGGGAGTTGCATTAGGCAGTCTTGCGACAATGGATCCAGCAATAAGTCAAGATCCTACGCTCGTTCAAACGATTTTTGCTGGAACAATTATCGGCTCCCATGCACCAGATTTTGATACAATTTTTAAATTCAAAAATAATGCTTCCTATATTAGATCCCATCGGGGGTTTTCTCACTCGATGCCGATGGTTCTTTTTTGGGGTGCTCTTATTTCCCTTGCCTTATATGTATTTGCACCAAGTATCTCCTTTTGGCATTTATTTGGATGGACAACATTAGCTGTTGGTTTACACATTTTCGTTGATATATTTAATGCCTACGGTACTCAAGTTCTCCGCCCCTTTTCTAAAAAATGGATTGCCCTCGGTATCATTAATACCTTTGATCCGTACATTTTCTTTTTACACATCGGCGGAATTATCGCTTGGTTAGCTGGATCCCATCCTGGCTATACTTGGCTCATTGTTTATGTAGTAATCGCATTATATTATATCAAGCGGTTTTTAGATAAGCGAGAAATTGTTAATAAAATTAAACATCATTATCCAGAGGCAACCCATATTATCACATCGCCAACGGTAAAACAAAATGAGTGGCGGATTTCCTTTGCAACACCAAAATACTTTTATGTTGGTGTTGTCGAACATGGACATATTCAAATTATCGATATGTTTGAAAATGTTCCGCTGCCTGATTCTCCTTTAGTTCAAGTGGCAAAAAAGGATAAAAACATTGCAGCTTTCCTGCAGTTTTCACCAATTTATCGTTGGAAAATTGAAGACTTTGATAATTTCATTGAAGTACGCTTAATTGATTTACGTTATCGTTACGAAGGCCATTATCCCTTCGTTGCTGTAGCTCATTTCAATCAACAGAAAGAGGTTATCAATTCCTATACGGGTTGGATTTTTTCTGAGCATCGATTGCAAACAAAATTACAAATAAGTAACTCATCAATGTCATAAAAAAACGTCAGTGAATTTTCGTCAACTTCCCAAAGGAATGGGAAGTTTATTTTTTATTCACCAACGTTATATATTGTAAAATTAAATTTTTTGCAATCAATTCCTCTATGTTAACATTCACTAACATTTTACATGTAATAAATTTACTTTTTCGATTTAGCTAACTTTGGAATAAGAATCACAAACATCCCTAGAATAATAATAATGCTTATGAAAAAGACAACTTGCACAAATGATATCCCCATAGTGGCTTCTTGTTTTGCTTTGTCATTTGGTATCGTTATTTCCTCTGAAAATAGCCCCGTATGAGATACTTGATAAATGATTGATTGTTCCGTTTTTCTAGGTTTGAACGTCAGCTTTTCAAAAGTATCCCTAAAATCCTTTTTCTCTTGAAAATTAAATTGTAAATTCTTTTGATGCTCAGGAATTTCTTCTTTTTCCTCCATTTGATCCCAAAAGTTCATTCGATAGTCAATTTTATTTTTTTCATAAATATTTGGTTCAGGTTTCTCATTGTCCTTTGCTAATACCGAAGTACTTGACCAAAGGAACATTAGGACAATGGCGCTAAGAAGCCACCTCTTCATCTTTCGCTGCCCCTTCTTTCTCATATTTTGATTTTTGTGAGAAATAAAACCCTGCTGAAATAAACAATGTAATCACTGCTAAGGCTATCACTGTTATAGTATAAGGCACATTTATCTCATATTGAAGCCCGAGATATACAGTCGCAATTGGATGATTAAATGTAAATTCCGATAATGAAATATCGATTAACGGGATCACAAAGAATATAATTAATCCTATGCTTGCTAACCAACCGATAAACGTATGCATGTGCAATCCCCCTCGTATGATATTTGAAGCTGCAAATAAAACGAGGGCCGTCAAAATGAACCATTTGATCGATTGTGCATCAGATAACATATATATTTTAGCACTGTACAGACTAATTATTACAGCAACGGCTAAATTTAATAAACTAAATAACGAACCTTGGATAAGAAAAGATACGTTTGAATAATGATTCGTAATAAAGCCAATTAATAAGGATGAAATTAACATAACGAGCAACATAATAACGGGTGGTACATACTCTGCAGATTTCGTTGGAACTGTTACTCTCGTTGTTTGATCCTGTATATCGACCGGTGCTGATAAAAAGTTGTATACATATGGATTATATTGTCCATCAACAATCGTATTACTTAATACATTATAGACATCATCTTTAATAAGCCCTGTTGTTTCAACATTTTGATCCCAACGATTATTTAAATCATTTGCTTCGTTTTGAACATTTGCTACTTTATTTTGCAACGTTTCAGTTGAATCAAACATCATTTCTTGGTTATCCTCTAAAGATGAAATAAGGTCTGCAAGTTGCGCTAGAGAATTTTTCGCATCTTCTTGCCTATCAACTGGTATATTTTCATCTAACTGAGCAAGCGAAGGAGATTCCTTCCATTCAAACGTCTCCGCATTTTCATCTCGTAATTGTGCTAAAACATTATCTGTTTCTTCCGTTATTTTTGCTAATAATTCGTTTGTTTCTTCTCTATGAGCTCTGATGAATTCAGTATAATTACCTAATTCTAATTCGACTTCTTCCATGAGCATTAATAAATTTTTGATATCTTCTTCTGCCTCTTTTACTTCTTCATCAGACAAGCCTAATAGTTTCTTTAAATCAATTTTAAAGGATTGATTTATGTTATACCAATTCATAATTTGATTTTCATGTTCTTTCACTTCATCGTTTTCTTCAAAAATATCAATGATTAAATCTTTATCAACGACTAATTTTTGTTCAAGAACTGTCAGGTGCTTAATTAAATGATTTTCAAAGGTTAATACGTCATTTAAGGTTCGATCAGATAAGATGTTATCTACTTGCTCAAATTTTTCTTTCAACTCTTCCTTGACATCGTCATCAAATCCTTCATAAAAGTGAACGATACTTTCCTGTAAATGATCAATATGTTGCATTACCTTTTGAATAGTTGCTTCTTTACTTTCGTCTAAAAAAGTAATAAGGTTTTCTAAAGTTGTTGCATATTCTTTCCATTCTTCAACAGTATTGTCCTCTTCAAAAGTACTTTTTAATGTTTCTAATTGGTTTAAAGAAGCTTCATATTCTTTTTTTAATGGTTCCCATATAAGTTCATACTCACTTGCCTCATCTTCATCAGAAGGTTCTAAAACTCGCTTAACTTGCTCTATTTCATCTCCTAATGCTTTTAAAATATTTCTCATTTCTTCAAAATCAAGTTCTTCTCTATCACCAGGGCGCTCAAATTCTATACGCTCCAGAGGTATATCTGCTTCAAGAATTTCATCAATACTTTCTCTAAGCTGTTCAAGGGATTCTTCATTGTTTTTCTCAAAAGAAAGCTTTAAATATTCATCACTAAAAGCTTCAAGTAAGCCGGTAAACAATTCATCCTTTTTATTAAAAAGGTCCTCACTTTCTTCAGACCATTCATTAATCTTTTCTTCTCCTTTAGCAAGCGTTTTGTCAAAATCATCTCTTGTATGATGAAGAGAGTTTCTAAATTGAAAATAGCGAGTGATATGTTCATCCATTTCATTTTCTGCTTCATGTAATCCATCGCTAATAATTTGATCATTTGCATCAAGCCCTTGATCAATGGCTTCTTGATTGTTTAATAAATATTCATCCAATAATTGTTGTTGCTCTTGCTGTGTTTCTTTATAGTCTTCTAAAGCGGCAGCAAACTGTTCTATTTCTTCTACTGCATGATCATTAGATGAAACGTAGTCTTCTGTAGTTTGTCCAAGGGATGTAGTATCCCCTAACAACTGTTGTAAATTGTTACGATGGTCACTGACATCTTCCGTAATTTCTTGTGATGTGTCTGTGTAAAAGGAATGGATGACATCTTGAAATGACACTTCCTTTTCTAAAATATTATCGAAGTGGTTTCTTATTCCTTTGATTTCTTGTGATACATAACTCCAATACATGCTAGAAATACTATCATTAATTAAATGACTAGCCTCGGCCATTTCTCGATGAATTCTTTGTCGTTCTTTAGCATCTAAAAATGGTTGGAACGTATATTTTAGTTCTGATTTCACAGGATTTTCCTCTTGAAAAGTCATTGCATTTGCAGAAAAGTCAGATGGTATATAAATCACAGCATCATATAAACGATCCCTTAGTCCTTGTTCAGCAGTGCTTCGACCCACTACCGTCCACTTATAGTTTTGTCCTTGGTTATCATTTAATACTGTCGAAACTTCTTCTCCTAAAAAAATCAATTCATCTTCTACTTCTACACCATTATCTTCATTAATAATGGCGATTTCCCTCGTTGACTTGTTGTCACTTTCATCGGATTCGACGATCTTTCCCTTGTTATCGACATAAAACAATATCAGTAAAGGTAATCCAATAATGATAAGTATTTTAATGATTAATTGTAATGAGGATTTTATTTCCATAGATTTATCGCCTCTCCTTTCGATACATATTTTGGCATCATGATCTTCGTTTCACGATTGTTAAGAATGTAATAAGCATATCCAATCGGTAACTCTGGTTCATTTCTTACATAAGGAAGTGGTATGAATGATTGGTCAGATTTTTTCATAAATAATAATACATGATTAATTTGCTTTATTTCTGATGTCAATGGATCGAATCCTTTTGACACATCGTTGATGGAACCTGTTAATACGAAATGAAAACCTAAATATGCTTTGTTTTTTATAAAGTCGCTTATTTTTGTTTCTAAAGCGCCGTCTATATTTTGTTTAAACTGTGCAAATTCATCAATTGCTAAAATAATTGGTGAAAAATTTATTTGTCCAGACTTATTTTCGGCTAAAAGCTGTCTATATTTCTTTTCTCTATTCATAAGTTCCTTATCAACTTCATCGATCCATGCAGAAATTTGATCCTTACCTTCCAAATAGGACACTTGTTTATGATTTCCAAATTCTGATAGTGAACGATGAATAGTGTCACAAATTCCAACCATTGCTTCCTCTTCTGCTAACAGAGAGTGTAGTACTATTTTTAATGCGTTTGTTTTTCCCTTTTCTGTATCACCGACAATAATGAGATGAGAATTCTTTTTAAAATCAGCATAAATAGGTTGAACATTTTCCTCATCTAAACCAAGGGCTACTTTTTGTGGTTCTTCATCAATGACATACTTACTGTTAAAGTCTTCAGTATTAAGTTTTTCTGGTAACATTGGGATAGCTACTGGTTTACGAGCATGAACATGTTCCTTTTGGATATTGGATATCTCTTGTTTTATGTTCTCAAGTAACTCGACTTCCGTTTCTCCTTTAGTCGGTAGGAAAACTTGGGATAAATATGTGTTATCCTTTCGAATATGAGCTCGACCCGGAATTGGTTCGGTATCATATTCTGTTTTGCCTATGATTGCTGTATGTTCTGATTCATCTACTAAATAATGGACTATTTTCGTCTTTAAGTTCCCTAACATCGCATGTTTAATCGAACCACTTCTTGAACCAGTTAATATTAAAAAAACTCCTATTGATTGACCATCCCGTGATAATTGAACGAATTCATTTTCAATTTCAAACATCTCATCACGAACAACATCAAAGTTATCAATAACAATGTAAATAAGTGGTAACTTTTCCTTCACTATATCATTGTATAAATCAATATGACTAACTTCATATTGACGGAATAAGTCTTTTCGGTGATTGATTTCCTGCTGAATAAAAGTAAAAAACTTTTCAATTTTTCTTTCTTCATCAGAACGGAAATAATCACCTGTATGTGGTAAATTTCGTAACGGTAAAAGGGCACCATTTCCAAAATCAAAAATATAAAACTGAAACTGTTCAGGTGTTGTCTGTCTAGCTATATTTAAAAGCAAAGTGGAAACAGTCATTGATTTTCCAAAGCCTGACGAACCAAAAACACCTATATTTCCGTCTGACACTGCTTCAAAGTAATACTTTCTTTGGCGTTGTAAAGAAGGTTCATCTGTAAGGGCTAATAAAAACTTACGTTGATCTGTTGATTGAAGATCTGTTTCATCCATCGTAAGCTTTTCTGCCAGCGGCGGTAACCATGGACTTCGTACTTTTCGAAGATTTAATTGTTGAGTCACTTTAACTATTTCCTCATTGACGACTTCAATTTCTGTTCGCTTCAAACGACTATCGCTTTCTTCTGATGACACTTCAGATAATGGAACAAGACCTAAATCCGTCACAAGAGCAATTTCATCTTCCGTTGTAACGATATCTATCTCATAAGGAGCCCCGCTCCATGCCGATTGGAAAAGCTCATATATTTCATTGTTACCTACTTGTAAATATCCACGACCCGTTACTGTAATATTTGCTGCATCTCCATTTTTTAAAATCTCTTTACTGTCTTGTTCATCTTGTACTTTTAAGGCCACTTTAAAACGAGAGTTTGACCAAATTTGATTATCAATGACCCCGCCAGGTTTTTGAGTCGCTAAAATTAAATGAACGCCTAGGCTTCTTCCAATTCGTGCAGCACTAACTAATTCATCAATAAATTCCGGTTCCTCATCTTTTAATTCAGCAAACTCATCAGAAATTAAAAACAAATGTGGCATCGGTTCTGTAGCTATTCCATCACGATATAAATGCATATAATCATTTATATGATTAACTTCATATTTTTCAAAAAGTCTTTGCCGTTGTTCAAGTTCACTTTTAATCGAAGCAAGTGCTCGATTAGAGAAGTTCCGGCTACCTTCTATATTCGTAATCGTTCCTAACAAATGTGGTAGATTTCGAAACGGTTGAGCCATTCCTCCGCCTTTATAATCAATTAATAAAAAAGCAACTTCATGGGGATGGTAATTGACCGCCATAGACAAAATATATGTTTGTAAAAATTCACTTTTTCCAGACCCCGTTGTTCCTGCTAAAAGACCGTGTGGTCCATGCGCTCTTTCATGTAAATTTAAATACACTAAATCATCTTTACTTTTTAAGCCAACAGGAGCTTCCAAAGATTTAGCTGGATTGTTGTTCTTCCAGTTTTCTAGAATGTTTAATTTTGATGCATCATCTTGTTCATACATTTCTAAAAATGTTACTTTTTCTGGAATAGAATCGCTCATACCTAATTCGTGATTTAAAGAAAGTAATGTACGAGCAAACCATTCATTTCCACCTGAATAATGTTTGTCTAATGCAAAAGGTGTATGTTTTGCTCGTCTATCCTGGATGAGTATGTCTCCTGAATGCTCATCAATGTATCGAACGAGAGTAAAAATATTATCTGTTAAACTTTCTTTCCTATCAGCGGCAAAAATCGTTGTAATTCCTAATTCTTGCTGATTTAGACGTTCTAAATAGGTTAAAATAGCATGTTCGGAAATGAGTTGCCGATTCGTTACAATAAAAACAAAATGTGGAATAAATCGCTTCTCTTCTTTATCCTCATCTAAATCTCTTTCTTTTAAAATTTCATAAATAGATGATAAGATTTGATCCCTTGTTTTTTCATTGTAAATTAATCCTCTCGCATACATATGGGGTAATTGGATATGTGGTAACCATTTCAACCATTCCCAATCCTTATACTCATCCTCCTCAAAAATAGCAACAAAGCGAATATCATGATAGCTTTGAAAAAAACTAAGTTGACCGATGATTTGTCTAATTTCTCTTTTGACAATTTCATCTTGACCGATAAATCCGATCGCACCATGGCGAAGATCGATAGTTAGTGGAACATTTCTCACTTCTTTGTAATGGTTAACCAACTCTTGGAATGTTTCTAATAAGTCATCTATTTCTCTATCTTTTATTTCTCTAGAATGATCATCAACTTCATATGCAGCAGGTACAGTAGCCCGACCTACTCTTACTTGTAAAAAGTCATGACTCGCAAGTGTACGTTCCCATATGCGATCACTTAAATTTCCTGTTAAATACTTCATATATTCAAAGCTAGGAAAGTGATAATAGAGAACGTCTCGTTGTTGATTATATAACTTTTGTAATTCAACACGTTTCTGATCAATATATTGTTTATACAATCTTTTGCGTTTTTTGTTTTCTTCCTTCACTCTTTTTCTTTCTTTAAAATATTGGACAGATGACGTAATAATTGTCATCGTGAACATCGTAATCGATATTAAAATAAAGATTCCCCTAGGGCGGATCATCATAATAGCTCCCATAACAATTAACATGACAATTGGGGGTAAAATGACAAGCCATAAGTCCCGTTGATTCGTTTCTGCTTCACGATCAGGAAGGGCAAAATCTACTCTATCTGTCGGTAAATCATAAATCATTCTTGGGGTTCTTCGATAGTTTGGATATTTATCTTTTAAAACCGAACCGGGTAATGCAATGTTTGGTAATGATAATTGATAATCATCTTTTGTTTGTACGGTAATAATATCTTCAGCTGTATACTCAATCATTGCTGAAGGATAAAAGATCCTATCGCCGACTTGTAACTCTGTTTGTTTACTTATCTTTTTTCCATTTATAAAAACATCATCTGTATTTGGCTTAAGTATCCAACGTTCAAAATGTCGCCTTAATGTAAAACAAAGAGCAGACTTTCTAACATCTGTTGCCGTATAGATATCAATTTCTTGTTCATAATCAATATAGTAGGATTTTTTAGACCATGGATTCGGATCAAAATAAAATCCTATAAGTATTGATTCAATTTTTATCTCATATCGTTTTTGGGGAGTTATTTCTCCTATTGTTTCACCATCTAAAGCAACTTTAAATTTATGCGTGTTTTTTACTGGCTTGATCATAAGTGGTGAGTTTTCTGGAAATGACTTAAATGTTATAGTATGTTGAATTTCATTGCCAATAGAAATTTTATCTAATTCTCCTTCCGAAGAAAAACGGTGGCAATATACATATTTATCATAATATATCCATAAGGTAGGCATTTACGTCACTTCCTTTCTTAATCATTTTTTGAAGATGAGTCGTTTTTATCATTATTTTCTTCATCATTATCCTCATTGTTATCCTCACGTTCGTTGTCTACTGCTTCTAATTCATTGTCAATTTCTTCATTTAAATCATCTTCTAATTGTTCCCGTTCCCTTTCCTCTTCTTTTGATCGCTGTTCCTCTTCTCGTTCTTCTGCTTCAATCTCTGATTCATATTCCTTAATTTCAACATCGATATCTTTTAATTTTTGATCTCTTTCTTCTCCTTTTAAGTTCGTATCAGATTGTACGGCTTGTCTTTCTTTATAAAGAGCAAAAAGAATTAAATCACGATCTTCAAATCGTTTAGCAATATCTATTGCTTCAGCAAATTCACCACGTCCTACATAAATCCAATATAAAAAATACCGTTCGTCCGCTTGTAAACTAATGACGTTTTGAATGTTTTGCTTCTGTTCCTCCGTTAAAGCTTCATTTTGAACATAAGCTTTTGCTAGTTGATATTTAACAACATATGGCATTTTTTCCGGAGAATAACCATCTAATTCATCAATGACTGAACTATATTTATCTTGTAAAAAAGCCTGACTACTCGATACATACGCTTCTTGCTCGGGTAATTTAAAAAAGGATATAAATATAATATAAATAATTGCTGGAATCACTAAGCCGATTAAACTATATAAACTAAAACGATTTATTTTCCATTTTCTTTTTGGAACCTTTTGTAATGTTTTCTCTTGAAGGCTTTCCTTTTCTATCTTTTTTTGAATAAAACTAGATAATTCCGCAAAATTTTCGGCGTACATGATTCTGCTTGCTTCTTCACTAAGATCAATCGTTTCAAAATGATCTAAATATGTATCAAATTCAAAGGTCTTATCGACGATATAAGCAATGACTGACTTTAATTCCAACCATAGGATCTCTTTTTCCTTTTCATAGGGTGGGATACTTTCAGTTACGCCATAGTGAATAACATGGGGTATTAATCCTGTTCCATAAAGGATATTACATGGACACATAACTATATGTAATCGCGAAATTGAATGGTTTTCTACGAGTTTTAGCAAATTGTATGATAATTGCCACCGGGCAATCGTTGATTCGTTATGTATATTAGGTAACAAATGATAACCCTTTGGTATTTCTGTTTGAATAATTATTTTATCTTCTTTTGAAGTAATTTTTTTATTTAAATTTGGATCAACCGTTTTCACTAGATCAATTTCAATTTCATCTCTAAGTTTAATTTTAGGTTTCTGAAAAGTTGTTATTATAGTATTTTCTTGTCTTTCTATATATCCCTCTGTTCGTCTTGTAAAATAAGGTGTCTGTTCATCTGGCATATCGCTTCCCCCCTAAAAACGAGTTAAATATTCAGTCATCATAATATTTTAATTCGATCTCCTGTTGTAATACCACAACTTTCTAATGTGGCATTTCCGTAAAAAACCTTTTGTTTATTAGATACTCTGATCCAATGTTTATCGTTATCAAATTCTTGTTCTGTAATTTGGTGGACAATATCGATGAAACCTTTGACAGTATGTTGATCAGATATCCGAATTTCTATTGTTTCATCTTTATTATGATATAAATCTACTGTTAAATTGATATACATATTTCCCTCCAAAGTTACGAGTATTTTGATAGAAAATAGCACCACAGCAAATTCTTGCTGTGGTGCTAATCCACTGCTTATTATCGGCGAATTTGACTTGCAACATCCGCATCAGCACCACGTAAGGCTTCTGCAGTTGAACCAAGTTGCAAATAAATCTTCTCTAATAATTCTCGCATTTGCTGGAAAGAAGGCTCTAAATTATCATATTGCTCAAAGAAAGCTCCTTTTGCTTCTCCTTCCCAAACTCCATCTAGTTCATCAAACATGAGACTGTGGATGCGGCTAAGCAACTCTTCTAAGTTGTCACCTTCAAACCTAAACTGTTCCGAAACTCTCTCCAGTTCATCTGGAGTAACTCTAATTTGTGCCAATTACATTCCCTCCTTGTTAAATTAATAATAATTATAAACATTTAAAAAATGTTTTTCTATATATTTTTTAAAAACTCTCCTTTATACCTAATCCTGCAAAATAAATATAATTAATTTTACCTTCTTTAATAGATTTCTAATGATGCATTTATCACCACTTACTGGAAAATAGTTCCCTCTAGTTATCTAAGCTCTATTTATTTCAATGATGTCATAGTAGATATTTATTGTTTGAAAACGGTTGCTATTAACGATGTCTGTATATATCCTACTTAAAACATGCATAGAATGTTCTGTAGCTTCATAGTACTGCTTGCTATAATTTGAATGTTTTTCAAGCCTGTCGTATATAACTTTTATTAGTTCCCCTTTGCTGCTATTTAACTCGTGCTTAATGGATAAGTTCATACTATGACCCAAGCTTTTTAAGCGAACTATTTTGTTCAAGAATTTATCCGCTTTGTCCGTTAAATCTGTCTCACTAACCATTTGGTAATGTATAGTTTGGCTTCCTTCATTCATATGAATTTTCCCCCTTACACACTGATGAGTTCACCAATTTCTTTATCTTTTTCAAAAAGTTTTTCTATTGCTTCCTCAAATTCTTCTAACATTTCTGCTTCTTCTTTAATTTCTTTTTCTATAAATGAAAACAAATTATTAAAAGGTGTCTTAAACCCAGAATCTGGAAGGGGTTCTAACTTTAAATCTACATTAATACGCTTTATTTTATGAAAATATTTTGTGTCTGGTGTAAAATATCCTAATAAATCTTGGTAAGACGATGGACATAAACTCATGTCATCGGCTTTTCCTATAATTATATTTTTTCGAGTTTCGTAATCATCAATATATTCTTCTTCATATGTCGACTTCAACTCCCTTAAGAGGTCTTTCTTTTGCTCAAGAAAGCTTGTTCCACGAATAAATATTCTTGCAGCAGAAGAAATATTTACGTATATCTCAGAGGATGACCCATTACCTTCAGCAGGGATTTTTATTAAAATATCACCGTTACTATCAATTTTCTTCCCATTTCCTAACAACTGTTTAATTATTGCTCCCATTTTGTGCGCGACAGCACTCTCACCTAGAACCTGAAGAAACGGATCAAGATGTTCTATAATTACGTCTAGCTTTCCTTGCATATCCGTTACTCGTTCCTTTATATTTTCGACGTGTTCTAAAATTTCAAACAAGTTAAAGATGGATAAGTTGTTAATGATATATGAAGCCGATTCTTGGATAGAGGATAAATCTTCAATTAAACCATCAACTTGTTTGAGAACTTTTTCTATATCCTCTTTACTCATATATCCCGCTTCTTCCACAGCTTGTAAAAAATCAGGTAAACCATCTCGAATACCTTCCACTAGCTCTAATACTTCAGGTAGTTTTTCATCTATCCTCTTCGCCACAGCGTATATTTTAATTAAGAATACTGCCTTGTCTTGCCAAGATTCTGGTCCACCATCAGCCATAATTTCGATGAATTCATCAATAGCTTCTCCATGTATACCTAGGAATTCTTCTAGTAAACCGTCAAATCCCTCTTCACGATAAATACTACCATAATTTTTTGCAATAAAAGATTGTAAGTCATTTACAAGTTCATCCGGAATTTGCTCTACGATTTCTTTTAATGCACCTACATCGTCTTTATTTTCTGAATATGTATATTTCTTTTCTCCTACTTCGAAAAATCCGGGGAAAGATAATATAGCTTCTAAGATATCATTCGGATCAACAATATGTGAAATCACGTCTGCATTTGATTGATAATATTTTTCAGCTATGGCTTCTAATTTTTCAGCATTCAAATCGTATAAATCTGAGTGTTCTCTTATATGTAAATTTAACTCATCAATAATCTTATTAAGAAAGTTTCGATCTACCATAGCCATTTTATAGACAGAAGGTGCAGCACTATTAAATGTGTTAACGTTATTGTAATCACCTTCCATTAATTGAAGCATTGTAATTAGGACGCCACCTAAAGAATGACCCAAACCATTCTTCTCTAATTCTATCGCTGAGTTTATCGTATTTTTTTCAATTTCTGCAGTGACTCTATTTGTAAATTGCTCTAATGCCTTAAATTGTGTATCATCTGCCCCAGCAAAAACACCTATCAAATCATAGACAGCATCATTAGGGCGCCATTCATCTCCTAGGCTCCAATCTGAATAATCAACTTGTGTCCCCCTTGGAATATTGTACATTTGATTGATTCCTTGTTTTTCATC
Organism: Bacillota bacterium; assembly: GCA_035303185.1. GTDB lineage: Bacteria > Bacillota > Bacilli > Bacillales > Amphibacillaceae > CALAMD01. The sequence goes on from DATGRX010000037.1 coordinate 18,329, forward strand.
ATACAGATGGATAATTGTCCCGTTAAACCCATTTTCTTCAGTTTCATCGATATAATCTGATGAATAATAGATATTTATTTCTACATCAAGCATTTCACCTGTTTCCTCCAGATACATTTGCTTGAGGGAATATTCATCTAACTTTGCATATTCAATTTGGACTATTCGAGCAAGTAATGCCTCATTATCCATAATACTTTCATTCAAAGTAATCACTTCCTATTGAATTTACGATGAAAATTCAATTGATTCAACTAGTTTTTGAACATGTTTCTCTACCTTTTTTTCGTTTAATTCGTCATCTCCACTTTTGTATGTCACTGTGAATAAATAATTAACGTTTTGATGGCTCACCTTCGAGTATACGGAACCAAAGATACTTAAAAAGCTTCGGTTTGGCAACTCATCAAACATTTTGGCCATATGAATAATTCGTTCATCATCTTCCTTTTTTTCAAAATCACCTTCATAACCAACATGTTGAGCAACTGATAATAATTGTGCCTCTAATCCTATTTTTTCTCTTTGGGTATGCCAAATTCGAAAGTTATTGATTTCACCAGCAATCGCATCATCCTCTACATAATACTCAAGTGTTTCAGTTGTATCACTTGGATTTTGATAAACCATTTTAGACATTATGGCATTACGTGGAAATAACATTGTATACATTCCAGTCTTAGATTTAAATTCGTAATATCCATCTTCTACTTCCTTTTCCGAAGCTATAAATTCACGAGTGAAATCGTCTTCAAAAGCCTTACCTTTAGGTAAAGTTTCAGAATTTCCCTCGTACTTTTCTTCTGTTTCCAACTGACATCCTCCTAAGGGTATAGTTATTATTAACAATAATACGAGCCATCTCATTTTTGCACACCTCTATATAAGACATAAATGATACGATCATAAAAATTAAATTGAATTCGTTAATTTTAAAACTTGTGTTTATAAGACTTCATGACCAATATGGATTATCTTAGAAAGGATTTACTTTGGGTGATCTTTAGTATTGATATTCAAAATTTGTTCTGTTACTGTATGACAACCTACTAAATAAAGGAAAGATTCATATAATTAAGTACTAAGGTCACACCTTTAGGGTTTTTATTTTGTGATATTATAGCAAAGTGAACTAAATATTAAAGAATTTTTCGAAAGTTCTTTAAAACAATGTTTTAGTCATAGTAAAAAAGTTATTATATCCTTCATAGATAATGGTTATTATGTCATGTAAATAATTCTTCTTTCGTTATAAATGAACTATTTATCAAAGATAGCCCTTAGGTTTGATCAAAAAAACAAGTGAATCCTTTCGTTTTCCTAGGAATGGACTCACTTGTTCTAATAATTGCTACTTTTTATTTTCATTTACAACTTCATCTAATAACGAAATCGGTATTGCTTCCTCTTCTTCATAAGTTTCATTCAATAAATTAATCCGATGACCCCATGCAAACACTCCGTTAATATAATTAATTTTAAATTTATGTCCAGGATCACCTTTTAAACGATGCACATCACCTGCATGAAAATCTTTAGGATTTAACATATAAGCTAAGGCGACTTGCATTTTGCGTTCATTAATCGAAACTTCACTAATATTTCCAAGTTGCTCGGCTCGTTGGGCTTTTTCTTTATATTTTTGAGCTTCTTGACGTAATTGTTCGACTGATAAATCACTAAATCGGTAATTACTCATTTTCCATCCTCTTTTCTTACTATCTTGTTTGTAAATATTCATGAATTAAGCTTAAATGAAAACCTTGACGATATAAACCTTCTTTTATTTTCTGCCGCAATTCAGCATCAGCAAACTTTCCAGAAAATCGCCTTTCTAGTCGCTCCCCATGGTGGATAATCGCTTCCCATTCCGCTTCATCATCTTGCATATCGCGAACCTCATTAATGACAGAGCGAATCAATCGGGAAGAATAGCCATTTCGCATAAGAGCAGCTTTTGCTTGATTTAACTGCTTTTGAAATGAATGTTTACTTGTGCGCGCTAATCTCTTTTGTACAAGTTGTAACGCTTTTTCCTCTTGTTCTTCCGTTGAAAACTGTGATAATGCTTCATCAATATTCTCATCATGAATACCTTTTACTTCAAGTTCCTTGCGAATAAGTCCCGGTCCTTTATTCGATGTGTTTATCCGTGAACGAACAAACATTTTCGCAAACTCTAAATCATCGACTAAATTATTTTTTTCTAATTTCGCAATAATCTCGTCAACATGTTCCGGAAATAAATCCTCTTTTTGCAAATATTCCCTTATTTCTTTCTCTGTTCGCATCCGATAACTCAAATATCGAATCACTTTATTATAGGCCTTTTGTTTATGATCTTCAGAAGTGATCTCTTCAATAAGTTCATCCGTTAAGGATAAGCCTTTACGTAAATGAAATTTTATTAATACATCTTCATCTACGCTAAACGCATACTCTTCCGTAGAACCTTTTTGTAAAAAAATATTGTAACGATGATTGTTTTTCTTTTGTGTCGTAATCTTACTAATCTTCATATCGATCACCTATCTGCCTTGTAAGCTCAACTATATAGTAACGTAAAAAGCATTTAAACTAAACTAACGTGATTAAATATCCTCCATAGAAAAAAGCACTTTATCGAAGGAGCGTCCCTTTAAAATAGACATTCGCCCTATGTCAAATAGTTTATCTACTGTTTTGACTGACGATTCTCCTTCAAAAAGTGCTTTTCACTGTTATTCATCTTGTTCGGTTAAAATGAGTGGACCATCTTTTGTAATTGCTAAAGTATGTTCAAATTGAGCGGATCTACCTCCATCAATCGTTCGTGCGGTCCAATTATTATCATCCATCTTACTTCGCCAAGCACCTTCATTTACCATCGGTTCAATCGTAATGACCATACCTTCTCTTAATCGAACTCCTTTTCCAGGGAGACCGAAATGGGGAATGTGAGGCGGTTCATGAATCGTCGGTCCAATACCATGTCCAGTAAACTCTCGAACGACGGAAAATCCTTCCCCTTCCACATACGTTTGAATCGCATGACCGATATCACCCACCCGATTGCCAACTTGAGCTTGTTCGATTCCTTTATAAAGTGCTTTTTTCGTGACATCGACGAGTCGCTTTCCTTCCTCATCAATTTCACCGACAATATACGTCCAAGCTGAATCAGCTAATCCACCTTTATAATTAACGACGATATCGATTGTTGCGATATCACCATTTTTTAACTCTTCGTCTCGTGGAAACCCGTGGCAAATTTCATCATTAATGGAAGCACATGTTGCATAAGGATAGCCGCTAAATCCTTTTTGTTCTGGTGTTGCATCATGCTCGGCTAAAAACTCCTCAACAAAAGTATCAATTTCCATTGTTGTCACACCGGGCTTTATCATTTTAGCAATTTCTTTATGTAACTTAACTAAAATGTCACCAGCTTTTTTCATTTGCTTGATTTCCCGTTCACTTTTTCTTGTAATCAACTTCATTTCTCCTTTTACCAAATAATCATACATGTCCATCATTAGTTTATCATAAATAAAAGTTTTTTAAATAAAATGCAGAGGCAACGAACCCCTGCATTTTACTACTCTTTAATAATAGCCATAGCCACCCGTGTAGGAAGTACCGATAATGATTAACAAAATAAACAACACGACGAGTAAAGCAAATCCTGAACCGAAGTTAAAGCCACCTTTTCCTCTTACTTGTTTCGTCAATTTTTTCCCTCCTAAAAGTAATCTTTCACCATATGTGTATGCTTTTGTTTACTTTTAGACAGGGCGTTTGTCGCAAGTTTGGCTTATACATAATCCCGTACGTAATAAATTTGGCCATTTTCTATTTTCTCGTTGAGTAAAATATTCATTAAAACTCTTCCAACTTCTTCTGGGGAGCGAAGCTGATTTGTTTCTTTATACTCACGGAACGTTTCAACTTCGATAAATTGCTCTTCAGTACTGGAACGAATTTCGGCTTGCATATTCGTATCCATGACACCAGGACTAAAGGCGATTACTTTATTGCCACTATCAATTTCTTCTTGCTCAAGGCCAACGGTTTTCGTATACATATTAATACTTGCTTTCGTACTACAATAGGCACTCCATCCATACACTGGGCGTTCCGCGGCACCAGATGTAATCGTTACAGCTGTTAATGAAATATCCTCCCTGTGACAAATGTTCAATAAGAAGTTTGTCAATACCATCGGAGCAATCGTATTTACTTGTACGTGGGTAGCTAAATCCTCAACGTTATAATTCATCGCTTGATCAATTGGGCCGAGTAAAGCTGCATTATTTACTAGGTAAAGTTTAGTTACATCTCTTTCAGTAAGAATTTCTTCTAACTGTCCAGTTAATTGTTCAACCGTCGCTACATCACTTAAGTCCGCTGATATATGTTCATAGGTCACATTATTTTCTTGAGCAAAATTTGTTAAATCATAGTCTGACCTTGATACACCGATAACACGGAATTTTTCTTGCATAAAAAGTTTTGCCGTTGCTTCGCCAAGTCCGCGGGATACTCCTGTAACAATAGCTAACTTCACGTTACCCTCTCCTTACGTTTCTTTTTGACCTACTTCTTCCCAATAATAAGCTAGTGTTTCCATTCCTTTATCAAAACTATCTAACGGAAAACTTTCATTCGGTGAATGGAGTCGATCGTCCGGGGTTCCAAAACCCATTAAAATAACGGGCATATTAAATATCTCGTCAATCCATTCAACAACAGGGATAGAACCACCCATACGGACGAAAACCGTCTCTTTTTCAAAGGCTTTTGTATAGCTTTTGGCCGCCTTTTGAATGAGTGGGTGATCCGGAGAAACTTTATATGCCTTAGCTGAGGAATCATCTAGCTTGACATCAACAGTAACTCCCTCTGGTGCATTTTTTTCAATATGGGTTTTAATAAGTTGTTGTACTTTTTCTGGGTCTTGGTCAGGAACGAGACGGCAAGTAATTTTTGCTGTTGCCGTTGCGGGAATAATCGTTTTTGTTCCTTCGCCTTGATACCCACCATATACACCGTTTATTTCGAGCGTCGGACGTCCCATCGTATGTTCCTTTGCATCGTAACCTTTCTCAGATACTGTTTCCGGTGCGCCCGTCGTTTGCTTATAATCTTCGCCCTCAATTTTTGCGATAAGTTCTCGTTCTTCTGGTGTTAAATCTTCTACATCATCGTAAAATCCTTCAACGGTAATCACTTCATCTTCACTTTTTAAGGACGTTAAAATGTGAGATAAAGCCATAATTGGGTTTCTCACTGCACCACCATACAAGCCCGAGTGCAAATCATAAGCTGGCCCATTGACGGTCACTTCAAGGGCAGTAATTCCTTTTAGTCCATAAAGAATTGTCGGTTGATTTTTTGCAACCATTCCTGAATCAGAAATGACACAAAAGTCTGCTTCAAATTGCTCTTTCTTCTCCTTTAATAAGTCGTATAAATTGGCACTACCGATTTCCTCTTCCCCTTCAATACATACTTTCACATTAATTGGAAAGGAACCTTTTGTTTTCATATATGCTTCAAAGACGGCTAAATGCATAAAGACTTGACCTTTATCATCACTAGCTCCCCGAGCATATAGTCGATCGCCTCGCACTTCAGGCTTAAACGGATCACTTTCCCATTCATCTAAAGGATCAACTGGCTGCACATCATAATGACCATAAAATAGTACCGTTGGAGCATCGGGACCGGCCTCATTATATTCTGCATAAACAAGTGGGTGACCTCCAGTTTCTTGAATCTCTACATTTTCAAAACCTATTTCATTTAAATAATTTTCAACAAAAAGAGCTGCTTTACGTATATCATTTTCATAAGCTGAATCTGTACTTATGCTTGGAATAGATAAAAAATCATTTAATTGTTGTAATAAATGTTCTCGATGCTCCTTTAAATATGTAATCACTTGTTCACTCATTGACGTTCCTCCTCATTAGTTTATATATATTTTAACATATGTTTTTACAGTTACATAATAACGAGAATGATGACATAAAAAAAGGGCTACTCAAAAAGAATAGCCCCGTTGTATAAAGTTTATCGATTTTGTGGAAAGATTCGTTGGATCATATCACCCATCTCATCAAAAAATCCACGAATCGGATGGCCAGCATTTACATCATCAATATAACTGTTCGTTAAGTCAACAAAATCTGGATTCGTACTGACATAAACGTTATCGATATCCCGATCGACAGAACGAACGATATCTGCTATATCACTTTTAACATGATCGCTAATATCATCGTCATGTCCGATGAATGTTCGATCAGATAAATCATTATCGGCCTTCCCACGTCTATCTTCGTCTACTCGTGCTCGATTTCGATCAGTGTCTTTATCTGTACGTCCACGATTACTTCGCGTTTTTGTTTTATCCCGATCACCCCGATCATCATCAAAGACGACGGCTACATAAGCATTATTGTTTGTCGTTAGGACGTAGGCTTGATCGATTTCATTTAGTTCGGATGTGATCCTTTCAGCTGCTTCCTCAGCAACATCATAACGATTATGATCCCTTTGATTTCGTGTTTCTTGTCCATCCCGGCGTTCCGTCGTCCTACGATCAGTCGTCCTACGATCAGTCGTCCTACGATCCGTTGTCCCTCGTTCAGTCGTTCTTTGCTCATTTCGATCTGTATTTTGACGATCTTCGCCATGTCTGGTTGGTTGAAAAGACTGATCACGATTAGGCGATTGCCCTTGCTGATTCATTGGGTTTTGACACCCCACCAAAAGTAATATAACACTTATTCCTATCATAAACATACGGATATTCACAATTATTTTCCCTCCTTAAACAATTTGCTTTTAGTATGTAACAGCCCACATTTTTTATGCGAAGACAGATAAAGTCTTTAATTGGCAAACAGACCATTATTGTTTAAGCAAGGAATTTCATCTTTCGGAAAAGATATAAATAACGAAGATTTGAAAGGAGTGATAACCGTCAATGATTATACACGTACAATTTATCATGTCATGAGCGGAGAGTTTGACAATTTACTTCTAATGATGACGCGCACGAAGGATGATATGTTAGCAAAGAAAATTGAAACTTTTTTACACGCCTATTATTATGCACCGAGTAATGAAGAAGTTATTAAAAACCATGATCACTTACTATATTACATTGATCACGCTTTAGACCAAGTTGATCAAACAAAGATTAAAATATAAAAACTGTGCAATAACAATGATTGTTATTGCACAGTTAACATCATTAATTTTTATATATCGCAAACTTTTCATATAGATGTGCATAAGACATCATTTCCTTTGCATAATGTGCTATCGGTTGCGTCTCTAATAGAGGAAATGCTTGTAATAGGGATTCCCTCTTATCTAAATTTACTGTCACATTTTGTAATGTCCAGTTTTCATGATGAATAGGAAATTTTATAATATGCTTTCCCCGAACAAACCAAATACAATATCTTTCTGTTAAAAATTGTTCGAGCGAATCCTTTGAAGGTGTATATGGTTTATTTTTTGGGAAATAATTTACACAAAAGTCATTAGCTATTGAAAACCGTAAACCTTTTTCCATTTCCAACTGGCTCATTTGTATTTGTGAGAAAGGTAAACCAAATGTACGACCTCCTTTTGCAACGAGCCAATCGTTTGTGTAGAGCGAGCAAAAATATACTCCTCGTTCATCACCAAAACGAACATACGTCCTAACGTTTAATTGTTTGAACGTTGGATAAGCAAATAGTGATGGAGCGTACCGGAAATTTGATTGATCTGCTGTAAATAAAACAATGGATATCCATGCTGTTTCATTAAATTTATCAATCGTAAAAGGTTTTGGAACAAACTTGCGCAAGTCCTGTTCATTTACAGGCCAATGTAAAAACAGTATATTTTGCCACAGCTGGGTACCAAGCCATGGCCATTTTCTTTTTAATAAAATAAATTACACCCCCGGCTTCCTATCACTTTTATGATAAAAGTAATCAATCGGTACGAATAAGCCTACTTTACCATAATTATCCGTTTGCAACGTCGCAAAAATGACGCCGATGACTTCACCTTTTTTATTTATAATCGGGCTCCCACTATTTCCACGATAAACCGGAGCCTCGATCATAACGACAGGATCATCCCAACTTTTTAAATTTGTAAAATGTATAATATTTCCTTCATTAGCAATTCCGTGAAAACGCAAAGGATTTCCGATAAACCGAATAGGTTCATTTTCTTCAAAGGTTAGTTGCTCAGCTAGTTGTAAATGAGGCATATTCTCCCCATCAACATCAACAACTGCTAGATCAACTTCCGGATAACGTTCAACGACTTCCCCTGTAAACAATCCTTCCTCCGGAAAGGCAATAGTTACTTTATCATACCCTCTAACAACATGATCATTCGTTAAAATTGTTCCGTCTTCTGTAAAGGAAAATCCTGTTCCGCGACTATTCGGTGTTTCAATAACGACGACAGATTTTTTATATGTTGAAACGTCCTCATCTAAGGAGAGTTTTGCTGATGTCTTTAAAAAGTCAATGACTGGAATTGAAAAGGTCTCAGGGAACAATGCCAATACGTTAAAAAACATCGCAAGGGCAATAATCCAAAACACCCATTTCGGAAAAGGTTGTTTCGACTTTTTTTGTTCCTTCTTTAAACGCTCTCGTTCTAGCGCTTCCCGTTGCGCTTCTAAAATCATTTCAT
>DATGRX010000038.1:0-24594 GCA_035303185.1 Bacillota bacterium
AGGAAAAAACGTTGAATTAGGTGAAATTAATGGTATATATATGTTCGGTAGGAAAAGGAATTCCTGAAAATAACTTACATCAAGAAGAAGTAAAACAACTCGTCCAACAAGTTTTTGCTAAGGAAAGTAGAAAAGTCACCCGCTTACTTCCAGTCTTTGACCATGCCAAAATTGAAAACCGGCAATTCGTCGTTGATAAAAATTGGTTTGAAAAGGAGCACACCTTTGAGGATCAAAATCAAATTTATCAAGAAAAAGCAATTCATTATTCCCTAGAAGCCATCGATCATTGTTTACATCATGAACACTTTTTAACGAGAGAGATTCCTTACGAAGCGATTGATCTAATCGCATTCGTTTCAAGCACAGGAATATCAACACCATCGATTGATGCTTTTTTAATGAATGAACGGTTGTTTCGCAATGATGTTGAACGGATGCCCTTGTGGGGTCTAGGTTGTGCTGGAGGAGCAATCGGCTTATCAAAGGTTTTTGATTTTCTTAAAGCTCATCCAGAAAAATGTGCATTAGTAGTGTGTTGTGAATTGTGTGGAATTACCTTTCAGAAAAACGATGATAGTACAAGTAATATCGTCGGAACCGCATTATTTGGCGATGGGATTAGTGCTTGTTTTCTTGCAGGTGAGGCCTCCCCTTATTTGTCTTACGCTCGAAAGTCGGTCCCAAAAATCCTAAAAAAAAGTTCTTTCTTTAAAAAGGACAGTACATCGGTGATGGGCTGGCGTGTGACAAATGGAGGTCTTGAGGTAATTTTTTCAAAAAGTATTCCAGCCCTAGTTAATACTTTTTGGCGAAAGCATATTGAACATTTTTTCGAGCAAAACGACTTGCAAACGAAAGATATATCATCCTATATTGCCCATCCTGGTGGAATGAAAGTATTGCTCGCAATGGAAAAAGTGTTGCAGGACGACCACGAAAAGCTAAAACATTCCTATGAAGTTTTAAAAAGTCATGGAAATATGTCATCAGCAACGGTATTGTACGTTTTATATAATAGGATGAAAGCCGATGCACAAGCTGGTGAAAAAGGAATATTATCTGCGTTAGGGCCTGGTTTTAATTCTGAACTGCTTTTATTGGAGTGGAAGGACTAGTGCCTAAAGTTCTTTTAGTTCTTTTGATCTTTATTGCCTTACAGCGAATAACAGAACTTATGATTGCCAAACGAAATGAACAATGGATGAAGAAAAGAGGAGGCATCGAACGGGGAAAAGAGCATTATAAATGGTTTGTCATCGTTCATACGTTATTTTTTCTTTCAATTTTATTAGAAGTTGACTTACGAGATTATTCAGGCTTTAAAATAAACCTTTTACTTCTTACAATTTTTGTTTTACTGCAAATTGCACGGGTGTGGTGTATTACGTCCCTAGGTAGATTTTGGAATACGAAAATTATTATTTTGCCATCAGAGCTGTTAGTTGAAAAAGGTCCCTATAAATACGTAAAGCACCCAAACTACATCATCGTCGGTTTAGAGTTGTTTTTCATTCCGTTATTATTCAACGCATACGTTACAGCGCTTATTTTCCCAATTTTACATCTGTTATTAATGACGATACGTATACCGATAGAAAATAAAGCCCTCGCCGAAGTGGAAAAAGGGCTTTAAGGCAGATAAAGAAATTCAACGCTATTTAGTTGCCTTCGATCAAAAAAGATTATTTTCCAAAAGAAAAAAGGTTTGGTAGAATAATCATAAGTGATCAAATAAACATCTTTGGGGGGACAACATGGTAAATGCGGGATTAGTATTAGAAGGTGGCGGTATGCGTGGACTTTATACTGCCGGAGTACTTGAATATTTTTTAGAACAAAATTTGTACTTCCCTTACAATATTGGAGTGTCCGCAGGAGCATGTATGGCAGCATCCTATCTTTCGAGACAAAAAGGGCGAAACAAAAAAGTAAATCTCGGATACATAGATGACAAGCGTTACATCTCGTTTTCTAATTTTATTAAAAATCGAGAAGTCTTCGGGATGGATTTTATTTTTGACGAAATTCCAAATCGCCTTGTTCCCTTTGATATGAGTACATTTCTTAAGAATTCTGAGGAATTTGTGATCGTAACGACCGATTGTGAAACTGGCGAGCCTGTATATTATGATAAAACGAATCATGGCCATGATCTCGTTCTTCTTCTTCGGGCATCAAGTTCCCTACCTTTTATCGCATCAAGCGTAAAATATAAAGGGCGGAAATTACTTGACGGTGGCATTACGGATCCTATTCCGATTAAAAAAGCCGAAGAAGAAGGTTACGAGAAAAACGTTATTATTATGACGAAACCAGTAGGTTACTATAAAAAGAAGCCGGGCAAATTATCTCGGCTCATTAAGTATAAAAAACATCCGATAATTAACGATTTATTAGTCGCTCGCTATAAGCACTATAATGAAACGCTTCAGTATATTTCAAAGCAAGAAGATCAAGGAAAAGTATTCGTCATCCGACCGAGCAAAACATTACCTGTTGGTAGAATGGAGCGAAAAAAGGAACGATTAGAAGAGTTGTATAAATTAGGATGGAACGATACCAAGGAGCAGTTTGATAAGTTAAAAAAATTTCTCTACATATAAACTATTAAACTATACCTTTAAAAAAGTTACTCACATACAGTAGGACAACCATAAGGAAAAGGGTTTTGGTTCTTATAAAAAATAATAAAACTTAAAAGAAGTTAGAAGCATCATAAATTGTTTGCACCTATTATTTTACTATCTTTAATGAGAGCCAAGGAACAATATATAGCATTTATACCTAGTAAAAACTAAGTCGTTTGATCGAAGGTGAAGAGATGTTTGAATCAATACTTTTATTGTTGGAACAATTAAAACAGCCATCATTACTAATTCGGGGACAATATGATCCTGTTACGTGTGAGGAACAAGTAATGGAGTTTCAGACAAAAGTACAAAATGGCCATATAATAACTTTTCAAAATAGTGGACATTTCCCACATAAGGAAGAATCAGATGAATTTGCGAAAACAATTGTTAGATTTTTGAAATAGTTTCATTTATATAAATCAAATGAGACTAAAGAATAGAATTTTATTACAAAAAGATGGGAGCGATTAGCAATAACAAATATTACACCTGTTCGGTTGTCTTTAAAATTAACGGATCACTATTTATCAAGCTATGAAAAAAGGATGCTCATGAGATATGGGGAAGCGATGAATGATGGATCCATGATTCGGGAAATACTTATTCCATCCGATATGCCTTTACATAATTTACATTATGCGATCCAGCAATTATTCGGTTGGAACAATTCCCATTTACGTGAATTTACATTACCGGAGGATGTTTATAAAAAATTAACAAAAAATACAGTGAAAGGATGGTCCGAATTAGTCGGTGTTTTATTTCAACCACCTTCTGAGGCTGAGCATGATATATTTTGGGATGATGATTATGAATCAGGGAGTATAAGGTCTTGGTTACGGAAAAAATATACGGGTCCCTATGTTTATGGTGGAAAAATGGAACATCCAGAAGTGGCAAAACGTGACATACAAGCGTTATTAGATCGTTTTCCAATGATAGATGTCCGGGAATCCTTTCAATCATTTTTAGAGCGACAAGAAAAAGGGGAGGATAGAGAGCCTGAAGTTGTTAAAAGAGCACCTCTTATTGATTTAACATTAGAAGAATTGAACTCAACTATTCATTTACCTGGAGGAACGGAGAGCTTGCTAGAAAGATTAATCGTTGATGAAGTTCTTTTATATGATGGTGAGCAAACTGACAAGTCATTATTTCCGGTTACGGACAAATTATATTATCATTATGACTTTGGAGATGATTGGACGATTACAATTACAAAGCATAGGGATTGTAATGATTTGATAGATAGTAACCTTGTCGACGAGAATGAACTTGAAGAGACGAAAGCACGCGTTATTAATGAACACCGTCCAGTTTGTATCCATAAACAAGGCATCTTATTATTCGATGATGTTGGTGGTTTAAGTGGTTTCGCTAACTTTTTAGGAACTATTTTTGAAGGTGAAGATAAAGAGGAAATAGTGAATATGCGAAAATGGGCAAGATCCTTTGGGTGGAATACTGGAAAAATATCTCTGAAAGACAAGCTGTAATAAGTAGGAAAATAGGATTTGTTGGTACATTGCACGTACAGTTATTTAAAATAAATATATAATCGCTTGTAAAAAGGTAAATAATCCACATCTAAAATATCTTCAAAAGGTATTTGACCTATGTTATCGTTTTTTCATGAAAATATTTGGTTACATTCTGTATAGATATAAAAGGGAGATTGCAAATCGTACAACTCCAGCAAAACAAACAATTGAAAATAAACTGTGGAGGATAAAAAATGTGGAAAAATTTATTTCAAGAACATATATTAGCCCGAGGGATAGATTACTATCACCGGAACCTAGTTGAAAACGTAAATAATGAAGGTGGACAAATTACAGGAATAGTGAGTGGTACGAGGGATTATGACGTAGAAATCATAAAAGAGAATGAAGAAATCGTTAATTTATCTTGCACTTGTCCCTATGCAGCCTCAGGAAACAGTTGCAAGCATATGGCAGCTGTGCTTTTTTATGTAGAAAATGATGTGTCACGTTTTAAGATGAAAGATAAAGAAGACAGTATAAAGGAGTTTGTAGAGGAAGTAAATATTGAAGTGTTAAAAGATTTTGTCGTAGATTTATTCTTGCAAAATAAAAGATTGTTCAATCGATTCAAAAACATAGCGAGAAAAGAGGTTTCACCTGCGGATTTGCTTCGTTGTAAAAATCATATAAATGATATTTTTTGGGACTACGTAGGATACGATGGATTCATTGATTACGAAAATGCCTATAATTTCACTATTGACCTAATCGATGTTTTAAAGCATGACGTTCAAAATATGGTAGATATAGCGGAGTGGGATGGTGCCTTTGAAATCACAAAGTATTTACTCATAAAACTTGGAAATCAATCAATCGATGATTCAGGTGGTAGTATTTGGTCCATTATTCATCATTGTATTGAAATTTGGGAGCAAATAGTAGATCAGTGTAATATTGATGTAAAAAGAAAAATGTTCCGCTCACTTTTGGAAATGATTGATGGAAAATGTATAGAATATCAGGAATACTTCATCGATGATATTGAACAATTTATTTTTGATCATTTTACCGAAGTAGAATTTTTACGAAGCAAAAAGAAAAGATTAGATGTCGAGATCAAAATGCATAAAAAGAAAAACAATTCCTCGTTTAAAAACTATAAATTAAATCAGTTATGTTTACGTAAAGTAAAAATATTAGAAGAGTTGCAAATGGATCTTAAGGAAATCGAAAACTACTGTAATGAATACCGCTACTTAGATGAAGTTAGAAAATATTACATCGATGTTTGTATCCAAAGAAATAATTATGAGCAAGCCATCTCTCTACTTAAAGAAGGGAAAAATCAAAAAGAAGTTAATCTAGCGGATCTAATTTTTTACAGTACACAGTTAAAGGATTTATACAAACAACTCAACATGGAAAAATTATACAAAGACAAGTTATGGCAACTATTAATAAAATATAATAAAGGGGATATTGAAGTGTTTCGTGAATTAAAATCCCTTTATGTTGAAAAGGACTGGTTGGAAAAAAGAGAATTCATTTTCAACGAACTAGCGGATAAAGTTAATATTAGTAAATTATATCGTGAAGAGGGGTTGTATGATCGATTAATTGAAGTTGTAATGGATTCTTATGATCTTTCAATGGTAAGGGAGCATGAAGATGTTTTAAAAGATTTTTATCCCGAAAAGCTTCTTGAAAAATACGAAAAAACAGTAAGGAAAATGGCAACTCTTGCTTTAGGTAGGCAACACTATCGGAAAATTGTGTCTATTTTAAGGGATATGGAAAAATATTCAGGAGGTCGAATAAAGATTTCCAAAATTATTACAGATTGGCGAAAAAAATATACGAATCGACCAGCAATGATGGATGAATTAAATAAATTACAACTTCCATAAAATATGTATCTTAAATTCCTAGTATAAATAGGAACTATAGTTTTGTGACATTAGTATTTACAAATATCTATTTAAGGACTATTGGTTCTACGTTGATATTTTGAAACAAAGGAATTAGATTTTTAATCCTTTAATTTACGAAAATTGGTATTTTAATAATTATTGCCATGCCATTTTCTTAGGATTTATTAGACACACTCTTTTAAATATAAGTTTATAAGATATGTCTATGCTCTAGGATACCGACAATAAATGGTTTACGTAAGTTTTATCAATGAAAAGGCTAAAAGAAATGTCTAAATTTCAAGTTTAGAAAATAATAAACTATAAATTTGTTTATCATCCTTTATTTGGTTATTTTCAATTCTACTTAAGTAAGAAGGGGTATAAATTCCTCTACACAACTCGTTTTTAGTTTTGTTTTTCTTAGCCCGATAATATTTTATCAACTAATTTTTGTAATTTGTGCAGTTACCCGACATCGTAGTTGAATCACCTTTGAGCTCCACAGAGACAGGTTCTTAAATCCATGAATAAATCATAATTTCAGAAACACCTTATTTGCTACTATAACCTTCAACCTTTTGACCAGATGCTATATAATCAACAATCATTTCTTTCATCACGACCCGATTTATATATTTTGACGTAACATTAGCTATTTATCAGTTTTATTTATAATGCCTTTTGTTGATACAATAACTTAAGATAAGATAATAAAAATGATCATAGTTATATCTTTCAGCTATCCTAGCTAAAAGGACAAGATATTATGAAATTTTTAAAAACGAAAAATTAACCTTTGACTTCTTTATTCAAGTTGTAGGCATTTTCATATCCTTACTTTTAGGTTTCCTCTGGATGATTATTGTTATTGCAGGTGTATAACAATATGTTAGTTATAGGTTTATCTATAGTTAATCTTTCAAAATAACTGTCTTGTTATTGTGAGAGTTATCATTTTTAAAAAATTCTTTTTATTTACTAGAAAAACGAAAATAGCAATGAAAGATAGGCATGTTGATGTTAAACTTAGAAGAAATAAAAAGGAAAGGAGAATGACGATGACATTTGTTTCTTTTAGTGCCTTAACGACGGTCGGCTTAGATAAAAAGGTGAATAAATTTATTTCAGAGCATGAAGATATAGAAATCATCAACATCAAATTTTCCGCTAGTTTTGGTTCTGTATATGCAGCTATCCTCTACCAATAACTATGCCAATTATGAATAAAGAAAATAATATTCTAACATTCTAGTTTTCAAGCATAAGCTCCATAAGATGATGGAAACGGTATGTTTATTCATCAAAAACCTCCTTTTCGATTTAAACACAGATATTCAAAGGCTCGATTTATATATAACTTTAAAAGATATATAACATGCCGTTTATTCCTTTTAATCCTGAGCTTTATAGAAAAAACACCATATAGATTATAGAGATGTATACCCATTTATTGCTTGATTAATTCCTGATTTACGAATAAGAAAGGGATAAACTAGGCGATTAAGATAACTTGCTTCGGACGAATCGTTAAGTATGCAAAGTACAATTATCATAATACGAACAATGGCACATAAAATTGCTCGCTCCATGATTTACCTGAATGGGGCATCATTGTTACGTACTGCAGGAGCAATATTCCTAATTTATTCGATCTATTTTAAAAATACATAAGTTTTTAGGAATTTGCATGATATGTGGATAATCGTTAGCAATATATAATTTGGTATGTGTGATGAAAAGAAGTAGAAAACTAGTTAAAGACTGGTTGAGTATACTTGTTAGTGAATATATGAAAACCAATTGGTGTAATTGAGGCTTTTTGGAAGGAACTTATTGTGACTTTAGACATTTATTTTTAAAACAACAGAAAGTCAGATAAGATACTTACTTTAGTTTGTTTTTGTTTGTTCTAAAAGTGTGTTTCTGTATCTAGCTGGTGACAATTGGGTAAAGTTTTTAAAGTTGTTAATAAAATGTGCTTGATCATAAAAGCCATTTGCATAAATGACTTCTAACATGGCTGGAGGCCTATTTTTTAATATCATTGTTAAAGTGTTTTGAAATCTAACAATTTGGCTAAATTGCTTTGGAGAAAATCCGATATACTTATTAAATAAATGCCGGATATAACGATCGGAAAACCCCGTATTCTCTATAAGAACATTAATACTTAATCCACCTTTATACTTGTAAATTTGATTTACACAGTATTTAAGGATAGTTTGTTTTGTTGATCTTTTAGTATATTTTATTAACTGCTCATCAAATATGATTATCCTTTGCTCAAATGAAGTAGCATGTGCGATAGCTTCAATCGTATTTGGAGTAATCGTTACAGCGGTTTGTAATGGGATTTGTTGATCTAAAAGCTCTTTCATCGGTTTATTAAACGTAAAGATGTTTTGCTCTGGGAGGAATCTAACACCAAAGTACTTACATCCCCGTTTTAATTCTAATTGTTCACTTCTTACAATTGGACTCGTCCACAAGCTGGCAGATTGATTTTCTATGTCACAGCAAAACACAATATCAAAACACCCATCTGGGATTAGTGAGAATGAACGAATATTGTTAGTGGGAACATGAAATTGATAATATAGCGCGATGTTATTATTAAAGGCATGTTTAGGTTTATATTCGATATAGTGATCCATGATATGTTTAATCTCTGGTTGAAAAGGATAGAAGTCCTGATTGTTATTAAACTTAACTATACTTTTCAATTTATATTCACTCCTAATTAAAATTTATCAAACGATATGCATGGATGCTATTTCTTACACAATCCATCAGAGGAGTTTAAATAAATAGTGAAAGATAGGAGGGAATTGATTCAACCAATTCCCTTTATGGTATAGTATGATTTACTTATCGATGTTAATTCCCAAAGGAATAGTGGTTTAATGTTTTCTTTGTTCCTTTGCCGTAGGTCGGGGTAAGTCTAATGCTGGATTTTTATCAAAAAAGCCAAAGGGCCTTAGTTTAAATCCTATATAAGTTGTTGGCATAACTGGAAAGTCTTCAGGTCTCGTATAATGGTGTAAGCCTAAATTATACCATAAAACAATGTCTTCATTTCGAATATCTCGATTTTGTTCTGCATATTTAGATAATTCGTCAGGTCCTCCACCTTTTTTCTGATTTGGATAATCACCTGGTGCATACATTTCATCTTGGTCATACTGTGTCACATGTATATGCTTCTTTAAAAATGGAGCACGCTGCATCACACTTGCATCATCATTTGCAAAGGGTGAACAATTTTCTCCGGGTTCAAATATATATCCGACAGGTTGGCCCATTCTATTTTTACTATGCTCATTAACGATTTTCCATCTTCTTGATGATTGAACATTCATATTTCTTCTTGCTTCCATTTCTTTCTCATAAATTGTTTCAACAGGGTAGAAAGCATTGTTATTTGGATTGTCTCTGCCACGTTCGGCTGGAACTGTATTAATTTCAACGACTGAATTTTTTACACCATCGATTTGTGTATCAATTCTATAGTTAAAGAAATGCTGGTGATGTGGTGCGTGCACACGTGGTGCAACTTCTGTTCCATAAATCGACTCTTCATTTTCGTACATAGCACTTACGTTCAGCATACCAGTTGCTTTTACTTCATGCTCAATTGTACCGTCTGTATATAAATACCAATAAAAACCATAATCATAGTTTGCAACGGTTGTGAAAAATGAAATGACTAAGCGACGTGAACGACGAACTTCCATTTCTCCTGTCCGAAAATCTGTATGTTTCCATGCGACACCGTAATCCTCTTCATGCATACAAATCGCATTAGGAATCGTCATGATTTCACCTTCACCATCACACATAACTGCATCGAAGTAATCAATTTCACCTTTACAGTCACACCCGAGTACTAAAGAGTTTGCTAATTGTCCGAGCCCGTATTCTCCTGCATCAAACGCATTTTGCCAATTGTGGGGATGAGTTGGGTCACCATAAGGTACGATCATTTCGGATAAGGCAGCACGGTAAAGGACTGGTCGGAGCACGCCATCGTCTTCATAACAGACAGTGTGGAGAACAAGTCCTTCTCTTGCCGTATATCCGATTCTAAATTGCCACTTTTGCCATTTGACAAAATGTCCATCAATTTCATAGCTAGGACCTTCCGGCATCGTAATTTCTAATGGTTTTAAATCTGTTCTTGGTTCAATTCCTGCATTTTCTGGTACGTAGCTCGCATCACTAGGTGGTAAAGGCCTTGCACCACTATCTTCTATACGAATAATTTCGTTCGTGTTTAAATCTACGACAGGAATTAATCCTGTTAAAGGATAGCCATAAGCATTGTCACCTTCGTATCTTCTAACAAAACATAATGCTCGACCGATACGTCTACCTTCATCTTCTTCGATGTTAAAATGACCGGCGGACCATGGATCGACCATGACTAAATCCATATCTGTAACACCACGTTTTGCTGCAGCCTTTTGGAATTCTGGGTCATTTTTGACCGTTTCTTCTAGTTCCGTATACTCGTCTAAAACAAATGATGCCTGTTGTCCAGGTGGTACTTCTTTCCAACTAACAACTTTTTCGTTTGTAATAGATACAACAGCTTCAAATGTTTGGTTTGTCTCTCTGTTTAAAATGACCATGAAGGATTCACGATCAATTGGATCGCCTTCTTTAAAATTTAAAACTAAATCTTTAGAAGGCTCATGCAGACCTGCTTGCTCAAATCTTACTTCTTCACCTAATCCTTTTTCTTCTCTTACTATTGTGATCGCTTTCATTATTTCATTTGCTGTAAGGGGTTCTAAAGGATGTGCGATTTTTTGGCCTAAACCGTCCATCGCTTTCATTATTTTAGCCTCCTTCACATTTTTTAGATAATGCGAATGTGGGTAAAGACCCAAGTGCATTCACGATTATCCTTTAATGATTATAATATCCTATTGATTTGGAAAATGTATTGTATAAACCGGAACTGAAAATGTATTTTAAATTGAATAATACAAATAATAATGTCATCCCATTTAAAACAGTAGAACAACTAGAAGAAAAACGTCAAGCCCAAGAGGTATTTCTTTAGTTTATAGAAGAACAATATGAACGATTAAATAAGAAAGATTAGTAGGCATGCTAAAATAGAACAAATTGTAAAAACAGCACGACACAACACTACACAAGAAATTCACATAAAAAAATGTGTAGTGCTAATCTCTGTAGGCCTTGATGGGACTGGATATATATGTTTCATTTATATGTAATTTTTCAACAATAAATCATATTTGAATAAATATATTGTATTATTTTCATATTTCTTCTGGAATTCCCTAATAAATGAGGAATTTGTTCGTATATTGTATCACACAATGATGTTCTAATCGTTCTAATAAATATACCATAGATAGACCTTTATATAAGATTATACTTGGATGTTCATGATAATAGTTTAATAAATTATATTAAATTAGTCATACGTATTATAACGAAAAAATATGAGTCTCTAGTCTGAAGATTTTAAATTCATACAATGGTATAATCCATTTCAAACAAAACGAATTGAATCTTAAGAATGGCGATAGACAAAGGGGGGGAGCTTATTTTGAGAAATGTAAAAGAAGAGTATTGAATCTTTAGCATGGGGAATGTCTTTTCAATTTTCACTTGCCTTGTTAGTACAAGTTACACTTATAATGGACTTATTTTTAAAATTTGAATGATAAAATGCTCCAATGATCTATTCATAAATCATTGACTAACGATTTTCATTCAGTCTATTGGTCTATCCAATGTATGATTTATAACTAATTCTTATAACATTTTTTACTATTTATATTTAATTAAGAAAATGAAAGGTAGGTTGTAGGAAATCTTTCGAAGAATTATTTCTCTTTATCAAGGTAAAGGAAAATTGATGGTTCTAGTGTTTCTATGTATGCTTGTAACAACTACGGACGGATTTGCTATTCCTTATCTCATGGGAAAGTTTACAGACTTTATGGCCACTGGACAATATGGATATGTTCCTTATATTCTTGGTTCTTGGCTCATAATTTGGTTAATCATTCATTTATCGATTTTTTTAGAAGCATTTTTCTTTGGTAAAGTACGAAAGAAAATTAATATCGAATTAAAAGATCGAGTGTTTAAAAGGTCCTTTTCCCCGGGCTATGAAAGAAAAAAAGAAAGTGATTTTATTGCAACGATCACATCAGAAATTAAACAATTGGAAACAAAGATTGTAAATACTTCTGTAAGATTTGTTTATGCTATTCTTCAAGCAGTCATTACTTTTATCTTTTTATTAATCATTAATTGGGAAGTAGGTTTAGTATTTGTAGTCTTAGGACTATTGCCAACGATGGTTCCCCGATTGACATCGAAATGGTTACAGCGAGGAACCGAAGATTGGGAACAGGCAAATCAAAAATATATCGAAGAACTAGAAGATGGTTTACGGGCAAGAAATTTATTAAAGAGATATCAAGCAGTTCGTTTTTTCTTTAATCAAATCTTTACATCCTTAACAAAAGAAGAAGAGCGATATTTTACAATGAATATCCGACAAAAAGCCTCAACATACTTTGTAACTTCCTTAATGATTGTAACATCAATCATTTCTTTATCCTACGGTTCAGTGATTGTCATCAAGGGAGATCTTACCATTGGAATGCTGTTAACGATTTATATGACGGCAGATCGAGTTGTTACACCTTTAACATCTATTGTCGCTGCTTACAATGAAATGGTCGGAACAGATCCCCTTCTGATAAAAGTTCTACAAGATGAAACAAGAACAGAAAAAATTAAAAAGCCAATCTTTTCAACATTAGACGACTATTTAATATCTCTCCAAAATGTAAGTATCGGTTATGACAAAAATAATCCAATTTCAAAGCAGATTACTTTTGACGTGCAAAAAAAGGATCGAATATTAATTAAAGGTTCTTCGGGTTTGGGTAAATCGACGCTTATAAAGACTATCATGAATGAACAAAATGCTTTAGATGGAAAAATTATATATGGTAGCTCATTAAAGGGGAGTGTTTCTGATGCTTTTGCGATGGTTGAGCAACAGCCTTTTGTTTTTCGTAATACGATACGCTACAACTTAACACTAGGTCGAGAGAAATCAGAACAAGAATTATGTTACGCACTAGAGAAAGTGGGCTTATCACGTTTTGCGACAAAGAAAGGTTTAGGTATCCAACTCGGGTCCGATGCTCATCAACTTTCAGGAGGTGAGTTAAAACGGTTTGAGGTAGCAAGAGCTATATTATTTGATAAAGATATTTTGGTCGTTGATGAAGCTCTGTCAGGATTAGATGAAAAACATGCGGATAAGTTGAATCAGTTAATTGTTAGCTTTCCAGGCACCGTTATTAACATCGAACACCGATTGGATGAACGATTCCGAAAACGCTATAACAAGATAATAAAATTAACAGATTTTTAAAATTTAAAAGCAATATAAAAAGTTTAAAGTAAATTGTTCTATAAAAATCGTCTGGTTATAAATTATTAGATGTAACGAAAAAGGTTTAAATCATGTGTTTTGTAATAATCTCTTTTTTCGTCAAATACATTTGAAATAAGTAAACTACAACATATAGATGTATGTTGAAATTGTTACTACCCTAATTTCATGGACACACTTTAGTTAAATTTTTAAGCTAGTAATCGGGAGGAGAATTTACATGTTTATTATTCCTGTTTTGTTTGGTTTAATATTTTTAATAGTTATATTCGCTAGAGCATTACAAACACCTAAAGTATGTCCTTATTGTAATAATAGCCCACAACAAAAGTTCAAACAGTCCCCTCACTATGACAACAGGGAAAAATTTGATAACATCATCATAACTTAATTCAAGTTGATATTAAAGACCCAGATGACCATTTATTTTGAAAAAGTGCCGCTAAAAGGTTCAGTTTATACTATAAGTCGCCCGGGTAAATGGGTAAGTCATCCATTATCCATGTAACGATTATCAGTAATAGGAAAAATATTGTTGAGAGCTGATAGCCATATATTTATTAATGAATGCATATGAAAGCTCGCTCTATCTTTATTTGGTAAATGACGTTTTAAATATGTGATAAAAATAGGATTGTTTTAGTTCAATTAATAGAGTTAGCTGTTAGATTATCTTACGAAGGCCCCCTCTATTTAATCTTAATAGATTTTTCATAGATTAAGTGTTTTTTAGTTCACAAGTTTTTATTATTATTTACTCAAGTCATGTTCATGTTTACTATATTTTACATAAATTTCCCTAAAAATAAACAGATTATAGAGGCTGATTACCTTGAAAAATTGGTTTTATGATCCAAGTGTACAGTTTCAATTGTGGGATCAAACACATTTAATAACTTTATTTATGATGTTAATTTTATTGTTAAGTATCTATTTTTTACGAGGATATTTACGTCCATATCGTCATGTAATTTATGTTTCTGTTGCACTCTTATTACTTATTAGTCGTATGAGTTTAGATAGTTGGTATGTGATCACCGGGACGTGGGAGATAGAATCATCTTTACCACTTGAGCTTTGTAGTATTGCATCCCTTCTTTGTGCTGTTATGTTACTTACGAGAAATCGATTTTTACTTGATGTGCTTTATTTTATAGCAATTGGTGGTTCCATGCAGGCTTTACTTACACCGGAACTTCATTTTGGTTTTCCGCAATATCGTTACATACAGTTTTTTCTAGACCACTTTTTGTTGCTACTTTCTCCATTGTTAATGATTTGGCTCGATAATTATGTCATAAGATTCACGTCTCTAATAAAATCTTTTGTATTTTTAAATGGGTTGGCTCTTGTGGTTTTTGGATTCAACCATGTATCTCAGGCAAACTATATGTTTTTAATGCATAAGCCTTCTACTCCTAGCTTGCTTGATTTATTAGGCGATTACCCATATTATTTATTATTTTTAGAAGGTATTGCCTTTGTATTATTTGTTGGGCTATATCTTCCGTTTATCAGAGCAGAACGTACACGCATTGAGCGATGATAGATAGTAATAATGAAAGAACCCTAAAGTTATTTGTAGATAAGAATAACTTTTACATTTACGTATGAAAATCACAATAAGAATGTATATATGTCCAAATGAAAGCGGTAGTAAATCAAATTGTTGCACTCTTTAATTTAGATTAATGAAATAAGTGGAATTATTGATATTGTTAAATATTGACGTAGATCCGCAGAAGTAACTTTAAAGTATTAACAATAATCTTGTTCATTTAAACTTTCTATTTTTAGCTATATAATCCTCTTAAAGGGCACTGTTTACTGAAAACCTTCATTTTTATTGACTTCACCACCAGTATATTGTGGAAAAAATTAGTGTTTACTTTACGAGCATTTAAAGAAAATACTTACATGAACGCTAGCCACTCCTATGTTTATCTCAGGATAGACTTATGGAGTGGTTTTATTATTTTATAACATATTCTCCAAGTTTAGGAATAAAAACTTTAATATTTCATAATTATCAAAAACAGGGTAAAGGGAAAAAGGATTATGTGTAAGTGGGATTAGAATTAGTTTTACAATTTACAGAGGGATACAAAAAGTGAAAATGGAGGGGACAAAGTGTCAGATATTCTTTTAGATGTAAAAGAACTTCATACATATTTTTTTACTGACCAGGGAGTAGTTCCTGCTGTAGAAGGTGTTAGTTTAACCGTTCATCAAGGAGAAGTTGTTGGTATTGTAGGTGAATCAGGTTGCGGAAAAAGTGTAACATCCTTATCGATTATGAAACTTGTTCCGGATCCTCCTGGGAAAATAGTTAGTGGCGAAATTAATTTCAAAGGTGAAAATCTTGTTAATGCATCAGAAAAACGAATGAAACAAATTCGGGGAAATAAAATTGCAATGATTTTTCAGGAGCCCATGACATCATTAAATCCACTATTTACAATTGGGAATCAATTACGTGAATCTATTCGTAATCATGAGAATATGACGCATCAAGAAGCGTATAAAAAAGCTATAGAATTATTAAAATTAGTAGGTCTTCCTAGAGCAGAACAAATGATTCATGAATACCCTCATCAGTTATCAGGAGGCATGAGACAACGTGTAATGATTGCCATGGCAATGTCTTGTGATCCCGAACTTTTAATTGCTGATGAACCAACAACTGCTTTAGACGTCACTATTCAAGCACAAATTCTTGACTTAATGAAAAAGCTAAAGAAAGAAAACAACATGTCTATTTTACTGATCACTCATGATTTAGGTGTTGTTTCCGAAATGTGTGAACGTGTTGTAGTTATGTATGCTGGTCAAGTCGTAGAAAAAGGAACGGTAAGGGAAATCATAAAAAACCCAAAACATCCTTATACAAAAGGACTTATACGTTCTCTTCCAAAAATGGCTAAAAACAATCAAAAGTTATACTCTATTCCAGGTACTGTACCTAGACCTAAAATAGGCCGCGTAGCTTGTCGGTTTGCCCCACGGTGTGAATATGCCTTTGAACGTTGTTTTAAAGAAAATCCCGCCCTTTTTTCATTAGACAGTAGTAGAGCGAGTCGCTGCTTTTTATACGATGCAATGGAAAGGAACACGATGGAAAATGACAAAGCCGATATTGATAGTTAATAACTTAAAGAAGTATTTTGATATTTATGAAGGAGTATTTGGGCGTAAAGTAGGAGAAATAAAAGCGGTTGATAATGTATCGTTTTCCGTTAAACGGGGAGAAATTTTAGGTATTGTCGGTGAATCTGGTTGCGGAAAGTCGACGACAGGAAAAGCAATATTACGATTAATTGAACCAACATCAGGTGAAGTAATTTTTGAAGAGCAAGACATATCCGAGCTAAAAGAATCACAAATGCGTAGGTTAAGACGAGACATTCAAATTATTTTTCAAGATCCCTATGCTTCGCTAAATCCGCGTCATACCATAGAAAAAATTGTCGGTGAGCCTTTACTTATACACGGTATGAAATCTAGCCAAGAAAGAAAAGTACGAGTTCAAGAATTGCTAGAAGTTGTTGGGTTAAATGAATCCCATGCATTAAGATATCCTCATCAATTTAGTGGTGGTCAGAGACAACGTATTGGTATTGCTAGAGCGTTAGCAAATAACCCAAAATTAATTATATGTGATGAGCCCGTCTCTGCCTTAGATGTTTCTGTTCAAGCGCAAATTCTTAATTTAATGCAACAACTTCGCGATGAATTTCATTTAACATATATTTTTATCGCCCACGATTTAAGTGTAGTCAAACATATTAGTGATCGAGTGGGTGTTATGTATTTAGGACGTCTCGTTGAGTTAGCCGATAAAGAGCGATTATATCATGATCCGAAACATCCCTACACAAAAGCTTTATTATCCGCCGTACCTTCTTCGGATCCTGACGAGAAAAAAGAGCGTATTATTTTAAAAGGGGACGTACCAAGTCCAGAAAATCCTCCAAAAGGATGTGCATTTCATACAAGATGTCCGATGGCTATGGATATATGTAGCCAAGTAAGACCTACATTTGAAGAAAAAGATGATCAACATTATGTTGCTTGTCACTTATATGAATAGGAACAAGCATCTTATGTGATTATAAAAAAATTAAAAAAGGAGTGAGAAAAGTGAGGCGTAAAATTTTTATTTTGTTAGGATTACTTTTTATCTTGACATTTCTTCTTGTGGCCTGTGGAGAGAGTGATAACGTGGACAATGAAGTTAACAATGGCAATGAAAATAACAATAATGAAAATGTAACAAACAATGAAGATGCTAATAATGTTACAAATGATACCACTGATGGAGGGGGAGATATACTTATATTCGCCCGTGGAGGTGATTCTGAAAGTTTAGACCCGGGCAGCACAACAGATGGTGAATCTTCGCGTGTTACTCGACAGATTTTAGAAGGATTACTTGAGTTTGATAAGGATTCTTTTGAGTTAAAGCCGGGATTAGCCCATGATTGGGATGAATCAGACGATGGATTAACGTACACATTTTATTTAGAAGAAAATGTTACATTCCATGATGGAACAGATTTTAATGCGGAAGCAGTTAAGTTAAATTTTGAAAGATGGGCAAATCCAGATCATGAATATGCTTTTAAAGATGACGGCTATGTTTACTCTATGTATGAAACGATGTTTGGTGGATATGAAGGTGAAGAAGGCCATGTAATTGATGAGATTAATATCATTAATGATTATGAAATCGAATTTGTTTTAAACAGACCTTTAGGATTTTTTCTGCAAAATTTAGGCATGACATACTTTGCAATTACATCCCCAGCTGCTTTAGAAGAATATGGGGCAGATATTAATGAAAATCCCGTAGGAACAGGACCATTTCAATTTGTTAGCTGGGATAAGGATGAATCGATTGTTCTAGAAAAATTTGACGATTATCGAATTGAAGGACAACCGATACTAGAACAAGTTGTTTTTGAAGTTATTCCGGAAAACTCAGCGAGACTTATTGCACTTCGCTCTGGTGATATTGATATTATGGATGGATTAAATCCGGATGATGCGGCAGGTGTTGAAGAAGATGAAGAACTAGAGTTATTAGAACGTGGGGAAAATAATCTCGGTTATTTAGGTTTTAATGTGGAAAAAGAACCTTTAGATAATAAAGAATTACGACAAGCAATTAGTCATGCGATTGATCGTGAAGCTATTGTTGAAGCTCTTTATGCTGGATATGCCTCGACGGGTGTAAATCCACTTCCACCAAACTATTTAGGTCATAATGATGATGTTGAAGGATATCAATATGATGTAGAAAAGGCAGAAAAATTATTAGTCGAAGCTGGTTATGAAGATGGTGTTGAGATCGAGTTATGGACAATGCCGGTTGCTAGACCTTATATGCCCGATCCAGAAACCGTCGCAGAAATTATCCAAAATAATTTGGCACAAGTCGGAATTGAAGCTAATATCGTTCGGGAAGAGTGGGCGCCATATCTTGAGAAGACAGAGAATGGTGAGCAACAAATGTATATGTTAGGTTGGTCAGGAACAAATGGTGATCCAGATTATTTCCTAAGTAGCTTATTCCACAGTAGTAATGCTGGAACAAGTAATACTACATTTTATAAAAATGATGAGCTTGACCAGCTTTTAGATGATGCAAAAGTAGCAGTTGATCAGGATGAACGTGAAGATTTATATAAACAAGCACAAGCACATATAGCTGAAGCAGTACCAATGATTCCTTTAATGCACTCTCGACCGGTTATGGCAATTTCTAAAAATGTTGTAAATTATATTCCGCACCCTTCAACAAGTGAATCTTTAGCAGAGGTAGAGTTAGAGTAAATATTTGCTAGGGGGAGTAGATGATATTCTGCTTCCCTAGCAAATACTCATGTATTTTCGGATCATGTTCATAAAATATGAGGTGAGAAGATGCTTTCCTATGTTGTTCGCCGTTTACTCATGCTTATTCCTGTTCTTATAGGTATGACGATTATTACGTTTTCAATCGTTCATTTAATTCCCGGAAATCCCGCTCAAGTTATTTTAGGAGAGACAGCTTCACAAAATGCGATTGAACAATTAGAAGAAAGTATGGGTTTAAATGAACCATTTTTCGTACAATACGGTGTGTATATTACGGATTTACTAAAAGGCGATTTAGGAACATCTTTACAAACAAAGGCTCCTATCGCTAGGGAAATTTGGTCACATATTACTGCTACCTTTGAATTAACATTTTTTGCGATGCTATTTGCTACTGTGATCGGTGTGAATGCAGGAATTATTAGTGCATGGAAACAAAATACTTGGTTTGATTTTTTAGCAATGGTATTTGCCCTTATTGGTGTATCGATTCCTGTATTTTGGCTTGCATTAATGGAACAATGGGTATTTGCCCAGGAACTTGGATGGTTCCCAGCTTATGGTAGACAAAGTAGTAAAAATCCTGTCGATACGATTACCAATTTACATGTAATAGATACAATTATTCGTATGGATTACAAACAATTAATTGCCACATTAAAACACTTAGTGTTACCGAGTATTGCATTAGGAACGATACCAATGGCAATTATCGCACGTATGACTCGTTCTACAATGTTAGAAGTAATGAATTCTGATTATATTCAAACAGCGAGAGCTAAGGGTTCAGGACAATTTGTTGTCATATACAAACATGCCCTAAAAAATGCAATTATTCCTGTGTTAACGGTCATTGGTCTTCAATCAGGGGTACTACTAGGTGGTGCGATTTTAACAGAAACAATTTTTAGTTGGCCTGGAATTGGTCGGTACATATTTGAAGCGATAAATTACCGCGATTACCCAGTTGTTCAATCAGGAATTTTAACGGTAGCATTTATATTCGTCATGATTAACTTATTAGTAGATATATTATATGCGTATATTGATCCAAGAATAAAATATTAGAAAGGAGTGTAAATATGGCCAATAAGCAGGATATTCAATACTTAAAGGACACATTCGCTGAAGAAGAGGAAATGGAGGCAATTTCTCCGTGGCAAGATACATTTCGTCGATTGCTAAAAAACCGTTTTGCACTCTTTGGATTTATTATCATTTGTTTTTTTATTATTTTTGGATTGTTGGCGCCATTTATTACTTCCTATAGCTATGATGAACAAATTATAGTTGACAGACTTCATAAGCCATCTTCTAACTATTGGTTTGGTACAGATGATGTAGGTAGAGATATTTTTACAAGAATTGCATATGGAGCTCGAATTTCTATAATTATTGGTTTTACGGCGGTGTCTGGTGCTCTAGTTTTTGGTACTATTCTTGGGATAACTGCAGGCTATTATGGTCGGTGGGTTGATATGCTAATCTCACGTTTATTTGATATTATGTTAGCTTTTCCTAGTATTTTATTAGCAATTGCAATTGTAGCAATCTTAGGAGCGTCTTTACATAATGCTTTAGTAGCGATTGCTATTGTAAATATACCTATTTTTGGAAGGATCGTCCGTTCAAATGTTATTAGTTTACGGGAAGAAGAATTTATTATGGCGGCAAGAGCTCAAGGAATGAGTAATATGCGACTCATTTTACATCATATTTTACCTAATAGTTTAGCGCCGATTATTGTTCAAGCAACTCTCGGTTTTGGCACAGCAATATTAGATGCTGCAGCTTTAGGATTTTTAGGGCTAGGTGCTCAAGCACCACAAGCAGAGTGGGGAAAGATGTTAGCAGATTCTAAAGACTTTATTCAACTGGCTCCATGGACATTAATTGCTCCAGGAGTATCAATTATGCTCGTTGTTCTAGGTTTTAATTTAATTGGAGACGGTCTTCGAGATGCGCTTGATCCAAGAATGAAAAATTAACGGAAATAGCATATGGTAAATAACATTTAACAAGAAAATTAAATTAAGTATTTAAATAAAGCTATGTGTTGTTATACATAGCTTTTTTGAAAGTAATTTTTTGTAGGCTATAGATAAATATACATAAAATGGGAAATCACTACATAAGAGAGAGATTTATGTTACAATTTAAAAAGATTACGTTAAAGTGGAATGCGTCTTGTCGATTAACCTATATATAATTAGTAGTTTTAATGCAATGATTTCACAAACTACTGTTTAGGTTTTACATAATATATTTCTTTATGTAAACGTAAATAAAGTTATAATGCAACTTGTGTAAGCATAAACGAAAGCTTTACATCTTCTATGATAATAACAAGTTGTTAATATGTTCACTTTATTATTCTTCGTAAAACATGTGGAAAATTTAGTAGAGTATAGGGAGAGATAGGTGTGCTTAATAATCATGAACAGTTTCAATCAGACCTAACACATATTACGACTAAACATTAAATCCAGAACTTTACCTTAGTAACAACCGTCATGAAAAACGAACCTTTAATGATCTTTTCACAAAATATACAGTGAAAGAACCGAAAGACGCCCTTTTATTCGCAACAATGAAGGAAAAGTCGTTTGACTATACAATAGCTCTAGACAGATTTATAAATGCATAAGTAAAGAAGAACTTAACAGGAATAAAGTATGAATTAAGCTTATAATGACAGTCGTTTAAAGGGATACAATCAAATTTTATTGACATGTGACAGTACAACTTGTAATATTATTTGGAAAATAATAACAGTACCTAAAAAAGATAATCGAGTTTTAGTAGAGGTGTTAATGTGGATATTCCTAATCAAAAAATTGTTCTTTTTCCGAAATTAAAAGAGCGTTTAAAAAATGATGCAGCTGAAGCTTACCGTAACAAAAAGTTTGAGCAGGCATTAGACATATATGAAAGTCTCCTAAGTTATGGGGAAACAGAACATGAAATCGTCTTTGGAAAAGTATTATGTTTAGTTGAGTTAAAACGATTTTCGTTAGCTCAACAAATTTGTGAGGAGCAATTAATCAAAAACGAAGGCAATTATTATGATTTTTTACACCTTTATGCCCTTATTTTATTTCAAACCGATCAATATTACGCCTTACAAGCTCAACTGGACTTTGAATTAAGTCAAGTAACTTTACCACCTTATTTAGAGGAACAACTTCAATATTTATACGATATTAGCTGTGAAATGATTGAAAATGAGCGAAAATATCAAAAAGATTTTTTATTTGAAAAGTTAGGAAAAGCTATCTCTGAAGAAGAAGTGCTAAAGCAATATCATCTAGTACAGGAAATGATTGAGTCAAATATCGAGCCTGATGATTATATCATTTCATTGCTTTCTGAAACAAAGGTACATCCCGTTATTAAAACAAATATTTTACTATGGCTAAAGGAAAAACGATTCAAACAAACAGTTCCTATAAAAAAGTTCGGGCAAAAGATAGAAGTCAAACCGATTGATTTATCTTCGGTAGAAGAAAATCATGTCTATAAAAAGATAAAGGATTTTATCCATGATAAATTTGCCTCAGAGCCATCGTCATTACAAATGATTCTTGAGATGCTCTACCGCTATTTTTTCGTCATTTATCCCTTTGTTCCGGACGAAACAGAAATAGAAATTATAATTGAAGCGATGAATACTATTGTAAAAAGTAACTTAGACGGCATCTCTCATGAAAAAACCGATAAAGATCTTTTAAAAATGATTAAAAATATTAGTCAGAGTGAGACATTGTACTTAAGTATACTTGAATAACAGCTGAGAATACTTGCACAAATATACATATGTGTTACAATATAATGGTTGTAAATTGGATAAATTTTGAACGGATATTTTTTGGAGGGAAAATTATGTCAGTTAAATGGGAAAAGAAAGAAGGAAATGATGGAATTTTAACTTTTGAAGTTGATGTTGATACGTTTGAAAAAGCATTAGATCAAGCTTTCAATAAAGTTGTTAAAGATGTGGAATTACCAGGCTTTAGAAAGGGAAGAATTCCACGACAAATTTTTGAAAGTCGTTTCGGTGTTGAATCACTCTATCAGGATGCAGTAGATATCGTTTTACCAGATGCTTATACAAAGGCAGTAGAGGAAGCAGATATTTTCCCAGTAGACCAACCAAATATAAACTTAGAAGACATCGAAAGAGGAAAACCACTCGTATTTACTGCTACAGTTACCGTGAAACCAGAAGTCACATTAGGTGAATATAAGCAATTAGAAGTAGAGAAAATTGACGTTGAAGTAACAGATGAAGACGTCGATGAGGAAATGAGCGCTTTACAAGAGCAACATGCAGAACTCGTTATTAAAGAAGAAGGCGAAGTGGAAGAAGGTAATACGGTCGTCATTGATTTTAAAGGCTTTGTTGATGGAGAAGCGTTCGAAGGTGGCGAAGCGGAAAACCATTCCTTAGAAATCGGTTCTGGACAATTTATTCCCGGATTTGAAGAACAGCTTGTCGGTGCTTCATCCGGAGATGAGTTAGAAGTAGAAGTTACTTTTCCAGAAGAGTACCATGCTGAAGATTTAGCTGGAAAAGAAGCGGTATTCGAAGTGAAGGTTCATGAAATTAAGGAAAAGGAAGTCCCTGAACTTGATGATGAATTTGCGAAAGATGTCGATGAAGAAGTCGAAACTTTAGACGAATTAAAAGAGAAAACAAAAGAGCAAATGCTCGAACAAAGACAAACAGAAGCTGACAATGCTAAAAGGGAACAATTAATCGAACAAGCCTCAGATAATGCGACCGTTGATATTCCAGATGTCATGATTGAAACAGAAGTCGATCAAATGTTAAATGAATTCCAGCAAAACTTACAAGCTCAAGGAATGACCCTTGAAATGTATACACAATTCTCAGGTCAAGACGAAGAAGCAATAAAAGAGCAAATGAGAGAAGATGCGGAAAAACGAGTGAAGACAAATTTAACATTGGAAGCAATTATCGAAGCAGAAGATATTCAAGTTGAAGAACAGGATGTTGAAGAAGAACTTGAACAAATGGCTTCTATGTACAATCTTGAAGTCGATCAAATTAAGCAAATGCTTGGTGGCAATACAAAAGCCGTTGAAAATGATCTGAAGTTTAAAAAGGCAATTGACTTTTTAGTTGATAACAGTGTAGTAGCGGAATAGTGGATATACAAGGTGCTTCCATAGCACCTTGTTATCTTTTCATAGCAAATTATTTCCTTGTATTTAATAAA
>DATGRX010000039.1:0-9476 GCA_035303185.1 Bacillota bacterium
GTTCAAAAGGTTCTTCCTCCAAGCCAGGACGTATCATAAACTCTGGAACCTCATCGGTTTCTAAGGCAGGGAACACCTTTGAATAAGCAAGCTCCCGCTTCTTTTTATCTTCATTCATAAAAAGTCTTGCTGCGTAAATTAAGGCTTCATTATAATTTTGGACATGTTCTTGCTTTTGTTCTACCACTTCTGTTATAAAATCTAGTAACTTACCATTATTTTTCTTTGAACGCAACAATTCCATCATTTGATAGCTTTTAAAACTTCGCTCATCAAGAGATAAATAATGGAGATCTTCTTCAGCCTTCGTAAGCTGTTCTTCCAAATCCTTCAATTCTTCTTTCAATAAGCGAATTTCCTGCATGAGTTTTGTTTCCGCTTCCCGCCCAAAGAGCTTAGTAAAAAAGCCTTTCACTCTTTCAAAAGGTTTTGCTAGTTTAAAGGTTCTACTCTTTTGAATTTCTCTTAAGCGTTTTTGATGCTCTTGTGTTTGCTGCTTTAAATTGTCTACTTCTGCTTCCTTTTGAATAATTTGTTCGAGGAGCTCTAAATCCCTTGCTTCACCTTGTTTTGACATGTAGGTTCCCTCCTTTCTAATCTAAGTAAGTTATCCAATCTCGTAACCTTTCTTCATATCGTACTTGTGAAGTTGACCAAGCCTCAGGAGCTAGGTCTATATATCGTAAATCGTGAATATTTCTTTCTTTTATATCTGCTAAAGTTTGTTCATCAAAGGCATACCAAAGGCCAAGCTTCCCATACCGGTTTTGTACCTCACGACTGACCGCCCGAATATTTGTCAAATCCTCATCTAAAATAACGACGACCATATGAGGGGTAATTTTCGGTAGGTAAAGCTGGGTTTCCTCAAGGATCGAATGCCCGCGCAAAATTAACACATCACATGTGATATTCTCCCCATACACAAGGGTTTGCACGTCATCACCATCGATCTGTTGTCTAATCTTTTGGTTAAGCTCCTTTGGCCTGATCATATTATAGCATGATTCAAGGGAGATTCCTGTACGAATTCCGAGATTTTTGTGGACATTTATTTCCTGAATTGTATCATTTTGTAAAGATTTGTTGATAGAAAAATCTGCAACATTTACAATGTCAAAATGTCGTTTACCGTTTTGCTTCTCTTCTCGTCTGATCCACATCGGTTCTGGTACCGGAAACAGTCTCTCTTTCATTGGGAATGGATAGTAAAGATCGTCGGCTTGCTGATGATAACTCGTAAAACTTGCAACATATTCCTTTCGCACACCCATGAAAAAGCCACTATATCCAAAAGCTGAACTTGCAGTTAGAGATGAGACGGATTGTCGCGGTAAGGAAAGGGGGCCGGTTTTCAAATCGACTATACGCTCTGGTCCAAATACTTTCACTAATCTACGTTTAAATTCCCCATCTGCGGCAAAGCGGACAGAATCCCAGTATCCTAACTTTTCCATTACAATTTCTCTACGAAACATAAGGGATGACATATTTGAAAAAATATATGTTCCCGGCGTTCCTCGACGGTGTAACATAAGCTCTTCAGTCAGTCTTGCATGTTCAGAGGTGTTTGCAATAATATGATCATTTTCTTCTAAATGTTTAATTTGTCGTTCTAGCTTTTCCGCATGGGACCAATCGTCCGCATCATTAACCGTCACGTATTTTCCGGTTGCGTGCTGTAAGCCGATATTTCGCGCAACATAAGGGCCACTATTTTCCGGTGTTTGATAGTAAGATATGCGTTCGTCCTGCTTAGCATACTGTTTGATAACAGATAATGTGTTATCCGTACTACAGTCATCGATAATAATAAGTTCTAGGTTTTTCCACGTCTGCTGAAGTATCGACTCTATAGCCACCTGAATTCCCGTTTCTGCGTTATAAGCTGGAAGTAATACAGATACTTTAGGACCGTATTGAATCGTTTGTTCGATGGGTTCCGTTTGTAAATCTTCATAAGCCGGATCTCCTGTTTCATTTCCAAAAGTGATTTCAGCTAATCCATAATAAGTAAAGGCTTTGTTCATCCACTGCAGACGTTCTTCGATATTATTATACAAATTAGCCATTGCTAAATAAATATCTGGATGCTCGCCGTCTTTAAGTAATGCTTGCAATATAGTTTTCGCGTTTTCTTCATATCCAAGTCTTTGTAAGTTTTCAACGAGTAAGATCGTCGCTCGCCTGATTAAATCTTTATCTGTTTCATCTTTTAAAAATTCATATAAATATTGCAAAGAATGTCTTGAGCCGTACTTCGATTGTTCATTCGCATACCAAAGACCGAGCTCCCATAAAAGGGCTCGGCGCAAATATTTATCCTCTGTTGTTTGTAGTTTCTTTCGTAACTTAGGTAAAGTTGCTTCAATAAATCCTAAGTCATATAAATAGTACTTATATGGCTTTAGTCGATTCATCGCATGTTTAATTTTAAAGGATTTACTATATAAATGCTTCAAATTTCGTCTGCCAAGGACATATGCACCTATTGAGCGAATGAATTTTATCATGCGGCGCTTTACTCGTTTTAAACGAGTGATTCGATTTTCCATATCTGAGAAAATTCGTTCATGGGTACGCAAGTGTTCATAGGTTTCATCATGTGCTTGCTGAACTCTCTTTAATTCTTTTTCAAGGGTTGCTAGTAATTGCAATCGTTCGTTTCGTTCAGACATATGACCGCAAACTCCCTAATGGCTTATTTGCAATTTCAATTTGTTGTTGATTCAGTAATGTTTCTTTAACAGGAATGAGGGCATGCCATTTGGCAGGTTCAAAACCATACTTCATTGCCTGTTTCTTCGCTTGACGGTACGTTTCTTCTTCGAGTTCCTCTGTAATAAAAATGTGAATATCTTTTGTGATGACACTTGGTACATATCTTTGTTCATGAATAAGGGTTTCATGGTTTATAATAAACAGTTTATCTGTTTGAACTTTTTCTCCATAGACAACCCTATGGACGTTCTCACCATCTATAAGGTAACGAACGTCTACAGGCATCCCATCTACTATCGTTAAATCGTACGTATATAATTGGATGAGCCCGATTTGCTTGTTTAATTCACATATTTCTCGTAATTCCCCTACTTGCTCTTTAGTTAACTTACGAAAGTCAGTCGCAATTATTACGTCAAAGGCAACTTTTGGTTGATATGGCTTCATTGGATTTGGCACTGGAAAAGGCCTTTTCTCCATCGGATAAGCATAGTATAACGATTCTGCTTCTTCATGATAAAGTTCGGCACTTTCCACATATTCCTTTCGCGCTCCCATAAAAAAGCCATTATACCCAAAGGCTGAACTCCCCGTTAAAGAACTGACACTTTGTCTTGGTAGTGACAGTGGCCCGCTTGGTAAATCGACAAAAGCTCTACTTCCGAAGACCTTTAATAAACGGCGTTTAAATTCACCATCTGCCGCAAATCGGACACTATCCCAAAAGCCTAACTTTTCGAGTACTGGATCCTTTCGAAACATAAGTGATGACATATTTGGAAAAATGTATCGACCGGGAGTTCCCCGGCGGTATAAAGTTAAATCCTCTGTTAGTCGAGCATGTTCTGACGTATTTGCAATAACTTGAGGATTGTCGATTAAATGAGTCACTTGTCGTTCAATTTTTTCTGCATGAGACCAATCATCGGCATCATTCACTGTAACAAATTCCCCGGTCGCCTTTGCTAACCCGATATTTCTCGCAACATATGGCCCACTATTTTCCGGTGTTTGATCCCAAACAATGCGTACATCTTTTTCCGCATAATCTTGGATGATAGAAAGCGTATCATCGGTACTACAGTCATCAACGATAATGAGTTCGATATTTTGCCACGTTTGATTGAGTATCGAATCAATCGCAACTTGAATACCATCTTCTGCATTATAGGCAGGTAAAATGACCGAAACTTTTGGACCGTCCTTAGATGGGCGGTTTACCTGTTTCGTTCGTAGATCGTCATAAATTGTTTGTTCAGAAATTGTTTCAAATGTAATTTCTGCTAGATTAAAATGAGCAAACACTTTATTCATCCATTTTAAACGTTCGGTCAACGTGTTTTTCGTATTCGCTAGGCCAAAATATAAATCTGGATGGGGATCTTCAGCGAGGCGCTTTTGTAAAATCGCTTCAGCCATTTCATCTTCTTCTAAAAGTAAGTAGTTTTCCGCTTCAATAATGGCAATTCTTCGAAGTTGGTCTTTATTTTTTTCGCCTTCTTTTGCCAATTCTAAATGATGTAAAGATTTTTTCGCATCTTTTTTCGTGATTTGATTGACGTGCCATAAAGCAAGTTCCCAATGAATAAGTCGCTTCATAAAAGCATCATCAGTATAAGTAGACAGCATGGCCGTTAACTCATCATAAGCCCGATGGGTAAACCCTTTACTGTACAAATGATTTCGCACATGCTCAATTTCCTTTAATTGCTTATTTCTTTTCCCGAAACCGGTAATTTGGCGAATTTTTTCTTTTTGTCTCTCAGTGAATAAATTCGCTAAGGATTCCTTTTGATTTTCGGTTAGGACAGAATATAATACCCAGTCGATGATTCGACTAGGTATGTTTTTTAATTTCTGAATCATGAGTAAACACCATGCTTTCATCCATTACTTAGATTTAGACGCCTTTTTCTTTTTACGTTTCCTGCGACGTTTCTTTTTCACGCCGGAAGCTTCGCGATATTTTTCAACCGCCTTTTCAGCCGGGCCATCATAACGAATACGGCCTTGTTCGATCCAAATCCCTCGTGTACAAACTGTTTCGACAAAATTCATACTATGGGTGACAATAACGACCGCTTTCGCACGATCCATCATATCTTGAATTCGTTCGGTTGCCCGTTGACGGAAAGATAAGTCTCCCGTCGATAAGGCTTCATCAATAATGAAAATATCAGGCTGCAAAATCGCAGCTATACTAAAGCCAAGTCTTGAACGCATCCCACTAGAATATTCTTTGACTGGTTTATCAATCGCTCGGCGAATACCGGAGAATTCAACAATTTCTTCGTATTTTTCCTCCACTCGTTCTTTTGAAATACCGAGTAACATCGCATTTAAAAAGATATTATCCCGACCGGTTAGTTGGTGGTTAAAACCCGTTCCATAACCAAGAAGGGAAGACGTTTCACCATAAACTTCTAATGTTCCTTCATCCGGAGCTAATATTTTCGTTAATGCCTTACATAACGTACTTTTTCCAGCTCCATTATGACCGATAATGCCAACGACTTCCCCTTCTTTTATTTCAAAGTTTAAATTTCTGAGTGCCCAAAAAGGTCCCGTGTCTAATGGATAATAGACACCGACATTTTCAGCTTTAATGACGACATTATCTTTAACTTCCGTTTCCGTTCGATTCAGCTCTAAACTTCTTCGTCTTCGTCTCGGTCGTTTTGGTACACTTGCACGGTAATTTTTAACAACTTCTTTCGGATCACCGATTTCTCGCACCTTACCTTTATCGATCCACATGAGTCTGTCACAATTTCGTCGGGCATACCTCAAACTGTGGGTTACGATAATGACCATCTTCGCACGCTTGACGAGTTCCTTCATTTTCTCGGCAGCTTTTCGGCTAAAACGAGCGTCTCCTGTGTTTAACGCCTCATCTAAAATAAGCACTTCTGGCTCTAAATGGGAGGCTACACTAAACCCGAGTCTTGCCCGCATTCCGCTTGAATAGTATTTCATCGGCTGGTCGATAAAATCTCCGAGATCAGAAAACTCATGAATCGCTTCGAAATATTCATCAATTATATCTTTATCGATTCCGAGCATCATTCCATTTAAATATACATTATCACGGCCTGATAATTCTCGGTTAAAGCCCATGCCAAAGGAAAATAATGCCGTGACCTTTCCGTCAACATGCATCGTCCCTTTATCTTGCTTTAAAATGCCTGTAATAATTTTACTCAAGGTCGTCTTCCCAGCACCATTTGAACCAATAATGCCGAGAATCTCCCCTTGATATCCAGTAAAGGAAATGTCCTTTAATGCCCATACTTCTTTCGGCTTGTTCTTTTCCTCTTCTTTATTCTTTCTTGAAAACAGATTAATTAAACGTGATTTAATATCATCATTCGTTCGATCCGTTCGGAAAGAAACACCGATATTTTTTGCGACAACAACTTCTTCGCTTGTCTTTTGTTTATCCATGAATAAACCCTCTTTTATAATGCTTTAATAATTTTGTGTTCGTTTTTATAATAGTAAAACAACATAAACACGATCACAATGACGGAAATCACGAAAATAATAGCTAAATCTGTTAAATTAGGTGGTTTTTGATACATCATTATATTTCGAAACGAAGTAACAATTTTAGCGATTGGGTTAAAATCAACGATGAACTGATACTTTTCTGGAATTTCTCGATCCTGCCAAATAATTGGTGACCCGTAGAAAAACACTCGAATAATATGGGTCAAAATATTTTCAATATCCCGAATAAATATCGTAAAAAAGCCTAAAATTAAACCGATCGCTAATACAAACGTAAAAACAACGAACAATATTACTGGTAAATAAAGCATATTCCAACTTGGTGGAACACCAAAAATAATTAAAAAGATAAAGATAACGACTAACCCGAATAAAAAGTTAATAAATTGGGTAATCGAAAAAGACAATGGAAATATCGATTTTGGTAAATATACTTGATTTATAATCGAACTGTAGCGCAAGATAGAGTTCGCTGATGAATTAATCGAAGAACTCATCCAACGCCAAAGAATTAATCCCGTAATTAAATACACGGGATAATCTGGCCCTCCTCTTCCGAGAACGAGCACAATTAAAAAGTAATAAACGGCAGCACTTAACAATGGGTCAAGTAACCACCAAAAATATCCTAAATAACTATTTCGATGTTCAGCTTTTAATCCTGATTTCACTAAATATATTAGTAAATCTTTTCGTCTCAATAAGTCTTGTAAATATGTTTTCAAAAAAGACACCGCCTAATTTTTGTTACTCTTTTTTCCTAGCGAATTTATGACGTATAACATCAAATATTGAACGTAAGGCATAGTTCGTAAAATACCAACTAGCCCGTAAAAAGTGATGCTTTTCGATATGACGATATACGTACCAATTACGTTTCGCTGCTTGAATTTTATTACTTGAAATTGACCCTTCAACCAAACGATAATGGGCTAACACTTCAGGGATACCGTAGGCACGATACCCTTTTCGTAAAATCTTTAACCAAAAGGCATAGTCTTGCCGGGTTCGGATGTTTACCATTCTTAACTCACCGATTTTTTCACGATCTAGCATGACGGTTAAACATCCAATGACACATTGCTTCATCAAATCATCATACGTAATGACCGGTGGAACCTTTGATAGAATGGCTGTTTCTGAGCCATCCTCCTTGACCCTAGCGTACCTTGTGAAAGAAAAGGCAATATCCTTTTCCTCCATAAATGCGACTTGTTTAGCTAATTTTTCGGGTAACCATTTGTCATCACTATCTAAAAAAGCAAGATACTTTCCTTTTGCGTGATCCATCGCTGTATTTCTAGCCACGGCAGAACCACTATTTTCTTCGAGTTCAATGAGATGAATACGCTCATCTTGCGCTTGATATTTTTTAATAATAGACCTTGTTTCATCCTGTGAACAGTCATCAACGATAATCATTTCCCAATTTTCATAAGTTTGAGCTTGAACAGATTCAATCGTTTCTGCGATAAATCTTGCTGCATTGTATGCGGGTGTGATGACTGACACAAGATTTTCTTCATATGTCATCAATGGGAAACAGTCCTATTCTTTAATATTTTATCATACCAAGAGATAAGCTTCTTTGCTTCCTCTTGCCAATTTAATTCATTCATGACGGCTTGTCTACCTTTTTCCCCCATTTGCTTAGCTTTATCGGGATGCTCAAGCAAATATGTAATCGCCTGTTTGATAGCGACATGATCATATGGATCAACAGCTATCCCACACTCATAAGTTTCGATAAACTCTTGCCAAACAGGAAAGTTTGAGCAAATAATCGGTAAACCAGCATTCATATATTCAAAAAACTTTGTGAGTTCCTTTTGCATATAATGATCGGTTGGCGGAAAAAGGGCTATCCCTGCCAGCCACTCACGCTCTTCATACTTTCGATCAATATCTTCTTTTTCAACGAATCGATCGATTCCTTCAATATGAATGCGCTCTTCATGACCCTTTGCTTGGTTATACATTTTTTCAGATAATTCCTTCGGGCATTTTCCGATAAAATGAACCGAGACTTCATTATGAATAGCTGGAATCTCCGCATGAAAAAGTGCTCCCCGATCTTCGGTAACATTGCCAGTATACAATAACTTCGGCTCTATTTTCTCCTTTTTTCGATTCTTTGTTAGAAAGTTTTCATTTAAAAGGGGGTAATTTAAAATTAATTCGCCACGTTTATAAAGATTATAATAGTATTTTTCCGCTAAACTAAGTTCCATTTTTGTGATAAATAATTTTTCCATCCATGTATATACTTTTGCAAATATATGTCTTAAAAACTTCGGCAAATAATCCTTTTGCAAAATACTTGTCACATAATCTTCATGGACATCATAAATAACTGTATTATGTTTATTTTTCAACAATGCACCAACGATCATTAGTTCTGGATCATGAAAATGATAAATGTCAGCCTTTAGTTTTTTGGCTTTTCGATATGCTGAAATTGAGCCGAAAATCATGCGACTTATGCGATTTCCGTATTGTTTTACTGGAATATGTTGAATATTTTCAATATCCTCTAAAGATTCATCATCTTTTGCAATATAGTATACTTGAAAACCTGCTTTCGCTAAAGATTTACACTGTTTATGATAAATGCGCGGATCTGTCGGATGATGCACCGTTGTCATATGGACGACCCGCTGCTTCTTAGCCATTCATTCATCAGCTCCTATTGTTTCCAAAAAGACTCGTTCATACTGTCGGACAATTGTTTCAGCTGAAAATTCCTTCGCTCGATAGAGACCTTCTTGCTGACGGCGGATCTTTTCTTCTGTTGACATCGTAAGTGCCTTTTCTAATTGGTCGGCCATCGTTTCTGCATCACCTACTGGAGTGATAAGGCCGTATCTCCCATTTTGTAATACTTCCTCTGCACCAGGTTTACAATTTGTAGAAACGATTAACGTTTCCGTTGCTAGAGCTTCAACGAGCACATGACCAAACCCTTCTGCCTCAGAAGATAAGGCGAACACATCGGCTCGTTTAAAATATTTATATGGGTTTTCCTGAAAGCCTAAAAAGTGTACATCCTCTTCAACCTGAAGTTTTCTAGCCTTTTCTTGTAGCTCTTTTATTAAAGCCCCTTCCCCTAAAATAATTAGGTTTACAGGTTGGCGCTTCTTTACCTCCGCAAAAGCTTTGATTAATGTCTTTTGGTCTTTTTCAGGAACGAGCCTTCCAGCGGTTACAATTGTTTTTCGCTTCTGCTGAAAAATCACTTCATGCTC
>DATGRX010000040.1:0-6620 GCA_035303185.1 Bacillota bacterium
GTTTGGATTGGTAAAGCGCTTTTTATAGGCTGTAGAAAAGTGTCTAAAAGTATTTTGTCCTTTTCCGTCATATCGTCTTTGGCGATACGAATAAATGATCCTTCTTTAGTGACGTACCAATGATAATCCCCATTTGTAGTCATGTAAGTTTGTTGTACTTGTATAGATGGAAAGAGTTTTCGTAAGTTTTTTAGCATGTGACATTCACCTTTTTTAAATTTATCTTTGATAAGAGTATACATGATAGATGAGCTTTGTTATAGTAAAGACAGATGAATAAAGGAGGAAAATATTTGAGTAAAGTAAATGAAAATGCACAAAAATTAGCGAATGCGATAGAGAAAAGTGAAGAGTTTGCCAATGTAAAGGATGCCTATGAAAAGGTGATGGCTGATGAAACATCAAAGGCTTTATTTGATAAATTTCGTCAAACACAAGTAACTTTACAAGAAAAGCAAATGCAAGGTGTACAAATTACAGAAGCAGAAGCCAAAGAAGCGAATGATGTTGCAACAGAAATTCAGCAAAACGAATCTATATCACATTTAATCGAAACTGAGCAAGTTTTACATGATAAAATTGGAGAAATTAGCCAAATTATAACAGCTCCATTAGAAGGCTTATATGCATCAACAACATAATTAGCCATGGGGGGATGTGTCAATGAATGTTGTAAGATATAAACAGGAAAATAATGTTTCTTACATTTATTTAAACCGTCCGAATACGTATAATGCGCTAAATAAAGCAATGTTAGATCAATTACTTGAAACGGTTGAGGCCGTTTCAACAAATGATAATCGTATCGTTGTTATCACTGGTGAAGGTCCTGCCTTTAGTTCTGGTGGAGATATGGAAATGTTGAATGAATTTACGGATCGTAAGGTATTTGAAGAAGTCATGGAAACAATTGAAAAAATCGTTACGAAACTGTACATGATGCCGAAACTTATTATTTCTGCGATTAACGGTCCAGCTGCAGGATTAGGATTAAGTCTAGCTTTAGCTGCTGACTATGTTATAACGGAAGCAGAAGCTAAATTAGGTATGTTATTTTTAGGAGTTGGACTTGCTCCAGATGGTGGAGGTCACTTTTGGCTACAAGAGCGTTTAGGTACTCAAGGTGCGAAACAGTTTATTTGGAGTGGGAAACAAGTCACTGGCGAAGATGCTTATAATCTGGGCCTTGTCGATCTTGTTGCTGATGATGTGAAGGTAGCCACTGATAATCTCATCATGACATTAAGTCATTCTCCCATGGAAGCAATGCTTGCAACGAAGTTAACATATCATGAACAAAAGCTTCCAAAATTGCAAGCCTATTTACAAAAAGAACGGGAAAATCAATGGGAGCTCCGGCAAACGGAAGATCACGTTGAAGGTGTTCAAGCCTTTATCGAAAAAAGAACTCCACAGTTTAAAGGAAAGTAAGGA
This sequence comes from Bacillota bacterium, assembly GCA_035303185.1. GTDB lineage: Bacteria > Bacillota > Bacilli > Bacillales > Amphibacillaceae > CALAMD01. The sequence continues at coordinate 1,435 of DATGRX010000040.1, forward strand.
TAAGAATGACAGGATTCCGTGAAGGTGAATCCTGTCTTTTATCTTTGAAATAAAATTAAATTCGCATCTTGAGATACACAGCGATGGGTTTTATGTTCAAGATCTTTTTCTCTAAGTTTAGCAATCCCAATTTCTTTAGCTTCTTCATCATTACTTGCTTCAAATGTCTCATCTAATGTCGTTGTTCCGTCTTTTTCAAACACTGTTAATGTATACGTTTTCATAAAGCTCCTCCTCATTAGAAATTCCTTATATTTATAATTAATTATATCACATATCCTAGCTTAGCCATAAAAAAGTGGGGCGAACGTGCATTCCCATTTTCTCTTTGCTACAATAAACATAAGCTAGGGAAGGAGTGAGAGCATTGAAGAAAATTTCCTTTTTACATGCTGCAGATTTACATATTGATAGCCCATTTCAAGGGTTATCAACGGCACCTAAACACGTCTTTGATGATATCCTAGAAAGTACATATGTCTCCTTAAACAATTTAGTTGAGCTTGCGATCCATAAGCAAGTTGATTTTATTTTACTCGTTGGAGATATTTTTGATGAAAATATTCAAAGTTTAAAAGCTAAAGTTAAATTAAGACAAGCCTTTGAAACATTGCAAAAACATGATATAGATGTTTTTTTATCTTATGGAAATCATGATTATGAAATGACCCATGATGAGATGTTTTCTTTTCCAGGAAATGTTCATATATTTCCATCAGAAGAAATTACTCATTTTGCTTATTATCGTAATGGTAAGAGGTTAGCAAATATTTACGGTTTTAGTTATGAAGAACGGGTGATCAAAAGAAATAAAGCGATTGATTTTGAACTTGTTGATGAAGAGATCCCTTTTCACATTGCCATGTTACACGGAAGTTTAAAATCGAATGTGGATCATGATGTGTACGCTCCTTTTCAAATAAGGGATTTACAGAGGAAGCACTTTGATTATTGGGCGTTAGGACATATTCATAAGCGAGAAATTCTCCATGAAAATCCATATATAGTTTATCCGGGAAATATTCAAGGGCGACATATTCATGAGTCTGGGGAAAAAGGTTGTTATTACGTCGTTATGGATGAAGCGGAAGTATCCTTAGATTTTATGCCATTACATGCAATTGAATTTACATCCATGTTTTTAGATTTGGCTAATTGTGAGGATCTTTATGAAGCACAGCAAAAAGTCTTGGAAGAGCTAATTAACATCCAGTCAAAAAAACCACAACTTTTACAATTAATTATTAAAAATGATGAGCAATTAATAATTGAACATGGTCCAGAATTAGATGACTTTTTAGATGTTATTCATGAACAATCTCTTAAGCAAAAGGAATGGCAATATATTTATTCAGTGAAAATAGAAGAGTATGTTGTGGAGTCGTTAGCTATTGGAGAGCATTTCATCGCTCAACTTGCTCATGAATATGAAATAATCGATGTTCACCAAAGTGTTGAAGACTTGTTTAATCATAGACAGGGAAGAAAGTTCTTAGAACGATTAGATGATGAGGAGAAGGAAGAGATCAAACAACAGGCAAAACAGATGATTTTAAAAAGTTTAATAGGGAAGGAGTGAGTATATGCGAATAAAGCGGGCACATATTTATGGATTCGGTTATTGGATTGATAAGGAAATTGATTTTGGCACAACTAATCTTGTTTGTTTTTTTGGTGAGAATGAAACAGGAAAATCAACGCTTCAACAATTTATCTTGTTTATGCTTTTTGGTCTTCCACCTAGGAAAAGAGAGTTTTATTATCCGGTTGGTAGTAGCCGAATGGGTGGGCGTTTATACATAGTGGATGAGCAATTTGGTTCGTTTATGATTGAGCGTATGGATGGGATAAGAAATGGGGCTGCTGTTTGTTATTTTGAAAATGATAATGAGCGAGATGAAAATTGGTTGCGTGAATATTTAAAAGGGATGGATCAATCAATTTATGAAGCGGTTTTTTCCTTTGCATCAACAGATTTAGCAAATATCTATTTAATGCAAGATAAAAATCTCGGAGAAGTATTGTTAAATATTGGCTTAACCGGCTATAGCAATATTTATGATGTAGAGCGAAAACTTACACAACAAAGGGAAAATTTATTTAAGCCTTATGGAAGTGTTCCAGAAATCAATAAGCAACTATCTACATTAGAAACTAAGGAAAAAGATCTTTTTGAAATAAAAAAGGAAATTAATTCTTATGAGACGAAGCGGAATAAACAGAAAGAATTACAAGGAAAATTCAAAGCTTTAGAAGAGCAAATAAAAAAGCTTAAAAAGAAGCGGGCAAAGAAAAATAAGCGATTAACTAACTTTCAAACGATATCAAACTACTTTATGACGAAGGAAAAGTTGAAAGATTATCCAAATGAAGTTCCTTTTCCAGAAAACGGAGAAAAACGTTTGGCAGAAATTGAAAAAGAGTTAACTCCTATTGAAACAAAGCTTCAGGTGATACATACTGATATTAAAGATTTAGAAGAAGAGATTCAAGAAGTAGAGGAAACTTTATTTTCACCATCTATTTATGAAAAAGTACAAGCCGTTTTAACGAAAGAATACAAGTATTTAGATCATAAGAAAAACGAGAAAGATGCATCCTTACACGTTCAAGAAAAAACGAAAGAAGTAAAGGATAGATTATTAGATTTACAATTGGACCTATCTTTTCACGATTTAAACGAATTATTCCTTCCCTTTTATGTTGAAAATGAATGGAGAGAATTACAGTCTAAGGCAGAACATTTCAGGCAGGAACGCATCTCGATTGAACGAACCTTAGAAAGTTTAAAAAAACAAATTTCAGAGGTTACAGAAGAACTTCGCCAAGCAGAGACAAACCTATTACCCGATAAAACACGCCAACAATATAGGCAAAGAATTAAGGAGCATGAAGCAAAAAAACAGAAGCAAGAGGCTTTAGTACAAAGAAAAAAATGGGAAAAACATCAACGACAAAAGGAAAAAACGTATTTTCAAACGTTAATCGGATCTATTATAATTGCTCTTTTCCTTGCTGTTATTGGTTTTATCGGTGATATATCTTGGATGTACAACCTAAGTTTAGTCATTTTTATTTTTGGTGTTACCCAATATTTCTTTAATAAACGTTCTCTTGCACAGACAGAACATTTATTTTATTTTTCGGATGATCCATCGATAGATAATCAAATAATATCAATTGAACAGATACTACAAATCGAACAAGCTTTAGAAGAAGACGATAGTATTGTGCGGATGATTCAGAGACTTGAGGATAGATATGATGGATATCAACGAGATTTGCAGGATGCTAAAAATAGCTTAGAAACTTTGGAAAATCGAGAACATATTTTTCAAAGGAAACTTCATGAACAAAGGAAAAAATACCCTTTTTTAAATCATCTTGAAGTGATTCATTGGCCGGATGTTTATACACATTTGCAAAATCTTTTGACGATGAAAAATGAAATTAAAGAACAAGAAAGGATTGCTTCCAGGGAAAAAAGAGCACGAGAAGAGATTGTAGCAGAAATGAAAGAAATTTATGAAATTGTTTTTCAAGAACGACCCGTAAAAATAACCGAGGAACATTTTAAGCATTTAAGAAATCGGCTGAAACAAGACGATGAATTTTCTAGACGAATATCTGATCGTCAGGAAAAAATTGCCGAGTTGACAAATAAGAGAAAGGACTTGAAAATTGAACAAAACCATTATTTTGATCAAAGGAATGAATTGTTTGAAATAGCAAAAGTAAAGTCTAGAGAAGAATTCGAGCTACAGAAAAAAACTTATGAAGAGAAAAAGAAATTAAAACAGGACTTAAAAGGTTTAGGGTCCCAATTGAACCTCGTTTTTACAGAAGAAGAAATTTCTGCCCTTAATATAAAAGAATTAGATGCTGATGAATTACAACACAAGATCGATAAATATGATGAGCAATTAGAAACATTAAGTAAACAGTTAGAAGACGTGCGAAATGAACAGGCCGCGATTAGTAGTCAGCTAACAAACTTAGAAACGTCTGAAACTTATTCAAAGGCTATGCATGAATTTTCATTACAAAAAGGGAAACTAAAAGAATTAGCAAAAGAATGGGCAACATTAAAAGTAGCTGAAGATATGTTAAAGCAAGCTAAGGATACGTACCAGAAAAAGTATTTGTTCGATGTCATTGAACGTATGGAACAATTTTTTATGGAAATTACAGCAGGAAAGTATGAACATATTTTTGCCCCTTCCGAAAATAAAAGTTTTTCTGTACAATCGAATAAGGGTCACCGATTTACAGTTGAACAATTATCTCGAGGTACGATTGAACAATTGTATGTTTCATTAAAACTTGCCATTGGTGAAACGATTAGCGATGAGCATCGTGTACCCTTTATGATAGACGATGCTTTTGTCCATTTTGATGAACATCGATTATCACGCATGACTCGTATCATAAAAAACATTGCAAAAGGAAAACAAATTTTACTGTTTACGTGTAAGCAAGAAGTGATTGAACATTTTAAAGCAGAGGAAATTATATGTTTGAAAGGAGTAGAGGCGCTTGAAAACAGGAATCAATCAATATAAAGTCGGAAGTTCCTTTGAGGGGTTTTTATTAGTGAAAAATGTGTCAAAAGGCACGACAAGTAATGGGAAACCCTTTCTAACGCTCATTTTAGTAGATAAAACCGGAGAAATAGAAGCGAAAATTTGGGATGCAACTCTAGAAGATGAAACTATGTTTGTTCCAGAAAAAATCGTAAAAATTACAGGTAGAATTACTGAGTTTCGTGGGATGAGACAATTAACAATCCAAGCGATTCGACCACAACAGCAAACAGATGGTGTAAATGTTCAAGATTTTATTCAAACAGCACCGATACCAAAAGAACAGCTAATGGAAAAAATTAATGAAACGATTTTTGAGATACAAAATCCAAACATTCAAAGGATTGTCCGCGCATTCGTTGAGAAATATCGCGAAGAGTTACTTACATATCCAGCAGCGGTTTCGAATCATCATGAATATGTTTCAGGATTAGCACATCATATCGTTGGCATGTTGGAACTAGCAAGAAATATTCAAGAGTTATATCCTCAATTAAATAAAGATTTACTTTATGCTGGAGTTATTTTACATGATCTTGGTAAGATTAAAGAACTTTCAGGACTTGTCACAACAACATACACATTAAAGGGACAATTATTAGG
>DATGRX010000041.1:0-10971 GCA_035303185.1 Bacillota bacterium
TCACCCTCCACCGTCAATACATTGTCCTCATAAGTCATCTTCCCATTAAGCATAACATTTACATCATAATCAGCTTTGGCTCCTTTTTCTTCTTCATTCTCATTGTCTTTATTATTATTCTGGGCGTTCTCTTCATCTGATTCGTTGTTTAGCCCACTATCTTCAATATTATTTACCTCGTTTTTATCAATGTTTCCTTGCTCGCTTTCGTTATTACTATCACTACAGCCAATCATAAAAATGCTACTTAGAAAAAGAATGATCATAATTATGCTAGATTTTCTCATATTTTCACCCTTTATGTTTAGTTAAACGAATGTACATTTTAACCGTATCATAGAAAAACTTACAAATACACTTTGAATTCCATAATGATAAAAAAGTATTAATGTTCTTTTTTGATCTAGTTAATTTTATTCAGCTCTGGATAAAAAGCTTGTTCCAATATAGCGGGAGGTCCTTTTTTCTAAAGGATTTGTGTATGACGAGAAATATTTCTCCTTTTATGTTATAATAACCATGGAATTGGCCAGAAGGAGCTCTTTTACAAATAGCCATTCTTTTTAAAAATGATATATAACGGGATGTAGCTCAGTTTGGTAGAGCGCTTGCATGGGGTGCAAGAGGCCGCAGGTTCAAGTCCTGTCATTCCGATTGCCAATGAACGCCTATACATTTTTGTATAGGCTTTTTTGTTTGGAGTACAATCTTAAAAGAACGTTTACAATTTTCGTTTTATTGCATATAATCTGAATAATAGGACTGCGTGTATAAACAATGACTTTAAAAGTCTCTAATATTCCAAGTGGTAAAGACTCAAATAGAAAATATTGATATACAACTTTTAAATAGATTGGTTTTAACTAATTGCCAATATTTCATGAATGAAAACGGGCAAATCCTAATATTAGTAATTTCATTTATAAGAACTACTACAAAGACCAAGGCGATAAGTAAAAAGTTTAGTCAAAGAGCATCTCAAAATATAAGGGGGACAATTTCCAATAGAAAGGTTGTTGAAAAAAGACTGAAATGGGTAGGAGCTATCACCTCCCTTTTATTAGCTTCGTTATTTATATATACCATGATTCAGGTTGCGCCTAAAATAGAAACGGCTACAGATGCTCATAACGAACAAGAAATTCATGCAACAGAAGGAGATATTGTAGTATCAGAAGCTAAGGATGCGGAAAACGATAAAGAGACAAATCAAGAAGATATTGATTACGTCAGCATAGAAGGTTATTTATATGAGTTAAAAGAAGGAGAAAGTCCAGAATCGTTTGTTCTAGATTTTTATGCAAATCAGGTAGACAGCAGTCTCCCTGACCCAGAGAGTGGGATGAAAAATATTGCCATAGAATTTACCTTTGAAATTTTAGATTCTTCTGCTTATGAAATGAATCCGGAACAAAATTTCCTCCTTCTCGATGGGGATGAGACTTATAAGCCTGAACAAGTGGAGATATTAGAAAGTGTTGGACTAGATGAAGGGTATTTGAGAGGTGTTGCTGATGGGAAAATAAAAGGGATAGTTGAATACGTTATACCAGAGCGAGAAAACGGCTTTGAGTTATTGTTCAACTCAAAAGAGCTAGGTCCTGGTATTTTAGTGAAATTTGATTAATAGTTGATATTTAGTTTGTGGATAGGCAAAAGTTATTCATATTGTTCTAAGGAAGAATGGTTTTATTTTAAAGTTATCTATGAAGTGAGTTTACACAGGAGGCACATGTACCTTACTTGAAACAGTGTTTTAAAATTAGCTTAGCAATAAAATTTCATGTAACCTTACTTCAAAGTGCCTTCCTAAGTAAGCTTAGCAGAAAAAATATGTCCATCTTTACTCCAAGAGTGTATCTGAAGTAAACCTAGGTACGAAAAAAATTTTATCTTACTCCAAGAGTGGCTTTGAAGTAAACTTAGGCACGAAAAAAAGTTTTATCTTACTCCGAGAGTGCCTTTGAAGTAAACTTACGCATGAAAAAGAGCTTTATCTTACTTCAAGGTCATTATTCAAGTAAACTTCCCGCAAAAAAATAAAATAAGTTTACTCCAGCAATGACTTTTTTCGAAGGTGCCAACAATCGAAGTAATACCCTTAAAACATATGGTATAATAAGCAATCAAGAATACTCGGCAATTTGTTTAAATGACAAAGGAGGCTATCCGTGAGGAAAATAGGTTTGCTCATTCTGCTTGTTACTGTGGTTGCTATTATTTTTATCTTTGGCTCTGTTAAAGTTCATTGTTGTATAGATAAAAAAATAGAACTTCCAAATATTGGAGGTCCTATTTTTTGATAATGTCTTATTCGGCTAAACAACCCTTATGTTTAATGATCAATTCACATAGATTTATTATACCAAGATAAAAACTTTTCTTTTTCAATAACATTTAAAAAACACTTTGAATTCGTTTGAGACTCTAATTTCTTGTGTTCCTCTGGGAAATCATTTTCTACAAATAAGGTAATATAAGGTAACTTTTCTTGTGCTTTTTGAGAACGTATATTGTCGACTTTCGCTCCAGCGAATACATAATCTAAATTCAATTCACTAAATGCGGTGTTAAGTATTTCTGCCTTTGCTAATTGATTATATCCCTTCCCCCAATATTGATGACCTATCCAAGTACCTATATGGCATATTCGGTTTACTCTATCAATATCTTTAAGAGTGATAACCCCGATAAGTTTCTCGTCTTCATTTAATATACACCTTGAATATTGTTTTCCTAATTTTTCTTGTTCAATAATAAATTCAATAAAGTCTATGGTTCCTTCCAATGTTGTGTGTTCTTCTTCAAGACCTAAAGCATCCTTTACCTGTGGAGTTGAAGATAAAATTGACATTTCTTTCGCATATTTTAACTGGTGTGGTACTAATATAACTTGTCTCATCCAAAATCCCCCTGTATGACACGTTAGTTAATTAATCATCAGTGTTTATACGACAAATTTGGTTAACCTAATTGTATCGTAAGTTTCATAATTTTGCAGCAAATTTCCTTTAATAATCAAGTCATTCATTGTAATTTCATTTCTTTGGTGATGGATACTTTCCAAGACCTGAAACCAAGCAAGGTAATTGTTTAAATACTTGGTCGCAACTCCATTAAATCGGTGCATCCACCCTTTAGCCGTCGGTGGTAGTTATTGACGTTCTGAATATGTATAACCCCTTTACTCGAACCTTTCCATCAGACTTGAATTGATAAATATCCCTTCCTTTTTCTGCTGGATTTAGTTATTGAATGGCTTTAAGAATATCAGTTGCTCTCACTGTCACCACCAACTTTATATTGATATCTCCATTTTGGAACGTGTGTTTCGAAATATCAAATACCAACAACAAACTTTAACAGAGCCTTATCTTTAGTAAAGAGAGGCCGGAATCCAGTGAAAATGGCCAAGGAATCCCTATTATTAAAGAAGACGGCCGTATAGAAATACCGTCCCTTCAATTACCAGAGGAGAGTGAGTATTGTGATTTAGACATGATTGCTCCATCATTTATGGCAGTATGGATGTCTATTTTGAAATGGAAAAGTATATCTTTTCAAAGGTGTGGGAAGAGATGAATTAGGATTTTGCTAAAGGTTCACCCGTAAAACATGTAGACATTTCCTTTTTTATGTCCCATACTAAAAGTAGAAGTTATTATATTCATGAAAGGTAGGGATGAGTTATGGTCCAAGTGACGTTTCAAGGAAATCCAGTGACATTAGTAGGTAATCCCGTTCAAGTAGGTGAGGAGGCACCAGATTTTACGGTGTTAAATAATGCTTTGGAAGAAGTTTCCCTAGCCGATTATGCAGGTAAGAAAAAATTAATCAGTGTTGTCCCATCCTTAGATACAGGTGTTTGTTCGGATCAAACGAAACGATTTAACGAGGAAATAGACAATTTAGATAATGTTGCCGTACTTACTGTAAGTATGGACTTGCCTTTCGCCCAAGGCCGTTGGTGTGAGACAGAAGGTGTTAAGGGCCTCGAAGTTTTATCCGATTATCGCGATGCAAACTTCGGTGAAAATTACGGTGTCTTAATTGAGGAATTGCGCCTTTTAGCTCGGTCTGTATTTGTGATTGATGAAAATGATGTTGTCACCTATGCAGAATATGTTTCAGAAGTTGGTACCCATCCCGATTATGACGCTGTATTAGAACATTTAAAAAGCTAATCACATAAAAATAGACAGTGTTCTTCCTTTGAGTGAAAGGGGAGAACACTGTTTTTTGATGGAGAAATATTCGCTGGACAACTCTAGCCTATCTATTTTCCAAATAATCTTTTCGGAAAAGTCCCATCATAATGGCGTCTTCGTAAGTCCCATTAATAAAATAATGTTCCGTTAGGCGCCCTTCGATTTCAAAGCCTACTTTTTCATAAATATGGTGGGCCCTTGCATTGGTATCGGCAACGATTAAATAGATTTTCCGCAAATTTAAGATGTAAAAGGCGTAATCTAAAACGAGTTTAGTTGCTTTTGATGCATAGCCTTTTCCTTGGTGGTCCGGATCAAGGGCAATCGCAAATTCGGCGTGACGATGTCTTTGGTTAATTCCATAAAAGCCGATCAACCCGATATTTTCTTTTTCGTTATTTGTGATGATGAATAAACGCGAATGTTCATTTTTCTTCTTGAATTGCTCTTCTAATTCATGTTTCGTATGATAAGGCTCACTAAACCAATAGGCCATAATGTCCGGATGGTTAAACAATGTATGCAAAAATGGAATGTCTTCCATTTCTATCGCCCGTAAATAAATGTCTTGCATGAAGTAAAACTCCTTTTTAAAGTTTTGTTGTCTATTATATGGTAGGGGAAAGGATAGAAAGTGCAAGAAAAACGTTTAAAGGGTAGGCATATTTTGTGTCCGCATTGATGAAACCATACCCTTTCCTTATATTTCCTTATTTAGTTGAGAAAACGAAAATAACTCTATATAATATTTTTACAAACTTTTTGGAGGGGATTATATGTCTCTTGTCTATTTTGCGGTTACCTTTGATGTTTGTGAACATATGGATTTCGTCCATCAAATGAACACCTTTCGAATCGGATGTACTGATTGCATTGATGAGCAAGCTGAGTATTACGCTGATTTAGATATCGCCCCTTTAGTCAAGGTTTATGAAATGGATGTAGAAAGTAAGCAAAGTAAATTATACAAAGAATATCATTTTGAAAAGCATGATTGTGGTTGTGGTGAGCTCGGCGTGTAGAGGGAACACACCTTTTAAAGAATTCATTCTTTGAAGGGTGTGTTTTTATATCTAGCTTATTCATAAGGTTAATCCTTCGTTTAGGATAAATATAAGCAATAATTATAGAAAAAGGAGATTATAACGATATGGACATTACAGAAGAATTAGGCCAAAAAGTCATCCAGGAAGTTACAAAATATACAGATGTAGATATTAACATTATGAATCTTGAAGGGATAATTGTTTCGAGTACAGACAAAAACCGAATAAATACAACACATCTGGGAGCTATTCAAGTGATTGAGACAGGAATGGATGTTACTTTAGATGATTATAATATCGATGATTATCCGGGAACAAAAAAAGGCGTGAACTTACCCATTATGCACCAAAACACTATAAAGGGAGTCGTAGGTGTCAGTGGACGACCTAAAGAAGTTACAAAAGTATCTGGACTCATTCGAGCATCTGTGGAAATTGTGCTCGAACAAATTTATTTACAGAGACAAGCACGGTTTCATGAAAGACAATGGAACTCCTGGTTACAAAAATTATTGCATCCCCAGGGATTTCAAAAGGAAGAATTAGAAAAGGAAGCAGTTTATACATTAAACGTTCATCCAGGAAAATATTGGCGTGTTCTTGTTTTGATAGGAACCCATGTTCAAAAAGAGATAGAAACTATACGACAAGAATTGAAAAAGCAAAGTATAAATTCTTTATTTGTTCTCCCTTTTTTAACTGAAGAGGTTATTATTGCTATTCCATCTTCCTTCAAACGTATAGAATTTTTAGTTAAATATTTAAAAAGGAGACTTTTTCATGAGTTGAAGATAGGTGTTGGAGACCTTGAATATGGTGTTTCAGGTATCCGTTTATCATACTTTCAAGCTAAACAAGCTTTAACCTTTGCAGAAAACAGTGAAACGATAGCTTTTAGTGAGCGGTGGGAGTTAAAAAGACTACTAGTTTCAATTGCGGCAGAAGAATATACAAGCATTTGTACAAAATATGAGAAGCGCTTATCTACATTAGGTGAAGAATATTTAACAACATTAGATGTGTATTTTAATAACAGCTTCTCCATAAAAGAAACCGCAAGTATCCTTCACATTCATCGAAATACACTTTTTTATCGTTTAGAACAAATAAAAAGAAAAACAAAATTAGATCCACGTCAATTTGAAGATGCAATGCTCCTTAAAATTATTAGGGAAAGACAGGGCTGATTGTACGAATGCACAAAAAAGGTCTTTAATTTCAAAGTGAATATCATCTCTTCACACAATTGAAAGCGCTAACATAATTGATAGAATAATATATATACATGGATTAGGAGGCCTCATATGAATGTAGTTATTGCACCTGATTCTTACAAGGGAAGTTTAACTTCCTTTGAAGTAGCTGAAACAATTGAAAGAGCAATTAAGGATTTAACTACTAACTGTCATATTACTTTAAAGCCAATGTCTGATGGAGGGGAGGGGATGCTAGATTCAATATTAAGTGTTCAAAAGGGTGGGAGAATCCCAATTACCTGTACTGGCCCTTTAGGAAAAAAGATAAACACTTCATATGCAATCATTGATGAAAACACCGCAATTATTGAGGTGGCTAATATTTCAGGACTCTCCCAAGTCCCACTAGAAAAAAGAAACCCTGATCATACAACATCTTATGGAGTTGGGGAAGTTATGATCAACGCATTAGATAAAGGGTGCAAGTCCTTTGTTATTGGCCTAGGAGGAAGTGCGACAAACGATGGTGGATTAGGGATGCTTATGGCATTAGGTATGAAAGCATATGATAAACAAGGAAAAGAGATTGGTCCTTATGGAAAAGACTTATTCGAATTAGATGCTGTTAATTTTAGCACCATCGATAAACGGTTAGAGGGCATTCATATAAGTGTTGCTTGTGATGTAAATAATCCATTATGTGGAAGTTCAGGAGCGAGCTATGTATATGGTCCACAAAAAGGAGCAACAAAAAGTCAAACTAAAACTTATGACGAAGCTCTAAATAAATTTGGCACTATTATCGAAAATATATTAGATAAAGATATAAAGAACCTTCCAGGCGCGGGAGCTGCTGGAGGAATAGGTTTTGCATTGTTAGCATTAGAAAGTGATTTAGTCCAAGGAGCTAAATTAGTTTCTGAGGCTATTCAATTAGAACAATCAATTAAACATGCCGATTTAGTCATTACTGGAGAGGGGCAAACAGATGAACAGACAATTTATTATGGTAAAGCTCCAAGCTACGTAGCAAATATGGCGAATAAGTATGATGTACCAACTATTTTAATATCAGGTAGTTTAAAAGGTGATATGGATAAATTACGAGAAGCATTCTCGGGATGTTTTTCGATTGTTCATTATCCTATCACGTTAGAACAAAGTGTAGTCCAAGCGAAAAGTTTGCTTTATGAGCAAACAAAGAACATTGTACACTTTTATAAAAATATGTAAGGAGGAAAGTTATGACGGGAATTGGATTATTAATATTAATAACTTTAGCTGTTTTGTTTATTGTTTTTGCAACAGCTAAGTTAAAATTGCATCCATTTTTATCATTGTTAATAGCCGCTTTTGGCTTAGCAATTTTAGCTGGTATTCCCTTAACAGATGTAGCGGGAACAGTAAATGATGGTTTTGGTGGATTGATGGGTAGTATTGGACTTGTGATTGCTTTTGGTACGATTATAGGTGTTATCCTAGAGCGTTCTGGAGCTGCGCTGAGAATGGCAGAAGTTGTGTTGCGAACTGTTGGAGATACAAGACCTCAATTAGCTATGAGTATTATTGGGGCTATTGTCAGTGTTCCAGTTTTTTGTGATTCTGGCTATGTTATCTTATCTTCTTTAAAGAAAGCTCTCGCGAGAAGGGCTAAGGTTGCTGTGGCATCAATGGCGGTGGCATTGGCTACCGGTTTATTTGCGACACATAATTTAGTTCCACCAACACCAGGTCCTATCGCCGCTGCAGGAAATATCGGCGCTCAATCCTATTTAGGAACGATTATCTTATTTGGAATAATTGTTTCGATACCAGCTATTATCGCTGGGTATATTTGGGCCGTACGGGTGGGGACGACCATTAAAGTTGAAGGTGAAGATGAAGAAGATAGTGCCTTTGATTATGATAAGATTTTAGAAGAGTTTGGCGAATTACCGTCAACTTTTAATTCCTTTGCACCGATTGTTATACCTATTTTGTTAATTGGTTTTAATTCGGTGATTGCTTTTGCAGAATGGTCTGGTCTGTTTTTCGATATCTTCTTATTTTTAGGGGAACCGGTAGTTGCTTTGTTAGTTGGAGTTTTATTTGCCTTCTTACTATTACCTTCCTATGACGAAAAGACACTAACCGAATGGATTGGTGTAGGCATTAAAGAAGCTGCACCTATTTTATTAATTACTGGTGCAGGTGGAGCCTTTGGAGCAACTATCCAGGCAACATCAATTAATGAAATTATTGAGGGAATTGGACAAAACGCTTTCTTTACAGGGGCTTTCTTTATATTAATACCCTTTATTATTTCTACCGCCTTAAAAACAGCACAAGGTTCATCAACAGTTGCATTAGTTGTAACAGCAACAATTGTAGCACCATTATTGCCTGAGGCTGGTATTAGTGGGGCCATTCCTTTAGCATTAGTCGTTATGGCAATTGGTTCCGGCTCTATGGTAGTTTCACACGTCAATGATAGTTATTTCTGGGTCGTCAAAGAATTTAGTGGTATGTCGGTTACACAGGCATACAAAGCACAAACAATGGCAACTTTACTCCAAGGACTTGTCGCCATGCTTGTGACCTTTATTTTATGGATTATATTCGTGTAATTGACTAGATAAAACGCTTTTTGTCTTCATAAAAACTCCCTGTAAAGTAGACGCTGAAAAAGCGAGTCTCATGACTTTACAGGGAGTTTTATCTTTTAACTATTTATTTTCTTTATAAGCCTTCAGTAATTCGCTTTCCTTTTCTATGTCAAAGATATATTTATAAAGAAGTTCGTCGAAGTCATCTTTTTGAATGGCATCAGAAAGCCTGCCCTTATTATTTGCCAATTCTTGTTTCATACCTTCAAGGTTTTCCTTTAAAGTCGATAAACAAGCTAACTATAAGTAAAATTGTGAGTGAGACAATGATGATATTTTTTCTTTCCATGTTTCATCATCCTAACCTTACTCTTTTTTCCATTTTACAAGAAGATTTTGATTTGACAAGGGGGTGAAATGGTCAGTAATCGTATGCTATAATTAAAGCAACAGAACTCACCACGCCTCTTCACAATGCGAACCAGGGTGGGTCTTTTTTGTCTAAAAAGCGTTTACATTGTATGCTATTAGTAGTACTTTTGTAGGGAAAAAGCAAATTTATACATAAAAAAGGGGTCTTAACAAATGAATAATTTCCAGGAAAAAGTAAGTTTTATTTGGTCAATCGCTGAAATCTTACGAGGGCCTTATCGTCCGGAAGATTATGGAGATGTTATCTTGCCAATGGCAGTCCTTCGTCGATTTGATGCGGTTTTAGAAGATACAAAAGAAGAAGTGCTTAAGCAATATGAGCAATATAAACATTTACCAGAGTCAACCCGGGATGAAGTGTTAAACCGGGTAGCCAAACAAAAGTTTTATAATACAAGTGAATATGATTTTAATAAGCTATTAAGTGATCCAGATAATATCGTCGATAATTTACATGATTATATTCATGGTTTTTCATCCTCCGCCCGGGATGTGTTAAGCCATTTTAACTTTGATCATGATATCGATAAGATGGCGGATAATAATTTGCTTTATTTAGTTGTCCAACGTTTTAATGAAATTGATTTACACCCAGATTCAGTATCCAATCGAGAAATGGGCTACATCTTTGAAGAGTTAATTCGTCGTTTTTCTGAACATGCAGAAGCGGGAGACCATTACACACCTCGAGAGGTGATTATGTTAATGGTCCATTTGTTGTTTCAAGAAGATGATCCGATTCTTTCCACGTCAGGTATTACCCAGACGCTCTATGACAGCTGTGCGGGAACTGGGGGGATGGGTACCGTCGCCCAGGAATATATTGAAGAGCATAATCCTGCCGCCCATCTAGAATTTTTCGCCCAAGAAGTAAATGGAGAGTCCTATGCCATCTCAAAGGCGGACATGCTTATTAAGGGCCAAGATGCAAGCAACATTAGACTTGGGAACACTTTATCAAACGACAAGTTTAAAAATGAAACCTTTGATTATTTAATCACTAATCCTCCCTATGGAGTTGAATGGCGTCCAGCGGAAGATGTTGTTCGAGCTGAGCATGAGGATTTAGGTTTTAGTGGTCGATTTGGAGCGGGACTTCCAAGAATAGGTGATGGACAACTTTTATTTTTACAGCATTTAATTGCAAAAATGAAACCTGTCACGGAAGAAGACCCTCGAGGCTCCCGGCTTGCCATTATTATGAACGGTTCTCCACTATTTACAGGAGATGCTGGAAGCGGGGAAAGTGAAATTCGGCGTTACTTATTTGAACATGACTTAGTTGAAGGTATTGTCGCTTTACCGAATGATTTATTTTATAATACAGGAATCTCTACATATATATGGATTTTAACGAATAACAAAAAGCCCTACCGAAAGGGAAAAGTCACCTTAGTCAATGCTGTTGATATGTATGAAAAGATGCGTAAAAGTTTAGGTGACAAAAGAAATGAAATTAGTGATGAACAAATAAATGAGATCGTTTCTATGTATAATCAAACGA
>DATGRX010000042.1:0-16047 GCA_035303185.1 Bacillota bacterium
TTTAGCGATGATGAAAATAAAGTACAATTTATCCTCTAGTGTACAGAGACCTTGAAAGAGCTGAAAATCAAGGACTAAGATAAATTGGAATTGGGTTTCGGAGCTTTTTTAGGTTACAAAGTGATCTTAATTGTTTTCATTAAGATAATAAGGGTGGCAACGCGGCTCATTCGTCCCTTGTAAAGACGGATGAGCTTTTTTATACGCAAAAATATATTTAGGAGTGATGTTCATGAAGACGATTATTTCAGGTATTCAACCTAGTGGGACATTGACATTAGGAAATTACTTAGGAGCCATTCGCCAATTTATTGAATTACAACATGACCATAACTGTTATTATTTCATTGTTGATCAACATGCGATAACTGTTCCACAAGATCCGGAAGAACTAAGAAAACAAACTCGTTCCTTAGCCGCATTATATTTAGCTTCAGGAGTTGATCCAGAAAAGGCAACTCTATTTATTCAATCTGAGGTCCCTGCTCATACCGAACTCACGTGGCTGTTACAATCCATTACTTACATGGGTGAGCTTGAGCGAATGACTCAATTTAAAGATAAAGCTGAACAACAAGAATCTGTCTCCTCTGCTTTATTTACTTACCCGACACTAATGGCTGCAGACATTTTACTTTACGATGTTGATATCGTTCCTGTAGGTGATGATCAAACACAACACTTAGAATTAACACGTACTTTGGCTGAAAGATTTAACAATCGATTTGGCAAAACCTTCACTGTTCCAGAAATTCGCGTGCCAAAAACTGGTGCTAGAATTATGTCCTTACAAGATCCACTTAAGAAAATGAGTAAGTCTGATGAAAATACGCAAGGATTCATTTCCATGCTTGATGATCCAAAAGTTATCCAGCGAAAAATAAACCGTGCTGTAACAGATTCCGATGGGGTCGTAAAATATGATAAGGAGAACAAACCAGGTATTTCCAACTTACTAGATATTTATGCTAGTTGTACTGGAGAATCGATTGAGGCAATTGAAAGAAAATATGAAGGGAAAGGTTACGGAGACTTTAAGAAAGGTGTCGCAAAGGCAATAATTGAATTACTTCAGCCGATTCAAGAAAAGTATGACGAGTTAATTAAGTCAGATGAATTAGATAATATTTTAGATGAAGGGGCGAAAAAAGCTTCTAAACAAGCGAATAAAATGGTTGAAAGAGCGCGACATGCAATGGGGTTAGGGAGATAAAATATCTAAAACAAAAATAGAAATCAGTGATTTTTTCCTTTCACTGATTTCTATTTATTGTTGAACCACGTTTTGACTGCTTAATTTCATGATGCCATAACTCCTCTAAAAATGGATTTCCCCGAATAAGTTTTTCAGCAAAACTTTCATGTTTCTCGCTCCATCCATACTTTAGTTCATCATATAAAATAGAATACGCTCTTTTTCGATTGAGTAATTCAATTTCAGCATAAATCTCTGGCTTCCATTCTGTTAACCAATACCGAATTTCTTCTAAGTTTGCGGTAATTTGCAAATGAGATAGTGCCATCATTAACAGCTGTTTCAATTGTTTTTCTTTTCGTGTCAACCCTACAACGTGTTCTGACTTTAAGGAAAACGAATCATTATCATTCTGAAAGGATTGTTTTGTGAACTGATAGGATTGCGGCTCACGATCCTTTACCATTTGTAAAACGATTTTGTCTTGTCTCGGTACTAGTCTGCTTTTTCGTATCGGGATCGAATATTTTACTGCATCAATGGCTAAAACGCTCTGTCCATCTGTTATGATACAAGCATAATCTAATATTTCCTTTTTAGCACCTTTCATTATGTATGTTTGGCGATACATTTTTTTAAGCAACTTTTCTGGTATATCATCTAATGAATTTTCGATATGGTCGAACAATTCTTCTGTTACACGAAATACAGGAAACCGATCAATAAGCTCGATTTTGTCATTTGTTCGCCATTCATGAAAGTGACTAATATTATAACCTTTTTCTTCACCTTCAAACCAATTTACCCATACATCATGTATATATAACAACTGTACATTTTCGCTCCTCTCAACAAAAGATTGGTATTCTCATTATAGCCAGGATAACAATTATTATTCGTACCTAACTTAAATGATTTGGATAAAAATATATCGCAAGACTTATCATTAACATACCTACAGGTAAAAAGTAACATTCTATTCGCGTAGAAACAAATAATAAGTATTCCATCCATGATATTCCAGCTGGTAAAAAATTCATATACGCAATCATCGTTACTCCGCCTGTAACAGCTAGTCCAAACCCGATTAAAAACATACATAAATAGAACATTTTTCTCATTCCTTATTAAATCCTATTTATATATGCATATGTAATTTTCCTTTATAAATGATTCTTATACAAAATATCAGGGCTTAATCGAAATCCGATTAAGCCCTAGATGTAAAAATTATGATGAATACTTTTTGAATAGTAATGAAACATTATGTCCACCAAAACCGAAAGAGTTACTCATAACGACATTTACATCTTGTTCCTTCGCTTCATTGACAACATAATTTAAATCACAATCTGGATCCGGTGTTTCATAATTCGTTGTTGGTGGAATGATGTTTTCGGTTAAGGTTTTTACAGAAATAACGGCTTCAATTCCACCTGCTGCACCGAGTAAATGCCCAGTCATTGATTTTGTTGATGAAATCGCTAAATCATACGCATGATCTTTAAAAATCGTCTTAATTGCTTGAGTTTCATAACGATCGTTTAACTCTGTACTTGTTCCATGAGCATTAATATAATCGACGTTTTCTGGAGAGATTTCTGCATCATCTAGCGCCATTTGCATCGCTCGTGCTGAACCTTCCCCATTTTCTGCAGGTGCTGAAATATGATAAGCATCACCCGTAGATCCATAGCCAACGATTTCCCCATAAATATGGGCACCACGTTCCTCGGCTGATTCTAATGTCTCTAATAAAAGTATACCTGCTCCTTCACTCATCACAAAGCCATCTCTATTTTTATCAAAGGGACGACTTGCTGTTTCAGGATCATTGTTTTGTGATAATGCTCTCATTGCTGAGAAACCGGCAAAGGACATATTTGTAAGTGGGGCTTCCGTTCCACCAGCAATCATATAATCAACATCACCCCGTTGAATCGCCTTAAAGGCATCACCAATCGAGTTTGCACCGGATGCACAAGCTGTTGTCGTACATGAATTTATTCCCTTTGCCCCGACTTGAATCGATACTTGTCCCGCTGCCATATCTGGGATCATCATTGGAACAAAAAATGGACTTACCCTTCGATAGCCCCTATCGATAAATCGTTTGAACTGTTCTTCATAAGTTTGCATACCACCAATACCAGAACCGATCCAAACGCCTACTCGTTCGGCAATATCATCGGTAATTGAAAGCTCTGCATCTTCAAGTGCCATCTTTGATGCAACAACTGCATACTGTGTAAAAGCATCCATTCGTCTAGCATCTCTTCGACTAATATATGTAAATGGATCAAAGTCTTTTACTTCTCCTGCTATTTTTGTCGGATACTTTTCTTTATCTACTTTTGTTACGAAATCAATTCCAGAATGTCCGGAAACGATATTATCCCACATTGTTGATACATCATTTCCGACCGGTGTTACAGCACCTAAACCTGTAACGACGACCCTTCTTTTTTTCATTTCGTAAATCCTCCTTACATTATCTACTCTTATCCATTACTTACCCCAACGTAAAGCGAGGGCTCCCCATGTGAGGCCACCGCCAAAACCGACTAAAACGACCACATCATCCTCTTGTATCTTACCATTTTTTACAGTTTCTGATAAAGCAATTGGTATCGATGCTGCTGAGTTATTTCCGTAATTTTCAATTGTTGTTGCCATTTTTTCCTTTGGAACGTCTAATCTTCTTCGTGCTGCTTCCATAATTCGGATATTTGCTTGATGGGGAATTAAATAATCGACATCTTCTCGTTCAAGACCTGCTTTTTCAATGACATTCATTGATGATTCTGGCATTTGGGTAACCGCAAACTTAAACACCTCACGGCCATTCATCGTAATATAACCATTTTCATTTTGATACAGTAATTCACCACCTTCACCATCCGATCCTAATTCAAAGGATAAAATTCCCCGTTCTTCACCTACTTCGCCAATAACGACAGCTCCAGCACCGTCACCCATAAGGACACATGTATTTCGATCCGACCAATCTAATATGTTAGAAAGTTTGTCCACACCAACGACGAGAACTTTTTCATAAGCACCGGTTTTTACAAACTGCTCACCGGTCACTAATGCATACACAAACCCTGTACAAGCAGCACTTACGTCCATTGCTGCCGCATTTTTTGCACCTAATTTTTCCTGAATCATACAAGACACATTTGGAAAAGGTGTATCCGGTGTTACAGTAGCGACTAAAATTAAATCTATATCCTCTGCAGAGACATCCGCTTCTTCTAAAGCTTGTTTTGCAGCATAATAAGCCATATCTGATGCTTCGATGCCATCCTTAGCTATTCTTCGTTCTTTAATTCCTGTTCTCGTTTGGATCCATTCATCTGTTGTATCTACAATTTCTTCTAGATCTTCATTCGTTAACACATGATCTGGTAAGTAATGACCTGTACCTAAAATACCTACACTCATCTCATTAGCTCCTTTATTATGTGTATTTAACACCTGTATTTATGACCTGATACTAATTTTAAAGGATCTGTCTATTTAATGCAAATCATTTTTTAAAATTGAACGGTGTTTTTTGTAATGACGAACAACTTGAGCGAGTATTGATGTTTGATCCTCTTTTTCTAGTAAGAAAACACCAGATTTACTTCGCTTTGTTGAACGATAGGGATATATTTGAAGTTTGTCAGGTAGTTTATTTTGAACAAACATACTGATGATAAGTTGAACGAATGTTCTGATATATATAGCATTATTTTGAAAGGTTTGATCGGAAAAAAGAATATATTCATCACGAATATACAGCCCTTCTTCATCCATTTCCATCCATTCTCCATATAATAACGGTTTTTGAATAATAGTTATAGGAAAAATTGCTTCTACATGATCATCCGTTATTAAAAATTTCTTTTTCGCTGAAATTTGTTGTAACAAGGAAATATCATCAAAGACGATCGCAATATCAAATGCTTTTTCGTTAAGTATCGTATCTTTTTGTGAAAACAAACTATTTCGGGCAAAATACATCGCAATATGTTCTGACATTTTTACCTTTTTATCATTTAAGCCAAAAACTTGATAACTAAGGGACAGGAATGTATCGATAAAATGAAAGCTCTCCCAATCAAAACAATGGTTTATCAATATTTTCATCATTTCTCAACCTTTCTATAACATTATACTTTTTATTCTTAAAAAAGTTTGTTAAAATAATTAAAGATGAGATAATTTAAGTAACGTTTTTGACAAAAGAAGGTGAAAGAAATGCGATTTTTAATGGTTGCTATTTGGTCATTACTCATAGGTTTAGTCATTACATATGTAGTTACAAGTATGGCAGGAGCCCCGTTTAATCTTTCAAACGTTTTCATTATCGCTGCAGTTTTCTTTGTGGCGATTGCCGCTTTAGGCGAAGTTATATTAAAGGAAAAAGAAGAACATTAAATAAGTAATCACCCCTGAAACCTAAGGGGTGATTATTTTTTAATACCAAGGTAGTAAACTAATCGCCGCTATAGCTGCTAAAGGTAAAACAATTCGTTCAAACCTTTGACCGGGATATCCACCAAATCCAGGACCATAACCATATCCATAGCCTGGTCCATAACCTCCATATCCACCGCCGAAGCCGCCACCATGATATCCAGACTGGTATCCACCACCGTAAAACTGTCTCTGATCGTTTTCCGCACAACCTTTTGGGACAGCAAAATAAACATAATCATCATCTAAGCCCGTAATAATACCATCAATTTTTGAGCCATCGGTCATTTCGGCTAACACATAAGCATGCATATGTTTCTTACATATATCGTATATATGAGTATCCTTTTTCATTCGCACAACCTCCTCTGCACTTTTAGACTATTCAAAGCGCCTAAGGTTAGTGACAATTGTTTAGAAGGGAGCTCATATATGGAAACTATACAAAAAATGTATGAACTATTGAAGTTTATTTTTCTCGGTCTGTTTCAAGGATTTACCGAACCTATTCCGATTTCATCAAGTGGACATACTGTATTACTAAAAGAATTGTTCAACGTAAATATTCCTGGCCTTTCCTTTGAAATGTTCATTCACTTCGGATCTTTACTTGCGATTGCTATTTTCTATCGAGGAACTCTTTGGCAACTTTTAAGAAATACGTATCTATTTATAAGCCAAAAAAATGAACAAGGTAAAAAGGATTTTTATTTTTTAGTATTGCTATTTATCGCCACAATACCCGCGGCAATTATCGGATTATTTTTTGAAGAACAGATCAATAAATTATTACAACATATCATTATCATTGGTATAGCCTTACTTATGACAGGAGTTTTTTTATGGAAGATTCGCAAAAAACGAGGAGTGAAAGAAGAACGAGACATAACAATCGTTGATGCATTATGGATCGGACTTGCTCAAGCAATTGCCATTATACCTGGCATTAGCCGTTCAGGAGCCACAATTATTATGGGAATGTATGTAGGATTAAAACGAGAAGTCGCCCTTAAATTCTCATTTTTGCTTTATATACCTGTTAGCGTTGGAGCGTTTGTTTTATCTGCACGGGATCTATTATTTGATCCGTATATTTCGACTTTGATCATTCCGTATCTTTTAGCCTTCATCGCTTCAATCCTTGCAACTTTTTTTGCTTTACGTTGGTTTATTAACATTATGCTAAAAGGCTACCTTAAATATTTCGCCTATTATTGTTTCATTGTAGGTACTTTTGTGATTCTTTACTTCATATAAAAAAACAGAGCATATTCGCTCTGTTTAACCTCCACTTACTGGCGGTATAAAGGCAACAACGTCACCAGCATGCAACAACGTTTCTTCATCTGCATATTCCTCATTAACAGCAATCATTGCTTGATGAAGGGTTAGGAAGTCATATTTCTTAAGATGTTCGTCTTTTAACTGTTTGACGGTTATTTTATCAGCATCAATATTTACTTTCTCCAATCCTGCTTGATCCCTAAGTTCTGCAAAAAAGAGGACCTCAATCATCTCTCATTTCCTCCTTTGACGGAATCGATTGTTCATAGGAAATTTCCTCTCGTTGATCTCCAATCCATTTCGTTCCATCTTCCCAATGTTCCTTTTTCCAAATCGGCACAATTTCTTTAATCCGATCGATCGCATATTCGCAAGCAGCAAAAGCTTCTTTTCGGTGAGGTGTTGAAACAGCAATCACAACAGCAATCTCTGAAATATCTAACCTACCTGTCCGGTGTGCAATAGCTACATCAACATTTCCCCATTGTTCCTTAATTTCTTCACCAACTTGAGCAAGCATTTTTTCTGCCATTGACACGTAGGCTTGATATTCTAAAAATAATGTTCGCTTTCCGTTTGTAAATTCTCGTGCGATACCGGTAAACATGGCCACCGCACCTGCTTCTGGGCGAACGACCTTTGCTTTTACCACTTCAAGATCAATCGGCTTATCAGTTAACCAAAAGTTTTTTTTGTTCATTTATCGTCTCCTCTTGTCAAAGGGTTTATGTAAAAAAGAGACTAAGACAAGTATTCGAACATTGTCTTAGCCCCTTCTCCTTTTAATACTCTGGAACACCTAAAGCAATTTTTGCATATCTAGACATCTTCTCCACACTCCATGGTGGATCCCAAACGATATCAACTTTAATATCTTTTACTTCTGGAATATCTGAAAGTGCTCGACGTACGTCTGCCTCAATGTGTCCTGCTAACGGACAACCCATTGAAGTTAATGTCATCGTTACTGTTGCAAGACCATCTTCATTTAAATCAACGTCGTAAACAAGACCGATGTTCACAATATCTATCCCGAGCTCTGGATCAATAACATTTTCTAATGCACCCATCATGTTTTCTTTGAGAGCTTCATCCATCGCTAACCCTCCTCAAAATTGTTTCTATTTATATTTAACCACATTTAACAACTTTTTTAAATGATTTTAGCTTACGTTTTTAAATGATTTTCAAACCATGAAACTGTACTTAAAATCGCAGCTCGACTTACTTTATGATCTCGATTTTTTTCACGAGAAAACTGAATGAGCTCTTCATTATCATAATATTCTTTAGCTTTTTGATAAAAGTTGTATGCATGTTTAAAAGGAACTACCGTATCTGCATCTCCGTGCCAAATAAATAGTGGCCTTTCCGCTAAAGAAGTGATATCCTTTGCTAAGTCTAACTTTTTAATTTTGGCAAAGGTTTCAGCAAATTCTTCTTTATCCAATGGTTTTCCATATTCTTTTTCAAAAACAGTAATTAAATCATCGGCGAAGGCTAACAATTTAGGCGAGCCCATTAAGACGGCACCAGCCTTTACCCAGGCATATTTTCTTAAAGCAGCACTTGTTGTGATGCCACCCATACTTGTCCCAGCAATCCCAATTTGCTCATTTTTTATTAGACCGTTCTCATCCAAATACTCTTTGATAAGGTTCAGTTCTTCAATATTCTTTATAACAATATCCCAAAAGGAGAGTTGAAAGTCTTTTACAGATATCGATTCTTCCCGTTCTCCGTGAAGATAGGAATCCGGTAAAACGATGCGAAAGTTTTTCCGAGCGAGTAAAAAGGCAAGGGGCAAATTATGCTCCTTTGCACTTGTGAAACCATGATAATATATAACAGTTTGTAATGGAGCTTCTTGTAGATTATCTTTAGTAACGACGAGACAGGGAATTTCTTTAATCGTTTGTTCGGAAACAGTAATCATATCGATATTCCTTTCTCTATTTTATGTATTTCTCTTTATTATATTTGTTTTATTTTTAATTGTAAAACGTAAACAACCCTTTACAACTTGCCTTTTACTATATAGACTAGCAATAATGAGGTGATTTTTATGAGTAGAGAAAGACATTTAATAGCAATCGATTTAGATGGCACACTATTAGATAATGATCAAAAAATTAGCAAAAAAAATAAACAAGCGATTGCTCAAGCGGTGAAAGATGGCCATGTCGTTGTGATTGCAACCGGGAGACCGAGACGCGCAAGCATTCAGTATTACCATCAATTAAACCTTCAAACACCAATGATTAATTTTAATGGAGCACTCATCCATCATCCGACAAATACTCGCTGGAAGTCTACACATATCCCAATCGAGCAGACAGTAGCCCATAAAATTTTCGATACATGTTATGAGTTAGATGTTCCAAATCTGATGGCCGAAGTTCAAGATAATGTATTTTTAGATCGATATGATGAAAAAGTCATTCAAATGATCGAACATCTCGCTTCAGAAGAAAGTGAAGCAACCTTGACAATAGGAACATTGAAACAAAAATTAACTGAAGATCCAACAACCATTTTAATCACACCGAGCGATGAACAATTTGATGCTTTAGAAGATGAATTATCGAATTCCCATGCTGAATTTATCGAACATCGTAATTGGGGTGCACCATGGCCCATTATTGAAATTAATCGAAAAGGCGTCCATAAAGCAAGAGGAGTCAAAAAGGTTGCTGAATATTTTGGAATCCCACAGGAACGCATTATCGCTTTTGGTGATGAAGATAATGATTTAGAAATGATCGATTATGCCGGTGTTGGTGTTGCGATGAGAAATGCAATTGATGAATTAAAATCTGTAGCCAAACATGTAACAAGTATGAATGTGGAAAGTGGAGTTGGAACATTTTTAGAAAAGTATTTACAGTTAGATCCAATCCATAAATAACCGCAAATAATAAATAAATATGAGACAAATACTAAAGGTGAACGCGGGAAAAGCGTTCACCTTTTCATATTGAATCAATCCGGATGTTCAATAAAGGAGGCACACATGCACGAACGAAAAAAGAAACCCACTTCAAAGGTAGACCAAGCCAGGAACAAAAGTTTTACGGACCAAAAGCGTAAAGAGGCTGAAATGAAGCATAAGACGACAGGAGGTTTTTAATATCAAAAAAAACTTGTTTGAGCAGGCAAAGGAAGCGATGAATGAGTTCTTTAATAACCGAAATGAAGGGCAAGCAGAGGATAAAGATAAAGAAATCGTTCAACAAGCCATTCAAGAAGCCTATAAACATTCATCGACAGAAGAGCGAGAACAATTAGACCTTCTGGAAAAGCAATTAACAAAAACAAAATAACGTAAAATGATTACGAATAATTTTAAAGCCATTTATAATAATGAAACTAAAATTACATGTAATCATATGAAGGCTAAGATAAATTTTGTCAGTCATTATCTTAGCCTTTTTTTAAACTCTTTCTTTTTTTCTTTTGAATGTACTATTTTTTTGTTAGAATAGGAGCAAGACTATAATTTACATAGGAGGAGTTAACGATGGGAGTACGTCCAGAAACCACGCCTAATCCTAATGCGATAAAATTCACAACAAACAAACTCATCTTTGAAGGCAATGACAGCATTGAAGTCAAGCCCGGGGAAACGAGCGAACATGAAATTTTAAACGATCTCATGGAATTAGAAGGTGTCGATAATGTTTTCGGTTATCAAAACTTTATTACCGTTAACAAAATGTTCGATGCTGAATGGGACGATGTAACACCACGCGTGCTAGAAGTATTTGAAAAACACGGCTATTAAAAAATTGACTGGTCCTTGCGGTTTATTTCCGCACAACCAGTCATTTTTTATTCTGCTTCATTTTCTTCAAGATCGATTGGTACATAATTTGAGTTGATGTTTTCCCCTTCACTATTTTTCCCGTGTAAAACAATATGTGGAACTTCATCAGTTAACTCTAAAATTTCAGCTTTGCTTAAAACAATCTCAAAAGGACTCCAAAAGCCTATATGTTCGGTTTCAACCTCTTCTTCATCCATAATCACTTCTTCCCCAGACAGTAAGTGATAATAAAAGTTTCCGTCCCAGGAATTCATCTCGCCTGTAATTTTAACATCATCATCTTCCGTGACAATATCAATATTTCGAAATGTTGTCGATTCTTTTTCTTCCCCATTATTATTGTTTTCATTATCAGAATTTGCTCCACACGCAGCTAATAATATTACCACAAAAAATAATATAAAAAAACGTCTAACTTTCATCAATATTCCTCCTCGTATATTACATAACTTCTGTTCTAAAATGACCAAATACATCTACCGTTTCAACGACATTTGTAAAGGCTTGTTCATCATGAGAT
The DNA here is from genome assembly GCA_035303185.1 of Bacillota bacterium. Classification (GTDB taxonomy): domain Bacteria; phylum Bacillota; class Bacilli; order Bacillales; family Amphibacillaceae; genus CALAMD01. The sequence goes on from DATGRX010000042.1 coordinate 11,293, forward strand.
GCAATAATTTTTTCAAGATCATACAATTCGTATCGTGTGATAACTAAATATAACATCGTCCGCTCATCACCAGAATAAGCACCTTTTGCAGGAACGACAGTAATTCCGCGAATCATCCGTTCGTAAATCGCTTCTTGAATATCCTGTGACTTTTCTGTAATAATCATTACCGTTAACTTCTGATGACGGGTATGTAATCGATCAATCACAATCGTTGTTGCATATAAAGCGACAATCGTATAAAGAGCATTCTCTAAATTGTACAACAGACCGGCTGTCGCTACAATAATTCCATTTAAAATAAACATGTAAATACCGATCGGTTTATCATGCATCCTAGATAAAACCATGGCAACAATATCCATTCCACCAGTAGACGTACCGATTTTTAATGAAATTCCAACACCAAATCCACTAATGACTCCACCAAAAACGGCATTTAATAAAATATCATCAGAAATGGATAGGACGGGTAAAAACTGTAAAAAGAGCGAAGCTGCAACAACTGAAATTATACTATAAATGGTAAAACTACGCCCAACCTTTAACCAACCTAAAATAAGAACGGGAATATTTAGTAAAAAAAGTAAAAGTCCCGTACTAACGTGAAATCCAATAAAATCATTAAAAATACTAAAAAGTAACTGGGCAGCTCCCGTAAAACCACTAGCATATACGTTTGCATTAATTAAGAAAAAGTTAAGTGAAACAGCGATTAAAAAGGAGCCAAAAATAACGACTGCTAATCTGCGAGCTTCCGCTAAAACCATCGTAGACATCCTCCATTTCTTCTTAAACCGAAGACTATATTTTAAAAATCTTTTGACTATCAAGCATGTTAGCTATAAAATTAAAGAAACAGGTGTACATACTAAGGAGGTCATTATACCATGAATGTTCAATTACTTGTAGATTCTGCTTGTGATTTAACCGCAGAATACTTTGAAAAATACAACATAGACATGCTTCCACTTACTGTTCATTTAAATGAACAAGAATATAAAGATGGGATCGAAATTTCTCCAAAAGAAGTGTATGACGCAATGCGCGATGGCGCGGGAACAAAAACGAGCCAAGTGTCTCCGCAAACGTTTCAGGAAACCTTTTTAAACTATGTTGAAAAGGAGCAACCCTTTGTTTATTTAGCCTTCTCATCCGAACTTTCAGGTACATATCAAACGGCAAAAATGATCGAACAAGAAGTAAAAGAACAACATCCCGATGCAAAGTTTGAAATCGTGAATACGAAATGTGCCTCTATCGGATATGGACTCGTCGTTCTTCGAGCAGCCAAACTTGCCCTTGAAGGTGCTTCCATCGATGAGATCGTTGATATTGCAACCTATCACGCCAAGCATATGGAACATATCTTTACCGTAGACGACTTAGAATATTTATATCGCGGAGGTCGTGTCAGTCGAACAGCCGCTTTTGTCGGTTCTTTACTACGAATCAAACCCCTTTTACACGTTGATGATGGTAAATTAGTTCCGATTGAAAAAATCCGTGGCACAAAACGTGTTCTCGGACGTATGGTTGAGGTGATGGAAGAACGAGGTACTGATTTTAAAAATCAAATAATCGGCATAAGCCATGGCGATGACTTGGAACGTGCCGAGCAACTGGCTGAAATGATTAAGGAAAAATTTGGAGTTGAAGACATTTTAATTGAAATGGTCGGTTCTGTCATCGGAGCTCATTCAGGCCCAGGTACAATTGCACTTTTCTTTTTAAATAAACCTTATAAATAATGAAAGAGAAGCAAGAAGTAGTTATTTACTTCTTGCTTTTTGTTTTATACTTAAATAAATGACAGCGATAATAAAGAGTAAAAAGATGCCTCCAACAAAACTAATAAACAGCCAATTAATACCGACATCCTCTTCTATTAAGTAAATTTCCACAGTTTCCCGTGGAATTCCTAACGTAAAGGATCCATCGTCATTAGCAACGACTAAATTATCTTCCATAATACCTCTAAGTCGCTTACCTTCCTCAATTTCTTCCACATTAATAGTTTGGGATTTTTCATCATTATTAATCGCTATATAAATTGCTTCATCTTCATAGGTCCGTTTAAACACACTCATTGCTCCTGAAGAATCAACGAGCTCAAACGAACCTTTTCGTAACGCTGGAAATTCTTTCTTTAAAGAAGCAATTCGATAGAAAAATTGCTCTAACTCTTGATCCGCACTATGGAAGGGAACAAGTCTTTGTGTTTCTGGAAATCCTTCTCCAAACATGGAAAATTCAGACCCTTGGAGAATAACAGGAATGCCAGGTGCCGTATACATATACGTTAAAGCTAACTTCCAAGCTGTTGCCGGATTCCGCCCATTTTCTGCAACAAGTTGGGAAAATCGTTTGCTATGCTCATCATCAACAAACATGTAAGCTGCTTCTCCTGTTGATTGTTCCCAAGCATCATAAATCGGTTCAACAGGATTTCCTACTTCACTAAAGACTTCAAGCATAGCATTATGCATAGCATAATTTTCAATTAAAATATCATCAGCATACTCAGCTAAATGATCGCGAGATGCTGTTTCATCTAAAATCGTTCCGAATAAATAAAAGGAGTCCTCCTTCTCATTAACAAAATCAACTAGTTTTTCCAAAAAATCCGGTGACATTTGTTCAACGGCATGTAAATTAAATCCAGCAACATCTGTTTCATCCATCCAATACTCAATCACCGATAATAAATATTCTTGAACATCTGGATTGTCTTGATCAAGCTGAAAAACATTTTCTAACCAATACGTGGAATCCGTTAATGGAATGTCTACTTCCATTAACCAATCACTTTTTTCTTCATCTCCTACAAAAGGATGACTATCTGCTACAAAATTAAGCGCAAGTTCTAAAATGATTTTTATATTTCTTTTTTCCGCATCCTTCGTCACCTTATGTAATTGTTCCATAGATCCGAACTCTTCATCAATTTCAAAAAAGTCTTCAATCCAATATCCATGATATCCATCTGGAGCGTTTTTCATCATTGAAGAAAGTGAAATCGCTGTATAACCTAGAGCTTCAATTTCACCTAACTTTGCAGAAACACCTTTTAAATCTCCACCGTGGAAAGCATACGGATCATCAATTCGCACTTGTTCACTTTTTTGTTGTTCACCTATATTAAACCGATCGACTAATATTTTATACATCATTTCTTCATTAATATTAGTCTTTGCTGAAGCAATCGCTGGAACAAAAAATATCGAAAATATAATTAAAAGGATTAAACTCTTTTTAATCCGTTCCATTCACCTTTCCTCCTTGATCCAAACTTCATGTTATATTACTAATGTTTCACATCCATCGTCAATAAAAAACTGTCACTGTCACGGAATATTCAAAACTTAAAAAAACTAGCTAAATCTATTAGAAATAGCTAGTTTACAATGAATGATATCGTTTACTCCTTACATCGGTAAAATACCATACCCCAGTATTAATGTAATAACAAAAGATATCGCTACTTGTATCCATGCTCCTCGAGTATCTTCATTTTTACTAAAACGAACGGAAACCATCTCCATCGCTCCGATGAGCCAAATACCAACGAACCCTTTAGTAATCGCTGTAAGCAACATTGTTCCACCTTGAAAGTATGGCCAGAGCAACTGAATACCTGTAATGAGTATAAAAATATAAAATAAACGTAAGATCATATGAATGATATTCGCTACTCGATCATTGTTTTTATTGTACAAAAATATAATCGCAAACAATAATACAAAAGCAATAATCCATGATGCGACATGTAAACTAGTACCCAATTCAATTCACTTCCTTTACTAAAAATTTCTAACTGATTTGCCTTTATCATAACATGAACACAAATAATTTAATATAAAATCATCTTCTAGTTAAAATATAAAATAAGAACTGATATACTAAAAGGCAGATGCTGAAATTTTAACGAAATCCATTATAGATAAGGAGAGGTCCCATGACAAATAAAACGAAACAAATTATCGAACAAACCGAAAAGTTCGGTGCGAACAATTATCATCCTTTACCAATCGTCGTTGCCGAAGCTGACGGTGCTTGGGTAGAAGATCCAGAAGGAAATAAGTATTTAGACATGCTAAGTGCATATTCTGCTGTAAACCAAGGGCATAGACATCCGAAAGTCATTGGTGCTTTGCGAGAACAAGCTGATCGCGTCACCCTTTCTTCCCGAGCCTTCCATAATGATCAATTAGGACCATGGTATGAACAAGTAAGTAAACTAACTGGAAAAGATATGGTGCTTCCAATGAATACCGGGGCAGAAGCGGTCGAAACAGCTGTTAAAGCCGCAAGAAGATGGGCTTATGATGTAAAGGGTGTTGAAGAAGAAAAGGCTGAAATTATCGCTTGTGAAGGAAATTTCCATGGTCGAACGATGACAGCTGTCTCCCTTTCATCAGAAGCCGAATATAAGCGGGGTTTCGGACCAATGTTGCCTGGAATCAAACTTGTTCCCTACGGTGATATGGAAGCACTTAAAGATGCTATCACAGAAAATACGGCCGGATTTTTATTAGAGCCTATCCAAGGTGAAGCAGGAGTTATCGTCCCACCGGAAGGATATTTAAAAGAAGCTTATGATGTGTGTAAAGAAAATAATGTCCTTTTTATGGCCGATGAAATTCAAGCGGGCCTTGGTCGAAGTGGAAAAATGTTTGCTTGTGATTGGGAAAATGTTGAACCGGATATGTATATTTTAGGAAAAGCCCTCGGTGGTGGAGTATTTCCAATCTC
>DATGRX010000043.1:0-8731 GCA_035303185.1 Bacillota bacterium
CCTTCTAAGATGTGAACTTCATTCATAAAAGAACTTTCAACATCTTCATGTAAGTAAACATCGACACTGCCATTATCAATAACAGTTTCTGTAAGCAAAATATAGGCGCTGTTTTCTTCTTGTTCTACTTCTTTTTTAATATCTTCTGTAGATAATGTCGTTTCTTCTAATTTCCAATCAATTTGTTCGGATTCATTGACGATTGTTTCTAAAGAGTCGTAAACATTTAATTCATCTTTAATGAAAACCTTAATTGCTTCGTCCTCTCCACTATCGCTTAACAAACTAGGAATAATTGCAAAGGCTAAAAAGATGAGTGGTGTTAAAAATAAACTAATAATAAAGGATTTATTTTTTAAATTTTTCTTAACTTCCCATTTTGCGACTTTAAAACTATTTTGCATGTAATTCACCTTCTTCCGCAAATCTTTCACCAGTGGCAATTTGCACAAAGATTTCGTGAAGAGAAATTCGATCAATTGATAGTTCCTGAATGTCTAGTTGTTCAGGTAAGTGGCTTAACCAGCTTGCTGGATGAATATCCTTCTCTAAATAAAGAATAGCTTCTCCATTAATTGTTTCAATTTGCTCTACCTGTGGAATATTTTGTAACAACTCTTCATCAAATTCACCACGAATTGTACATTTGAAATTAGCGTACTCTGTTTTAACATCATCAAGCGGGCCATATATCACACGTTTACCTTTATGCATCATAAAAAGTCGGTCACACATTTCCTCAACTAAGTTCATTTGATGGGAGGAAAGTAAAATAGCTGTTCCATCGTTAGCTAATTGACGAATTTCATCGCGAAATAAATCTTGACTAACTGGGTCTAAACCAGAAAAGGGCTCATCTAATATAAGTAATTCAGGTTCATGTAGAACGCTAGAAATAAATTGCACTTTTTGGCCCATTCCCTTGGATAGTTCTTCAATAGCTGTGTTTTCCTTTCCTTCTAAGTCAAACTTTTTTAAGTAATGTAAAGCTCTATCTCTTGCTCGATCAAGCGGATAATTTTTTAATTCGGCTAAATAAAGCAACATATCCATCACTTTTACGTTTTTATAAAGTCCCCGTTCTTCTGGGAGATAACCGATAATTTCCCGGGGGATGCCTTTACTTTTTGTTTGATGGAATGTGACCTCACCTTCATCGGGAAAAATTATTCCCATAATACTTCGTATCGTTGTTGACTTTCCAGCTCCGTTTGGTCCTAAAACTGCCATAATTTCACCCTGGCGAACATCGAAGCTAACATTGTCGAGAACGCGGTTATTTTTAAAAAACTTTCCTAAATTAGATACGGACAGCATTTTTGTCATACACTCACTCCTTTATGTAACTCTCAGTTTTGAAAACTTATGACCCTAATAAACTTATACGGATGCCAATGAAAAAGGTTCCAGAAAAAAGATATATGTTGCAACTATAAACAGCCTGTGTAGGATTGTCAATAACAATTTTGCCTTCTAACAGGTTAATTTAATGTAAAAGATAATCATTCTCATGTATAATATATTTCGAATATCGAAGGAAGGGGAGGAGTATATGAAAGAGAATTATGACGTACATGAAGATTCAAATAAGATTTGGACGAGAGACTTTATTTTAATTTGTCTAGCAAACTTTTTTATATTTTTAGGTTTCCAAATGACCCTTCCAACGTTACCTTTATTTGTTAAGGAATTAGGCGGTTCTGATCAATCAATCGGATGGATCGTTGGAATTTTTACTTTTTCTGCACTTATTTTTCGACCGATTGCGGGTCAGTTATTAGAGACTAAAGGACGAAAATTTGTCTACATGTTCGGCTTAGCGATTTTTGCCGTGACAGTCGGAGCCTTTGCGGTCGTAACGACAATTATATTGTTGTTAGTGATGCGTTTTTTACAAGGGATTGGCTTTGGTTTTGCATCGACGGCTACAGGAACAATTGCGACCGATTTAATTCCACCAAAGCGTAGAGGCGAGGGAATGGGCTACTTTGGATTATCAGGAAATTTAGCCTTAGCTTTTGGTCCGGCGTTAGGCTTAACATTAGTTGATGTTATTACCTTTCCACAATTGTTTATAGTTTGTGCGGCCATTGTCTTAGTAGCATTTACATTATCATCCTTTGTGAAGTATAAAAAAGTAGAAGCATCACCAGATCGAGCCGCTACGATTCAATTTGATATTTTCGAAAAAACGGCGATTCAGCCTTCTATATTATTGTTCTTTTTAACCTTTACTTTCGGAGGAATTGCTTCCTTCTTACCATTGTATGCGGCACAAAAAAGCGTTGATGGTATCGAAATGTACTTTCTAACGTATGCGATCTTTTTAATGATTTCCCGAACCTTTGCAGGAAGAATTTATGATTTACGGGGACACACCTACGTTTTTCCACCAGGGGTAATTATGATTTTTATTGCGATGTTACTTCTATCCTGGCTGCCAAGCACGACGGTTTTACTTATTGCGGCTGCAACTTATGGACTCGGTTTTGGAAGTGTTCAACCAGCCTTACAAGCTTGGGCGGTTGATGCCGCAGCAGCTGACCGAAAGGGAATGGCCAATGCCACGTTCTTTTCCTTTTTTGATTTAGGAATCGGAATAGGAGCGATTATTTTTGGTTGGATTGCTCAACAATTTGGTTATGGATACATTTATTTAACATCGGCTTCATCTGTTATTATCTCGTTACTCATATACATTACATTGCTCATTCGAGCAAAAAGACGGCAAGAAACAATATAATAAAAGCATTAGAAAATAAGCTCGATTACGTAGAGCTTATTTTTTGTGTCGATCATTTATTGAAAATAATCTGTTCTCATTTACAATAGTAACTATATAATAATGAAATGGTCGCTTGAAAGGGGTTCTCCATTTTGGATACAATTCACAGGCTTAAAATATCAAAAATGTTTCCAGAAGATGTTTACCAAAAAGGTAAGCACTTTTTTGAACGGGATCAAGTAAGTGATCTGTTATATGATATGAATTACCGACTTTGGACAGCAAATGTGCATGCAGACAATATACACTTTGTAGAAATTAATGTTAAAGAATTATCAGAGGGAGTGCTAAAAGCTTATTGCGATTGCCCAGCTTTTGCTACCTATGATTCATGTGAACATATTGTTGCCGTTTTATTACATGTTCAAAATCGTGCGATTCCAGAACCAGAGAACAATTATGAGCAAACTGCTGAATTTATTCAAAATGTCATGATGAATGAATATGTTGAATCAGATCCTTTTACAGAAAAATCTTTATTGAAAGTAGAGTATTACTGCACATGGAATTATGAACGTGAGTTATATATAGAAATACGTATCGGAGAAAGCCGAACGTTGATGGTAAGAAATATTTATGACTTTTTACAAAATGTATTACATGAGAGAGAACACTATTTTACGAAGACTTTTACGTATGATCCGGATATTCATAAGTTTTCCCAAAAGGATTTACGTATTTTTGAGCTTTTTTATTCAATGATAGAACATGAAAGAGTATATCACGAAAATCAAATGCTTGATTATGAGCGTTCCCGGGTCGCAAAACATACGGTTATGATTCCTTATTACTATGCACAATCACTATTACAGCTTTTAGTCGAGCGTTCGTTTTTCGTTGATGCGCAAGATTATCTTTATGAGAATATATCACTGGAAAAAGAGCAACTTCCTTTTCTGTTTACGTTACATGAAGTTTCTGATGACAGTTTAGAGATCGAACTTCATGGAGTTTCTCATGGGATGTTTTTCCCAAATTATGAACTGTTATTTGTAGATGGAACTTTTTATATATTAACAAAGGAGCAATTATCGTTAATCGGTGAAATTGATAAAGTGGGATTGAAGACATTTCAATTACCTATTTCTAAGGAGCAAAGGCAAGCCTTTTTATCTGAAGTTTTACCAGCATTCAAACGTCTTGGTTCTGTTGAAGTAGCTAAGTCCATTCAAGAAAATATTATTCAACTTCCTTTGCGAGCAGAGTTATATTTAGATATTAAAGGTGACTTGTTAGTTGGTGATTTACGTTACCAATATGGAAAATATACATTAGATCCTTTTATAAATCAGGAGCATTCGGATGTTGTCATTATCCGGGATACTGAAAAAGAACAAAGGATTATGAATATTATTGAAGCGGCAGATTTTCACTATAATGGTGAGGATCTTTATGTCGAATTGGAAAATGAAGATCATTTATATGACTTTTTATATACGTATTTACCGATGTTTGAAGAACATGTTCAACTATATTTAACGGATGATGTTAGAAGCTTTTTCATTGAGGGTGAAGCTACACCTCAAACGAGTGTGCAACTTGCATCATCGACGAATTTGCTTGAAATTAACTTTGATTTATCTGGTATAAACGAAGAAGAGATTCCAGAAATATTACAAGCAATCATTGAAAAAAGACGGTACTACCGGATGGAAAGTGGTGCTTTTTTATCGTTAGAGGATGAAGAATTTTCTTCTGTTGAACAACTGCTAACAAATTTAGCAGTGACAGAAGAAGATATTGAACAAGGTGTTATTACCTTACCAGCCTATCGAGCAGCACAAGTTGATGAGCTCATGCACATTCGGAAAAACTATGACGAATCTTTTAAAAAGTTATTGGAACGTCTACGTCAACCAGAAAAACAAATTTATGCTTTACCCGATCCTTTACAGGCTTCCTTAAGAAATTACCAAAAGATTGGTTATCAATGGTTTAAGTCTTTAAGTGAATATCATTTCGGTGGTATTTTAGCAGATGATATGGGTCTTGGAAAGACATTACAAAGTATTGCTTATATGCTTTCCGAACCTTCAGACGTACCCCATTTAATTATCGTTCCATCCTCTGTTTTATATAACTGGAAAAATGAACTTTCGAGGTTTGCACCGACATTAAGCGTAGCTATTATTCACGGTGATCCTGAGGAACGAAAAGAAATGATTGAAACAGATACAAAAAAAGACGTATGGATCACATCCTATGCAACCTTAAGACAGGATATTAAACATTATCACTCCTTAACCTTTCAAACAATGATCTTAGATGAGGCACAATACATTAAAAATCATGCAACAAAAACCCATCAAGCTGTTCGGCAAATTAAAGTAAGTCGACGGTTTGCTTTAAGTGGAACACCGATTGAAAACTCAATTGATGAATTATGGTCCATTTTTCAAGTGATTATGCCCGGTCTATTACCAGGTTTGCGGGAGTTTAAACAGTGGGATTATGAAAGAATAGCTAATGTAACAAAGCCATTTATTTTACGTAGGGTAAAGGAAGAAGTATTAACTGAGCTTCCAGAAAAAATTGAATCTGTCCATGTCTCTGAATTAACGATCGAACAAAAGGAACTTTACCTTGCCTATTTACACGATTTGCAGCAAGAAACTTCTGCCCATCTTTCGGCGGGAAGTTTCCAGGAACACCGGATGAAAATTTTAGCTGGATTAACGAGACTTCGGCAAATTTGTTGCCATCCGTCAACCTTCATTGAAAACTATGAAGGCGGGTCAGGAAAGTTAACGCAACTTCTAGAAACGGTTGAAACATCGATTGCCAATGGCCAGCGCATGTTGATTTTCTCGCAATTTACAAGTATGCATGAAATTATTATGAAACACTTTCAGATAATGGGTATTGATTACTTTTATTTACATGGACAAACACCATCAGAAGAGCGGGTCAAGATGAGTGAGCAATTTAATAACGGTGAAAAGGATGTGTTTTTAATTTCCCTTCGTGCTGGAGGCACAGGACTTAATTTAACGGGGGCAGATACGGTTATTTTGTATGATTTATGGTGGAATCCTGCCGTAGAAGATCAAGCAACAGGAAGAGCACACCGATTTGGGCAAAAAAATGTTGTCCAAGTTATTCGACTTATTACTGAAGGAACGATTGAAGAAAAAATTTACCAATTACAACAACAAAAGCGAGAATTAATCGACCAAGTCATTCAACCGGGTGAAACGATGTTATCTAGTTTAACGGAAGAAGATATTCGAGAGTTACTGAGTTTATAGATGAGGAGTGAATGTAGATGAAGGTTGTTCTCGCTCCTGATGCTTTTAAAGGTACCTTGACGCAATTTGAAGCGACTCATTGTATGAAAAAGGCTTTTCACACGGTTGCTCCCGAGATAACAGTTATTGAAAAACCAATGGCAGATGGTGGAGTAGGAAAAAGTGAGCGAGGAACGATTTCTGGAAAAGCTCCTAGTTTTGTTGCAAAATTAGCCAAAAAACACGAAAAACCATGTATACTAGTATCAGGCGTCATTAAGGACGAATCTATTTTGTTAGATTATTTCTCAAAAGTATATTCATTGGTTGATGAGCATCATACTTTAGAAGAAGCTCACAATCAACCAATGAAAACTTTAACAAATAGGATGAAAAGAATTATAAAGGAGACGATTATAATGAAAAAAGTGTATCATACAGATAAAGCCCCGGCTGCTATCGGGCCCTATTCTCAAGCTGTTGAAGCGGGAGATTTCGTGTATGTTTCCGGGCAAATTGGTGTCGATCCAGAGACAAGGGAATTAGCAGACGGAATTGAAGCACAAGCAAACCAAATGTTTGAAAATGCAAAGGTTATTTTAGATGAAGCAGGATTAACCTTTAATGATGCAGTAAAATGTACCGTTTATTTAGCGTCGATGGATGACTTTACAACAGTTAATGAAATTTATGCAAGTTACTTTGATGAACCATATCCAGCACGGGTAGCCATCGAAGTAAGTCGCTTGCCGAATAATGCTTTTGTAGAAATGGATATTATTGCGTACCGGAAATAAGAAGAAGAAAGGAGCTTGCTTTTACTCAAAAAAGGCAAGCTCCATTTGTATTGCTTGACGAATTTTTTCTAAACAGTCTTCAGGAGTTTCTCCAATAATTCGCTTATTGTTGACGAGGGCAAAGGGACGCACTCGACATAATCCGCATAAAGTTAAACATTCACTAATGACAACAGCTACTTCTGGAAATTCATTTTCTAAAATGTTTTCTATATCAAGGGAAGTGATTGCATTTGCGTCACAAACATCTACAACGACAATACCCATCGCATATCACTTTCTTTCTATTAAAATGTGAAGCACTGTTATTTTAGCCATATTGTCTTAAAAAAATCAATCTTTACAATTTATTTTTAAAAATAGTTAACTGTTTCTTTTGTAGATCGGCATATTCATGTTTATACCAAGCAACGAGCATAATGACTCCACCGATGAGAAGTAGTCCACTTGTTACGTAAAATACAGAAGATAAACCGAACCATCCGGAAACAATTCCACCGAGTACAGGTCCGATAACATTTCCTAAAAAACGCAAACTTGTATTGTAGCCGAGTACTTCACCTTGCATAGATATTGGCGCCTCTTGCCGAATATAGGCTAACCGGACTGGAATAATACCACCAATAGCTACACCCACCATGAAACGTAAAATCACTAATTGCCAAAGAGATGAGACCCAAGCTCCTGGTAAATAAACGAGACCGGCAAGAAATAACAGACCAATCATCACTTTCGTATAGCCAATGCGATCACCGAGAGAACCCCAACGTTTAGCCATAAACAAATTTCCTACTCCTGCAACAGAAAAAGCAAGTCCTGAATAAAAGGCAATATTTGCAGCCCCGTGAATCTCCTCTACGTACAACGATAAAATAGGTTGGACACTAAAATGGGCTATTTGTACGAGGGCTGACAAGAGCATAACGATTAATAGGACGGGCTGTTTAATAATATGTGTAATGACTTCTCTTGGTGTATAAGAATTTTTTTCTTCAATGTTTGTCACTTTAGCTTGTACTTCTTTGACTCCGAATAACACGATGATTGCAGATAAAAAGATCGTTAGGGAAACGCCTTTAAAAGTAGCTGCATAGCCAAAGGTATCTGCTAACGTTCCGCCGAGAATCGGCCCCATCAATGTACCGGTAATACTCCCAGTCTGTAATGTTCCGAGCACACGGCCAGCTGTTTCTTTCGGTGTTTGAATGGAAATCAATGCTTGAGACATCGGAATAAATCCTGTAAATATTCCCATTAAAAGTCGCAAAACAAATAAATGCCAAACCGAAGAAGCAAAGCCCATGAGGAGAACAGATAGCGCAAGGCCAGAAGCAGAAAATATTAAAATTTTCTTTCTACCATATAAATCTCCAATACGACCCCAAATGGGTGAAAAGAGTAGTGCAGTAACAAAGGTAATTCCAAAAATCCAACCAGACCAATTTTGGACGTAAGATTCGGAAAAATTCCCAAAACTTTTTATATAAAGGGAAATAAAGGGCATAACCATTGTCATACTACCGGCAATAAAAAAGTTTGCAAACCACATGATAGCAACATTACGCTTAACCATTGATGTTTGATTACTAATGATATATCCTCTTCTTTCTTGCGAATATATTTCGCTACCCTAAGTATATCATAGGAAAACAGAATATACATTCATATGCTTGTCCCCTTATGAATATATATATTTATAACAAATTTTTTAAAAATATATTTTTTCTCAAAGAAAACAGGTATAATATGAATAAGCTCTTCAAATCATTAAACAATTGTTTAAAAGGAGTTAAGAAAATGAATCGAAAATTTAAGACAATATTATTAAGTGTGTTGTCTATATTTCTGTTATTTGGTGTAAGTGGACAAGCTTTAGCTGTTGAAGAAGAGTTAGTCGGTGAAGCGATTATCGTTTATGGAGC
>DATGRX010000044.1:0-6717 GCA_035303185.1 Bacillota bacterium
TTAAGAGATCAAGAGGGTGCTTCAAACATTATTGATCAATTGTCCAATCTACTAAAAAGTAACGGTTTAAATGCAAAAACAACAATTGATTTGAACTTATTAATGCTTAGGATGATGTTGTTACAAAAGGAAAACGTTAAAAAAGTTTTCGAACAAATGGAGGAAATACAACTTGTGAATTTAACCTTAACCCCATTGCAAAAATTTCGTGTATATATGATCACTGGAATAGCAGCCTATGGTTGTGGGCAGAGAAAGTACTGTTCAGATGAATTTTCAAAGGGCGCTAAGCTAATGGAAAAAATACCTTTATCCCAATTTGAAAGGGCAGACTTTTTATATATGAAATCTATTGTTCTAACTGCAAATAATCAAAGTTTTGAAGCTCTTAAAAATGTAAAATATTCATTAGAATACTTCAGATCGAAGTTGGCTTATCGCCGTGTAATCGAATGTCTGATCGTATGTGGCACGGTTTATAAACAGCTTAACCAGATAAATCAAAGTCTAGAAAAATTACATGAAGCGGAGAGAATCTCGATAGAATTCCAATTAGAAAACTTTTTAGGAATTGTCTATCAAAACATTGGTAGCGCCTACTCGGTCAAAAAGGATTCGGAGCGGGCGATTATGTATTTCATGCGAGCCCTAGATTATAAAACAGAACCCGCCGAAACAATATACACGGTACTCTCTCTAGTAAAGGAAACGAAAAAATCAGGAAATGTAAATCAACTAGCCCGTTGGATTCAAGAAGGCGAACGGATTATACCGAAACTTAAAGAACCTAGTAAGACATTATTTCAAATTCACTTTAATGTTTATCGAGCCTTACAATCGAAGGACGAGATTCAAATAAAAATTCAGTTATTAGCTGCCTACGATTTTTTTAAACAATCGGGTAAAACAAGGCAAAAGGAGGAATATGGAAAGATGCTTGCAAAGTTTTATGAGAGAAACGGACAATATAAAAAAGCCGTGCAATATTACAAAGAGATTGTGGAATGAAGGGAAGGAGGAGAAATTCATATGAAAAGAATATTTTCCACATTGCTATTAATTACAACATTTTTTTTACTGATCAATTTATACGCTGAAAAACCACCCGTCGCTTGCGCTGAAGATGAACTACCTGAAATGACAGATTCAACATCTAATGACGATTCTTTTTAGTTGGAAAAATACGGAGGACATTTTTGCATGATAGATGCAAATGTGGCAAAAAAAACATGCAATAAAAGGGCAAATCCCCCCCATTTGTGCAAAAAAAGTTGTGGACAAGGCTGGAAAACTATGTAACAATTGAATTATAAGAATTATCGGCCGATAATCTTGGGAAAATATTAGGAGGATAAAAATGAAACAAAAATTCTTTTTTATTATTTCTAGTTTGTTCCTTGGGTTAACTATTTTTGTCGGTGCTCCAGTAAGTCAAGTGTTCGCAAGTGAGTCAGATTATGGGATTGAGAATCAGCAGAAAAGTAAACAAGTAATCATTGAAATCCGGTCGGATAAAATTCCACCAAAAGTCATCTTTCATAAAACTAATGATGGATATGCAGGTTATTTAGGTTTGTATGATTACTTTAAAGCAGGCAATTTGTATATTGGAATTTATAGAGGAACGGTTTACGATCGTCCGCCATATCCAGCGCCGGTCGGAATGTTTTAGGAGAATAAAAAATTTATAAGAGAGCTCCTACTAGGAGCTCTCTTATTGCCATGAAAACGTGGTATGTCAACACTAAAGTGGACAGTTTTTTAAAGGTTTGCCCGTTTATATTCGATTGGGACTTTGATAGTTTAAAGATCCATGAATACGAATATTGTTAAACCAGTTAACATAATCAAAAAGTTCAAGGTCAAGTTCTTGTTGACAAGAAAATACTCGTCCATGAATAAATTCAGTTTTAATACTTTTAAAAGTTGCTTCGGCTACGTCGTTGTCAGAAGGAGCTCCTTTGTTGCTTAATGAGCGCTCAATTCCAAAGGTTTCTAAGGCACCAACAATCAACTCGTTATCAAATTCCTTTCCACGATCTGTATGAAATATTTCTAACTCATGGAGATTGTATGATACAAATGAAAATGCTTGATGCACAAGGTTTGCATCTTTATTTGGATCAGAACTATGTCCAATAATTTCCCTGTTATAAAGTTCAATCAATACATAAATATAATGCCATTTTTGTTTCACACGCACGTATGTTAAATCACTCACGATTACCTTTAATGGCTCACTAGAATCCAACCCTCGATTCCACACATTATCAATTTTAGATACATTACACGATGCTTTAGTTGGTATGTATTGTGCAACCGTATATTTTGATATAGGATCTTGCTCTTTCATAATTCGGCCGATTCGTCATCTAGAAACCTGGTGTCCTAGTTTGTGTAGCTCTTTTTTAATTTTTCTTTGTCCATAAATTTGGCGACTATCATGGAATATTTGGACGATCAGATCGGTTATTTCATCATCATTAGTGTCACGTTTTTTTGCTTGATAATAATACGTACTTTTAGGAATTTCTAGGACGTCACACATTGCACCTGCGATTACTCGGTGCAGCTAAAAGATATGCTAATACTGAGTATTTGTGAGCGTTCTGACGAATCACATCTACTTTCGCCCTATGATCAGCGCGGCTTGCTTTAAAATATCATTCTCCATCTTTAACTGTTGATTTTCTTTCCGGAGTTTAATCAATTCTTCTTCCTTTGGAAAGCGATTATCTTTAGCTTGAAAAGAGCTAGATTGGTTAAACTTCTTCACCCAGCGATCAAAAGCGGATGGACTAAGATCATACTCTTTGATAATTTTTCGATGGGGTTTTCCATTTTGATATAGCATCACCACCTGTTTTTTAAATTTAGCTGTAAAGGTCAGACGTTTCCGTCTTGTCATAAAAATTACTCCACGACTCAATTATTTTATTAAGTGTAACGGACCTTTCTAAACCATCCAACTAAGTGTAACAGACCCAACGAAAATAATAGGGAAGGTGAGGGTTTTTACAATGTTCCTGTTCGAACTAAAAAAGTTATGGCGACGAAAACAATTTTTAATTATCTCAGTGTTAGTTATTGTGGCGGTTACTGCTTTATTTTACCGTAACTATTGGATGCAGGATGAAATTAGAGAAGAACTTTTCACCATCCTTTCCTATCATAGTAATAATACTTTATCTCTTGTTGAAGAATACGAAGATGAAATGTATTATCGTTCAGAGGCTGGGACCTTAGATGAAGCATTTATAGAAAAGGTTGATCAAGTTAAATTAATGTCTGATGGGATAAGGTATTTGCTCAGAACGATAGATAATCAAGAATGGGATCGCATCCCAGAAGTAGAAATGATATTTCTAGAATCAGTTCAAAAACACATTGAATCAGGAGGAGAATACAGGGAATTTACGAAGGAAGAGCTTGCTCAGAGATTAGAGTATAATCATATATTACTTGAACATTCCCTTCCTTATGAACATGATCGATACTCGATATCGACAACGAATTTCATGAAGAGTGTTTTCGGACAACTATTAAGTGTACAAGGACTCGTTGTGTTTGTTTTCTTGTTTGGTATTTTATTCGTTATGGAAAAAGAACATCAAACAATACGTACATTAGTTACTCAGCCAATCCCAAAAAGCGGATTAATACTCGGGAAATTTTTAGGTCAAATGGGTATAGTTATGTATACCATTATATTGATTGCCCTAATCAGTTATATCATACCGTTACTGTTCGGTGGTCATAAAGGAAGTTTTTTATATCCACAGTTAATTTTATATGAAGATGGTTTCAAACATATTACCTTAGGAAATTATTTATTGTTATATATCCTTATATTTTTAGGTGTATCTGCCTTCGTTTTTAGTGTTAATTTATTCTTTAGTACAATATTTCATGATCGACTAATGGTTTTGTTTTTATCCCTTACTACTTTTATAGGCGGTATATATGTTACGAATCAATTCTCAGCTATACAGGTTAAAGGAAATCCCTTTTATTACTTTACCATTGACTCGATCATCGAAAATCAACAACAAATAGATAGTTTGTTATTTATGACAGTTCCTTACATATGCGCTATCTTCCTGCTTTTATTGTCCATTCTTTTTCAACGTTATAAGCAAAGCGCAAGCAAAGGTGGGAGAGATCTGTCCCCTTATGGTCAAGGAGCAGTATCCAAAGGAAAATCTATTCTCAGAAATATGTTCATTTTCGAAGGGAGAAAGCTTCGTAGGGAAGGACAAGTAAAACGTGTTACTCTAATTTTATTATTGTTAATAATCGGCGGTTATTTTATTATCACTTTAATGACGAACAAACTACAAAAGGATTATATAAGTAGAATTGAAGATTCGATTTACTTTTCCGAATTCTTATACGAAAGAACAGTGGAGGACCTTGAAAAGAGTCAAGCTCTTATCGAAGAACTTCAGTTAAAAGAAGAATTAACTGCACTCGAAAGGCACTTACTTGGAGAAGCAGAGGCGGTTATGAATGGGGCAGAGCAACGTCTTAATCTTCATGGGACAGAGCTAGATGAGAAAAAGTCAATATTAAATTCCTATGAGAATAAAGATTGGACGGTAGTTTATAACAGTTGGATTGATGAAATAACTCGATGGTGGAAAGATCCAAATTATGGTGACAATTTAAGCACAGAAAAAGGTGGATTATCTAGTTTCACCTATTTAGCAAGTATAGAACAGTATAACTGGATGAAGGAACATAATTTGACCCCGGTTTTACAAGGGCGTACACCCCCATATATTTGGACGGTTCATGATAAATTTTTAAGTCCAATGGAACAACTAGAGTGGAATCGGGAAACGAGAAAATTCGATAATACGGGATTGTTTTATATATACACCTTTCTAACAACTCCAAGCTTTTTACTATTCCTTGCAATGCTTATCTTTGTTTTAGGAGTAGGAATGTCCGCAGAAAAGGGAAGCAAGCGAACCCTTACGTTCCTTAAAACTCAACCGATAACAATTTCTTCTGTCTACCTTAGTAAAACATGGCTCTCAATTATTGTTGGAATATTAATAACCCTTGGATCGTGGGTCGTAATGATTTTGCTAGGAACATTATTCAATCGTTTCGGAGATCTGAAGTATCCAATACTTTTTTATGACCCACCAAGTTTAGTAGAACAAGAGAATTATAGTGGGTTTGTCGCAAATGAAGGTGGATTTCACTTTATTACGATGGGTAAATATTTACTTGAGACGGGGAGTTTGTTTTTAGTAGGTGTTATCTTTCTAATCGCTCTATCGTTATTTTTATCTTTAATTTTCCGACAATCGATGACCGTGTTCGTGTTAACGGTAATAATGTCAATAGGTGGATACCTCGTTGGTAGTATGACGAAGTTTTCTTCGATTGCGCACTTCTTACCCTTTACCTATTTAAATGTCGGAAAAATCGCGAATGGTGAACTAGCGATTGTGTTAGAAAATGAAGGGATAACGTTGGCGATGGGATTTGTCGCACTTTTAGTTGGTGCAACTTTATTAATTTTACTCGGTTGGCTCTATTCTCGAAGTAGGTGGATGAGGGTGGAGTAGAATTTGATAGAGAAGCTGACATTTATGATGTGAAACTTGTTTTCTTCGTTTCAGGCTTACTACGATTGTTCGCTATCTTATTTATTTTAGAACAAAGAAAACACTTTCAGAGAGGGTATGTAGGAGAATAAAGGAAAGCCACCTATAGATCAAATGTAGGTGGCTTTTTATTATTTAAGCTGTTTATCTTTTAAGTGGACAAACTGAAATCCTTGCTCTTGTAATAGTGGAATGGCCTCTATGACACCCTGGGCTGTTTCGCTAGCTGGCTGGTTCATATGAAGAAGGGCAATCGAGCCTGGCTGGGCGTTAAGTAAGGCTTCTTTTACTTGTCCCTTAGAAAAGCTTGCTCCTGCATCACCTAAAATATCAAAGTTAACGACAGTGTAGCCAAGTGCTTCGGCTAATTCTACAGCAATTTCATCATAAAAGGCCGTACCTGAGCGGAAAAAGGTCATTTCCCTTCCTGTTAATTCCTTGACCCTCTTATGGTTGTCCATGATCTCATCATAAATTTCCTCTGCAGATCTTGTCCCGGTGATCCCCCAGGCTTCCCTCCCGGAGACGGATAATGGAAGGTGTTCTGAGCCATGATTTTCGATTTGAAAGAGGGGATCGGCTGCCAGTTGTAAGAATATGTCTTCATTTTCCCTAATCCAGCGCTCATTCACAAACAAGGTTGCTGGAATCCTTTCCGCCCGTAAAAAGCTAATTAAGGTCTCATCATAGCCACTTCCATAGGGCCCGCCGCAGGCATCGAAGGTGAGGGCCATTTCTTTTTGGTCCGTTTCGAAAAAAGTTTTAACCCCGGTGACTTGTTCTCCCCACTCTTTGGGTTCTCCTTGGAAATCCTCTAGGGATAAGGGAGTTTTTATTTCAAGGGATTTCTTTCTTGTCCCTTCCAGCTCCTGTTTTTTGTGCTCCGTTAGTTTTAGTACCCCTTCCTCGGTCTGACAGCCGGTGAGGGCTAGGCCGAGGAAGAGGGCAAGTAGGATAAGGGGTGTGTGAATCCTCAATCTACTCACCTTTTCAAAATACTTGGCCACAAGGTCCACGGGTATTCAATGGGTGGATAGGCCTTATAGCTGTTAACTTCTTTTGTTGTTGTGTGGGGGAAGGCCAGGCTGTGGGCCCA
>DATGRX010000045.1:0-10227 GCA_035303185.1 Bacillota bacterium
GACCATCTTTCTTCGATATGGTTCATACTCACCGTTTGCGTTTACGGTAGCTCTAGTCGATTGTGCATTTGCTATATTCGATGAAGCAACATCCATTCTTAATCTTTGTGCAGTTAATGCACTTGAACTTACATTCATTGCATTAAAAATTCCCATGATTAGCTACCTCCTCGTAAAACAGTTTGTATTTTACCAAACTTACCATTAATCCTATCGACTAATCCTTGATAATAAATTTGATTTTTTGCTAGTTCTGACATTTCTTTATCAATATCTACGTTATTCCCATTGTGATTGTATGTCGTGTTGTTTTTCATCCGGATAACATAAGGCTTATGTAGTGTATCTGAAAAATCGACATGTTTCTCATTTGTTTTTTTAGCAACCATGTTTTTTTCAAGTTCATCGGCTAAAACATTTTTAAAACGCACTTCTTTAGCTTTAAACCGCGGTGTATCAACGTTTGCAATGTTGTTTGCAATGACTCGGTTTTTAGTCGAAGCGTAATTCAATGATTGTACTAATGATAATATAGTAGGATCAAACAACTTCACATCTATAAACCTCCTCCGACAAAAGTCACTAAATATATTACATTTAGATATCATTATAATTTATAATTTACAAAATGTCTAACATATTTCGCCATTTTTCACCTTAATTCTATAAAATTCTATGAATAATATAAATAAAAACTACTAGAACGAATTGATTATATATTTTTTTAGAACATGTGAAACTAAAAAAATCAATAAAAAAAGGTTTTATCTATTTGTACATTAGATAAAACCCTTTTGACTATCTTGTCGTTTTTATTAACGAATTCTTTGCTCTTCTAACTCGACTAAAAACTTGTCATTTAAGACTCTAATATAAGTTCCTTTCATCCCTAAGGAGCGAGATTCGATGACACCGGCACTCTCTAATTTTCTTAAGGCATTGACAATCACTGACCGGGTAATTCCAACTCTATCTGCTACTTTACTTGCAACAAGTAATCCCTCATTTCCATCCAATTCATCGAAGATATGGTTAATAGCTTCTTGTTCACTGTAGGACAAGGAATTGATGGCCATTTGTACGACAGCTTTTCTACGAGCTTCTTTTTCTCTTTCTTCGGAACGTTCTTGTAAAATTTCCATTCCTACAACAGTTGCTCCGTATTCTGCTAATAAAAGATCATCTGGTTCAAATGTATCGGATAATCTTCCTAAAATAAGCGTTCCTAATCTTTCTCCTCCACCATTAATAGGAACAATAGTTGTTAAGCCATCTTTAAATAATTCTTTGTTTTCTTCTGGGAATACTGTATAGCTACTATCTATATCAATATTTGGTGTCGTTTCAATAATATTAAATAATCCTTGGGTATACTCTTCTGGAAACTGCCTTTCTTCTAGCATGTTTTTCATTCGTTCATTATCTATTTCTTCGTTAATGGCGTGACCTAATAGTTTTCCATCCCGATTTAAAATAAATATATTTCCTTTAATAACATTTGACAAAGTTTCGGACATTTCTGTAAAGTTAACTGACATTCCAGCAGATTTTTGTAACATTGAATTAATTTTACGTGCTCGATTTAAAAGTTCCATTTTTTATTCCTCCAAAAAATATTTAACTTTAATGTTATAAAATAAATTGACTTAAATTCTTACTCTTAACAATATTAGCTAATTTCTCATCAACATACTGATGAGTAATTTTTACTTCCCCCATTTGAATATTAGGTGCTTCAAAGGACAAATCCTCGAGTAGTTTTTCCATAATAGTATGCAATCTTCTGGCACCTATATTATCTGTTTCTTGATTGACTTCATAAGCTATTTCCGCGATTCGCTCAATGGCTTCCTCTGTAAAAGTAACTTCAACACCTTCTGTTTTAAGTAGTTCTCGATATTGTTTTAATAATGCATTGGAAGGCTCAGATAAAATTCGTTTGAAATCTTTGGTTGTTAACTTTTCTAATTCTACTCGAATCGGGAATCGCCCTTGTAACTCTGGGATTAAATCTGAAGGCTTTGACATATGAAAAGCTCCTGCAGCAATAAACAAAATATGATCTGTTTTAACAGGGCCATGCTTCGTCATCACTGTTGAACCTTCGATAATCGGTAATATATCTCTTTGGACTCCCTCTCGTGACACATGTTCTGTAGACGAGCCTTTATCAGCTATTTTGTCAATTTCATCTAAAAAGATAATCCCTGATTGCTCAGTTCTTTCAATAGCTTCTTGAGCAACCTCATCTTTATCGATTAATTTTTCTGCCTCTTGTTTGATAAGTATTTGCCTTGCTTCTTTTACAGGTAATTTTCTTCGTTTTTTATTTTTAGGCATAAATTTATCAAAAGCTTCTTGCATATTCATGCCCATTTGCTCCATGCCTGAACCTTGCAACATATCAAACATGGATGGCGCCGATTCAACAATATCAATCGTTACTAATCGATCTTCTAACTCGCCAAGAGCTAATTGCTCTTCTACTTGTTTTCGCCGACTTAAAATGCGCTCATCTTTTTCTTCCTCATTTTCTTCATCAGCTTCCTGATTAGGAAATAACATTTCTAATGGATTTTGAAAGTTCTTTTGTTTTTTTGCCTGTGGCACTAACAGTTTGACAAGTTTTCTATTTGCAGCAACTTCTGCTTTTTCTTTTACGCCTTCCATTTTTTCAGCTTGAACCATTTGAATAGCTGCTTCAACGATATCTCGTATCATTGATTCAACATCTCTTCCTACATATCCTACTTCTGTATATTTTGTCGCTTCCACTTTTACAAAAGGTGCTTGAACTAAATGGGCTAACCTTCTGGCTATTTCTGTTTTGCCAACCCCGGTTGGACCTATCATAAGTATGTTTTTTGGAACAATTTCATCCTTTATTTGTTCATCCAACATCATTCGTCGATATCTATTTCTTAAAGCAATGGCTACAGAGCGCTTAGCACTTTCTTGACCAATAATAAATCGATCTAGTTTTTCGACGATTTGTTTTGGAGTTAAATTTTCACTCATGTAGTTGCTTCCCCCTCACGTTTACAAAACCTCTGTCGTAATATGATCATTTGTATAAACACATATTTCACTTGCTATTTGTAAAGCTGAATGTGCAATTTCTTCAGCCGATAGATGTTCTGCTTTTCTTTTTAAAGCTCTACCTGCACTAAGTGCATAGTTCCCTCCGGAACCAATTGCTAGTATACCATCATCCGGTTCGATTACTTCTCCCGTTCCTGAAACGAGCAACATATCATCTTCATTTAAAACAATTAATAATGCTTCAAGTCTCCGCAACACTTTGTCACTTCGCCATTCTTTTGCTAATTCTACAGCGGCCCGTTTTAAATTCCCATCGTAGGATTCTAACTTACCTTCGAACTTTTCGAATAAAGTAAAAGCATCGGCTACAGTCCCTGCAAATCCGGCTAAAACCTTTCCATTAAATAGCTTTCTCACTTTTTGTGCCTTGTGCTTCATAATTGTAGCTTCACCTAAAGTGACTTGCCCATCACCACTTATAGCACTCTGACCGTTATGTTGTATAGCAAAAATCGTTGTTCCTTTAATTTGGTCCTTCATCGTATACACTCCCAATTACCAATTAAATAATCTAATCTTTTTTTCGATTTGCCCGTGGATGGCTTTGCATATATACACGGCGAAGATGATCCTTAGTTACATGTGTATATATTTGAGTTGACGATAAATTTTCATGACCAAGCAACTCTTGTACGGTTCGAAGATCTGCACCCTCATTTAATAAATGAGTAGCAAACGTATGTCTTATTTTATGAGGTGTAACTTTTATCGTTAATGCAGTATCCTTTACCATGTTTGATAAAATTAAACGAACACCTCGATCAGTAAGTGGTTTACCCCGGGCATTTAAAAACACAATATTCGTGTCCTCATTCGATTTTCCTAACAGCTTTTTTCGACCATCATTTATATACGCTTGTAATGCCTTATTAGCAAATTCACCAAATAAGGCATATCTTTCTTTATTTCCTTTTCCATGAATAAACATTGAACCAATATCAAAATCAATATGTTCGATTTGCAAATTGCAACATTCACTAACCCGAATACCTGTGCCATAAAGAATTTCTAACAAAGCCTGATTGCGCTGACCTAAGGGTGTAGACAAATCATTTACCGTAAAAAGCCTTTCTATTTCTTGTCTGTATAAAAATTCTGGGATAGTATCTTTTGTTTTTGGTAAAGTAATTTGGGCAAACGGATTGTTTTCAACTATATTTTCTCTTTGTAAAAATTTGAATAAACTACGTAAACTTGAAATTTTACGAGAAACTGAACGACGACTCAGTTTTCGGCGATATAAACTTGTTAAAAATAGTCGGGCTAATTGAACATCAACTTCATGTAGAGCAGGAATACTTTCTTCTTTTAAAAAGGATAAAAATTCATCGATATCTTTTTTGTAGTGGATAACTGTATTTTGAGCAGCATTTTTTTCGATTTGTAAATATTCGATAAATTCTGTCTTATGTGTACAAGAGTTGTTCATATAGTTACTCTCCTCAAGTTTATCATTGTACATTTGTTCCTTCAATACAATTCACTAAATTGTAACAATCTTTTAATCAATTCGAAATATTTCGCTAAATAACACTATAAGTTACCCAATTTTTTATTATAAATAAATAGTCAGAAATAGGCAACTTTTTTGATTGCTAGTTTCATTATTGTTCGTATGTTTTGTATTATACCCATTTTACTAAAAATTCAAACAGTAAAAAAGTCTGTCCAAACGAGGTGGACAGACTCATCCATTACAATTCTTCAATATCTTGATAATCACATTGTGTACATTTTGTTGTAACTCGTTTTTTTGTTCTTCTTTCTACTAATAATGCCTTACATGTTGGACATGGCTTCTTAATCGGTTTATCCCAGGATACAAAATCACAGTCTGGGTATTGATCACAACCATAAAATGTTCTGCCACGTCTTGATTTTCGTTCAACAATATCTCCTTTTTCACACTTCGGACATTTTACTCCTACCTTCTTTAAAATAGGTTTCGTATTCCGACATTCAGGGAAGTTTGAGCATGCTAGAAACTTACCGTATCTTCCCATCTTATAAACCATTTCATGGCCACATTTCTCACAATCAATTCCAGCCGGTTCATCTTTTATTTCAACTTCTGCCATTTCTTTTTCTGCCTTTTCCAATCGTTTACTAAAGCCATTGTAAAATTCATCCATCACTTGAACCCATTTTGTTTTGCCTTCTTCTATATCATCAAGACTTGTTTCCATATCTGCTGTAAAATCAACGTCAATAATTTCTGGAAAATATCGCTCTAACATTTCATTAACAATCGTGCCGATCTCTGTCGGATGAAAGCGACGTTCTTCCATACTAACGTAACCTCGTCGTTGGATCGTATCAATTGTCGGGGCATATGTGGATGGCCTTCCAATTCCTAATTTTTCCATTGTTTGTACAAGCCGTGCTTCAGTATACCTTGGTGGTGGTTGTGTGAAATGTTGATTTGGTGTAATTTCTTTTGCTTTAACCGCCATTCCTTTTTCTAACTCCGGTAAAATCTTCTCTTTATCTTGTTTTCCTGATCTAATTTTATAAACACGCATAAATCCAGGGAATTTAACTTGAGAACCCGTTGCACGAAACTCGACACCATTATTTGTTAGCTGAACGGTCATTGTGTCCATTACAGCCGGGGCCATTTGACTAGCTAAAAAGCGTTCGTAAATTAATTTGTATAAACGATATTGGTCATTTGATAAAACTGATTTTAACGATGCAGGAGTTCTATGAATCGATGTCGGTCTAATCGCTTCATGAGCGTCTTGTGCTCCTTCACTTTGCTTTGAACTTTTGCGATATCCTACATAATTTTCACCGAATTTTTCTTCAATGTATTTTACAGTTTCTCCTCTCGCTACGGGGGAAATTCGTGTTGAGTCCGTACGCATATACGTAATTAAACCAGTAATTCCTCCAGATTGACTACCTAAATCAATTCCTTCATAAAGTTGCTGGGCAATGACCATGGTTTTTTTAGCTCGGAAATTCAACCTTCTCGCTGCATCTTGCTGAAGAGATGACGTTGTAAATGGAGGTTGGGGATTTCTTCTTCTTTCACGTTTTTGAACATTCGCAACTGTAAATTGATCTCCATCAAGCTGCTCTAGCACTTTATCCACATCATCTTTTGTTTTTAGCTCATATTTTTTTCCATCAAGGCCATAAAACTTGCCTTCAAATTGCTCTTTATCTTTTAGAAAATCAGATTCTATCGACCAGTATTCTTCTGGTACAAAGTTTTCAATTTCATTTTCGCGATCAATGATTAGCTTTACTGCGACAGATTGAACTCGCCCGGCACTCAATCCTCGACGTATTTTCTTCCAAAGCAATGGACTAATATTATAACCTACTAGTCGATCTAGGATTCTTCTTGCTTGCTGTGCATCAACTAAATCCATGTTAATTGAACGTGGCTGTTTAAAGGATTCTTTAATAGCATCTTCTGTAATCTCATTAAAGACGACACGACAATCTGACGTATCATCCATTTTCAATGCGTAAGCTAAATGCCACGCTATTGCTTCTCCTTCACGATCAGGGTCAGCAGCTAAATAAATCTTTTTTGCTTTTTTTGCTGCTTGACGCAATTCTTTTAATACGTCTCCCTTTCCACGTATCGTTATATACTTAGGAGTGAAGTTATTTTCTACATCAACTCCCATTTGACTTCTCGGTAGATCTCGAACATGTCCCATAGAAGCTTTCACAGTATAATTTTTTCCTAGATATCGTTCTATTGTTCTTGCTTTTGCGGGTGATTCAACAATGACAAGATAATCTGACATTTTTATTCCTCCTCGATTTGAGGTTTACATATTATTGTGAAATCTTTATTCATGTTAAATATATCTATACTATTTGTCAAATAAACAGGTGAATGTTATGGGGCATAAACATTAAGTGAATTGTAAATTTATACCATAACATCACTAATTTGTTCCCAATTATACAAAATATCCTCTGATGATGTAACAAGTTGGGCCCCTTCTTTTATTAACATATTACATCCTACTGCTTGACGAACTAATGGTGAATCTGGTACGGCAAATACTTCCCTTCCTTGATCTAAAGCTTGATCGACCGTTATAAGTGTTCCACTCTTCATCGTAGCTTCAATAACTAATGTTCCAAAGCTTAATCCACTTATGATTCGATTACGTTCTGGAAAGTGATAACGTGCAGGCTTTATATGTGGTGGATATTCTGAAATGACTAACCCTCTTTTACAAATAAGACGAAAGAGATCTTCATGTTGTTTTGGATAAATATGATTAAATCCACTTCCTAGAACAGCAATTGTATGTCCATGTAAGTTTAATGTCAATTGATGGGCATAACTATCAATACCTAAAGCCATTCCACTTACAATAACCCAGCCTTTACGGACAATTGGCTCAGTAATTGTTGATAATTTCTCCTTTGCATGTTGTGATGGATTCCTTGTACCAATTACACTTAATGAGGGTTTCTTATTTAATAATTTACTATTCCCTATTGTATATAATACTAAAGGTGGGTCTTTTATTGTTTTTAACACGTGGGGATAGTTTTCGTCAAATATCGTTACAATATTAAATTGTCGCAAAACACTCAAAGTCTCTTTCTGTAAAGATTGAGATTGTATTTTTTTGTAGAATGAAAAGGATTTTTCACGAGAAAGGGAGAGCAGTGAACTTAATTCACTTGCTGATAATCTGAAGACTTTCTTTAATGAGGGATCATATTGAAGAAGTATAATCATTCTTTTTCGATTTAACATGTGTATACGATGAAGATGAACAAATCTTTTTTTAAAGTTTTTCAAGTAAACCCTCCTAACCCTTAATCAAATTTCATGAAGAAGGACTTAAAAACAAATTGTCTTTAAGTCCTTCTCTTTGATGTTTAATGTGTTTTACATTTCTCAGTTAAGTTATTTTCCTCTAAAACTTTAATCATTGTTTCACCCATGACATCAGGGGTTTCGGCAACAGTAATACCATTTTCACGCATGACTCGCATTTTCTCCTGTGCTGTACCTTGACCTCCGGAAATAATAGCACCTGCGTGTCCCATACGCTTTCCTTCAGGAGCTGTTGCACCACCGACAAAGCCTACAACAGGTTTGGTCATATTTTCTTTTACCCATTCCGCTGCTTCTTCCTCTGCTGTACCCCCAATTTCACCGATCATAACGACAGCATATGTGTCAGGATCCTCATTAAAGGCCTTTAATACATCGATAAACTTTGTTCCATTGACTGGATCTCCACCAATACCGATGGCATGGGATTGACCATATCCTTTTTGGGATAATTGATGAACAGCTTCATACGTTAATGTCCCGGAACGAGAAACAACTCCAATATGACCCTTCTTATGAATATATCCAGGCATAATACCAATTTTACTTTCTTCTGGTGCAATCACTCCTGGACAGTTCGGTCCGATTAATCGAGTTTTCTTACCTTCCATATAACGTTTTACTTTTACCATATCAATAACAGGAATATGCTCTGTAATACAAATGACTAAGTCAAGTTCTGCATCAACAGCTTCTAAAATCGCATCTGCTGCAAAGGGTGCTGGTACGTAAATAACAGAAACAGTAGCACCTGTTTCCTGAACTGCTTCTTCTACTGTATTAAAAACTGGAACTCCTTCTACTTCAGAACCACCTCGCCCTGGTGTTACACCCCCGACGATTTTGGTTCCATATTCTAACATTTCCTTTGTATGGAATGTAGCCGTTGAGCCAGTTATTCCTTGAACGATAACTTTCGTATCTTTATTAACTAATAAACTCACGATTCTCCGTCCTTTCCTCATAAACTAGTTAAAAATTTCGTTTAATGTATATATCTACTTAACTAAATCAACAATTTTTTGTGCGCCATCACCCATGGAATCTGCTGAAACAATGTTTAAATCAGATTCGTCTAAAATTTTCTTACCTTCTTCTACATTTGTTCCTTCTAAACGAACGACTAATGGAATGTCTAATCCGACTTCTTTTGTTGCCTCAACTACACCTTGTGCAATAATATCACAGTGCATAATTCCACCGAAAATATTAACAAAAATACCTTTTACGTTTTCATCAGATAAAATTAATTTGAAAGCTTCGGTAACCTTCTCTGCGGTCGCACCGCCACCAACATCTAAGAAGTTAGCTGGCTCACCACCATAATGTTTAATAATATCCATTGTAGCCATTGCAAGTCCCGCACCATTAACCATACAACCAATATCACCATCGAGAGCGATATAACTTAAGTCATGTTTAGATGCTTCGATTTCTTTTTCATCTTCTTCATCTAAATCACGTAACTCTTCAACATCTTTTTGACGATATAATGCATTATCATCAAAATTTAATTTTGCATCTAGCGCCATGACGTCGCCTTCTTTTGTAGTAACTAATGGATTAATTTCTGCAATGGAAGCATCTTTATCAACAAAAGCTTGATATAACCCCATCATAAAGTTAGCTACTTTACCAACTAATTCAGATGGAACATTTAAGTTGAAAGCTAATCGTCGTGCTTGGAATCCGGTTAATCCGACGACTGGATCAATAACTTCTTTAAATATTTTCTCTGGAGATTCAGCTGCGACTTCTTCAATTTCCGTACCACCTTCTTCAGAACCCATCATGACGACACGGGAAGTAGCAGTATCAATAACTAAACCTATGTAATATTCATTATCTATATTACATCCTTCTTCGATGAGAAGTCTTTTGACTTCTTTTCCTTCAGGACCTGTTTGTGGAGTAACTAAAACTTTACCTAAAATTTCTTCTGCATGCTCTCGAACTTCATCGAGATTTTGCGCAATTTTTACACCGCCTGCTTTTCCACGACCACCTGCATGAATTTGTGCTTTTACAACGGTTATGTCACTATCTAATTTTTTTGCTGCTTCTACTGCTTCATCTACAGTAAATGCTACGTGGCCATTTGGCACATTTACCCCATAGCTACGTAGGATTTCTTTTCCTTGATATTCATGAATATTCATCTTGTATCCTCCAATCAATTTTAAATACCATTCTTATTGTAATAAATATAATCGATATAAACAAGGATAAGGGAATTTAGAGTCTGTCAAGTATTTACGGGAGCTATTCTCACCTTTAATTTTTATATCATTATTTCTTTT
>DATGRX010000046.1:0-9401 GCA_035303185.1 Bacillota bacterium
ATGATGAAATTAGATGCTATGCAGACAGAGCTTGCCAATTTAATGAAGGGCATTGAAGGTATAAATGATGCTAAAGTGCTTATTAATTTACCAGAAGAATCTGTTTTTGTTTCAGAAGCAAGCAGTGAAGCTAGTGCATCTATCATATTACATACAAAGCTCGGATATGAATTTGAAGATAGACAAATTGAATCGCTTTATCATTTAGTTTCTAAGGCAGTTCCTAATTTAGAGCCTGAAAATATTGTCATCCGAAATCAGCACTTAGAATTTTTTGATATTGCATCTTCAGGCAGTTATGAAGATGAATATTCTTACCAAAAATCAATTAAAAAAGATATCGAAAAAGATATCCAAAGACGCTTACAGCAAATGCTAGACACAATGGTAGGGTTAGGAAAAGTTATCGTGTCAGTTACTTCTGATATTGATTTTACAACAGAAAATAGAGTAGAAGAACTGGTCGATCCTGTTGATTTGGATAATATGGAAGGAATTCCAGTAAGTATTGAAACGATCCATGAAACATATTCAGGTAGTGCTATTGATGAAGGAGTCGTTGGTTCAGGTGAAGAAGATATTCCAAATTATCCAGCTGTAGAACAAGGCGCTGATGGTGATTACGAGCTCATTAAAGAGAAAATAAACAATGAATTTAATCGAATTCGTAGAGATATCGTTGAAAGTCCGTATAAAATTCGTGATTTAGGTATCCAAGTTGCTATCGATAACGTTCAGTCTATTGAAGGTGATGAGGTACAATATTTAAGTCTACAAGAACAGGAATCTGTCGAGGAAGGAATCACTTCTATTTTAAATTCTATTATTACGACCTCGATCGATAAGGAATATGGAGAAATCGAACCTGATGAGAAAATCTCTATCGTTTTTCAGGAATTTAGTACAACATCCGATGACTTGTTTGCCTCAACTGAACAACAAAAAATTCCATTATGGGCTTATGTTGTAGGAATCATTCTTTTACTTATAATTATCATCTTGATCGTAATGTTGTTTAATCGAAAACGAAAAGAAGATGAAATTGCTGAAGAAGAATATATCGTGACTGAGGAAACAGATGTTCCAGATATTGAAGAAGTGCCTGAAACTGATGCTGAAAGAACGAGAAAGCAACTTGAAAGTATGG
This sequence comes from Bacillota bacterium, assembly GCA_035303185.1. Taxonomy (GTDB): domain Bacteria; phylum Bacillota; class Bacilli; order Bacillales; family Amphibacillaceae; genus CALAMD01. The sequence continues at coordinate 1,148 of DATGRX010000046.1, forward strand.
CACGAGAGAAGCCCGAAGATTTTGCTAAGCTTTTAAGAAGTTGGATGATTGACGAGTAGGAGGTGTGAGAATGGTACGGCATCGTAGAGAATTAACCGGTAAACAAAAAGCAGCAATTTTATTAATCTCTCTCGGACCAGATGTATCAGCTCAAGTATATAAACATTTAACAGACGAAGAGATTGAACAATTAAGCTTAGAAATATCTACTGTAAACAAAGTAGAACCAGAATTAAAAGAGGATATATTAGAACAATTCCATCAAATCGCTTTAGCACAGGATTATATATCTCAAGGTGGAGTAAGCTATGCGAAATCTGTATTAGAAAAAGCCTTTGGAAAACAAGAAGCAGAAAATATTATTAACCGGCTCACTTCTTCTTTACAAGTGCGACCTTTCGATTTTGCACGGAAAGCTGATCCAAGTCAGTTGCTAAATTATATTCAAAATGAACATCCACAAACGATTGCTTTAATATTGTCTTATTTAGATCCTGAACAATCAGGACAAATATTGTCTGAACTACCGCAAGATACACAAGCAGAAATTGCTAAACGAATTGCGACTATGGATTCAACATCACCAGAAATTATTAGTCAAGTAGAACAAGTACTAGAGAGAAACATTGCATCTTCATTAACAGAAGATCAAACTCAAACAGGTGGTATTGAATCTGTGGTAGAAGTTTTAAATAGTGTTGATCGAAGTACTGAGCGAACGATTTTAGATACTTTAGAAGTCCAAGAACCAGAATTAGCCGATGAGATTAAGAAACGAATGTTTGTCTTTGAAGACATTGTTATTTTAGATAATCGAGCAATCCAACGAGTCATTAGAGAAGTCGATAATGAAGACTTAATACTCTCTTTAAAAGTAGCTAGTGATGAAGTAAAGGAGATTATTTTCCAAAACATGTCACAACGAATGGCGGATACATTTAAAGAAGAGATGGAATTTTTAGGTCCTGTGCGACTCAGAGATGTTGAAGAGGCACAGACTCGAATTGTAAGTACAATTCGTCGACTCGAAGAAATAGGCGAAATAATCATTGCCCGTGGTGGAGGTGATGATATTATTGTGTAAAAAAAATAGTTTTAACACTGAAATTAAAGAACGAGTTATTCAATTAAGGCCAATTCCTATTGAAAAATCTGATAATAATCTTTCAAATGAAATGACGAAAGAACAATATTTAAATAGTGTACAAAAACAAATTGAAGAAGTAGAAGAAGATTTAACACAACTAGAAAAGGAATATGATGAAAAGAAAAATAAACTGGAAAAACAAATAGAGCAAGAAAAGCTAGCATGGGAAAAAGAAAAAGAACAATTGATGCAACAAGCAAGGGAACAAGGCTTTAAGGCAGGATTTTCAGAAGGTAAAAAGCAAAGTTTAGAAAAATATAAAGAGCAAATTCAACATATTAATCAATTGGCAGAACTAGCCGAAAAGGATTATCAAAAAACGGTAGAAGAAAGTACAGATACAATTTTACAGTTGTCTATTCATGTAGCTGAAAAAATTTTGGATCAAGCATTAGTTGACGATCCTTCATTATTTAAGTCAGTGGTAAACTCAGCATTAGCATCGATTAATTCCCATGAAGAAATAGCTGTATATGTTCATCCGAATTATTACGAGCTTTTGCATCAACGAAAAAACGAACTGCAACAAAGTGTTCATGGACAAGCAACAATTAAAATTTATATCGATCATGATTTAGATGAAAAAAGTTGTAAAATTGAACATCCCTTTGGACAAATTGATGCAAGTATAGATACTCAATTAAAAGAAATACACAAAATATTAAAAAATGTAAATAATGGGGAATAAGAGATGAATATAGAAAAGTTTGTTTCTGCAATTAAACAATCTGATCCGTATAAACGATATGGTAAGATTTTACGTGTTGTTGGTTTAATGATTGAATCGGAAGGACCAGAAGCAAACATAGGTGAGGTCTGTTTAATTCATGTTAATGATCATCAAAAGCCAATTATGGCAGAAGTTGTTGGGTTTAATCACGAAAAAGTCATGTTAATGCCGTATGGTGAAGTTAATCAAGTTGGTCCAGGTTGCTTAGTCGAATCAACAGGTAAACCTCTCTTGATCAATGTTGGTCATGGACTCATTGGAGAAGTTATCGATTCTTTAGGTTCTCCTTTAGATCAATCCCCATTACCAAAGGACTTATCTTCATTTCCAACAGATAGACAACCACCAAATCCCATGGAAAGAAAGTTAATTACAAGACCTATTGAAAGTGGTATAAAAGTTATCGATTCCCTTTTAACCGTCGGATTAGGTCAACGTATTGGTTTGTTTGCCGGGAGTGGTGTAGGAAAAAGTACATTACTAGGTATGATTGCAAGAAACAGTGATGCCGATATTAACGTAATTGCGTTAATCGGTGAACGAGGTCGCGAAGTACGTGAATTCATAGAAAACGATTTAGGTAATCAAGGTCTTGAAAACTCTATTGTCGTTGTCGCAACATCTGATCAACCGGCTTTAATGAGAATTAAAGGAGCATTTACTGCAACAGCGATTTGCGAGTATTTTAGAGATTTAGGTTACAATGTTAACTTACTTATGGATTCGGTGACTAGAGTAGCTATTGCTCAAAGAGAAATTGGACTAGCTACTGGAGAACCACCAACGACTAAAGGATATACGCCTTCTGTATTTGCTCTGTTGCCAAAATTGTTAGAACGAGCAGGTAGTAATGATAAAGGGACAATTACTGCCTTTTACACTGTACTAGTTGACGGCGATGATCTTAACGAACCGATAGCGGATAGTTTACGGGGGATTTTAGATGGTCACTTTGTTTTAGATAGAAAATTAGCAGAGCAAGGTCAATATCCCGCGATTAATGTTTTACAATCGATCAGTCGAGTCATGGAAAAAATAGTAGATCGAGATCATTTAAAAGTTGCCCAGGAAATTCGTTCACTTTTATCTACATATGAGGAAAATCAGGAATTAATTCAAATTGGGGCATATAAACGTGGTACGAATAAAAACATTGATCAGGCGATTTCATACATGCCAAAAATTCAAGAATTTTTAAAACAAGATACATATGAACGAGTTACATTTACCGATTCGATTCAGCAAATGCACACCCTGTTATATGGAGGATCTCGAACATGAATCATATACATACTTTATCCAAGCTTTTACATATTCATGAACGTGAAAAAAACGAAGCACAAGTTAAACATTCACAATCAGTTGATGCCTTTGAAAGCTTAGCAGAGTCACTCTATGAATTGTTAGTAAAAAAAGAACGATTAGAAGAAGAATTATCTTTATCTAATAAGAAACGAATATCGATCGGTGAAATACAAAGTAAACAATCATATTTAGAAAACTTAACAAATCAAATTATTGTTTTACAAAAGGATGTATCCCTCGCAAGAGAGACAATGGAAAAAGATAGAGAAGCATTAACAGAAGCACATATAGAAATGAAAAAAATTGAAAAAATGATCGAGTTTCGTCAAGAAAAAATTAAAGAGAAAATAAAGCGGGAAGAAAGTAATTTCATGGATGAAATTTCTATTCAACAATATATGGCGAATAATAGGTGAGTGTATGAGAAATCTAAATAAAAAATCTGTCAATCCATTTTTATGGTTTATTTTTGCCATCGTCATTCCAGTTATTATAATTATTTCATTAACAGTCCTTGTTTTAGCTATTGCAGGATTTGATGTTTCAGGGTGGACAAAAGATAAAGCAAGTAATATACCAATTGTTTCATCATTTATAACAACAGAAGAAGAAAAGAAAATTGAAGAAATTGAACAAGAAATGAACGAACTGATTGAAAACCGTGATACAGAAATTGAACAGTTAAAAGTCGAGAATGAAAACTTAAAAGGTACAGTAGAAAGTTTACAAAAGGAAATTGAAAAATTAGAAAGTGAATTGCAAGAGACAGAACAAAATGATGATGAAGAAGACAACGAACAAAATCAACGAGATGATTTGAAGCAAATTGCGAGATCCTATGAAAATATGAAAAGTAAACAAGCAGCCGCAGTTATCGAAGAAATGGATAATCAAGATGCGATTACCATTTTAAAACAAATATCTGATGATAGCCGTGGAAAAATTTTAGAAGCTATGAATCCTGAGCGGGCTGCAGAATTAACTAAACTATATATGGATTAATTTTTGAAAGGGGGTGAATAAATGAATGTAGCAGCGTTACTCTTAAACAAAAATTCTATGTTCGTCGAAGATTTTCAAGTAAATGAGGAAGGTAAAGGGAATTCGTCTTCCTTCGCCCATATTTTACAAAAGAAATTACCTAATGTATCTAAAGAATTACAAGATTTTCTTTTACACTCAAATTTATTAGCGGCCGAAGATATGAATGAACTTCTAGTTTCCTTAAACAATACAGAACATGAGGAGCAACTTATTAAAGACTTATTACAAAATGTTTTTGGACAACTTACACTGCCATTAGATGTTGAACAAAACATACATTTGTTACAAGAAGAACATGATGAGTACCTAGTTACTTTAAATAATGGTGAAAACATTCCAAAAAGTTTACTAACTAAGTTACAAACAAACTTACAACAGTTTTCAAAGCAAATAACTGAATTAATACAACTTATTATAGACGAGCCAGATGTTCAAAAACATAAAATGAAATTGTTACAATTACTTAAAGAAAATGAAGATTTTCAAAAACTCACACAACGCTTGCAAATTCCTAGGCAACCTATAAAATTAACGAATGCCACATTACAACCTTTATGGGATAAATTATCTGAAGCATATAGCAGAAGAACTTCTTTAAATAATAGAAAAATGTATGCGAACGAAGCGAAGGTTGATCAAAGGACATTAACGAGATGGTTAGACAATGTTATTCAAGAATATGAAGGGAAGCAGCAATCAACTCAGAAAACAGAGGCAGTTATTAAACCATTACACATAGCTACACCAATGACGAAAGTAGAACAACTAGTGATTTTTCAACAAAACAATGAGCTAAGGACATCAACAACCTTTGAACAGCAGTTATTATTAAAATTCGAAGTAGCAATAAGATCTAGTCAAATTCTAAGAGCTAATCAAGGTCCTAACCAATTATTATTTCAATTAAAGCCTGAAAACTTAGGGGAAATGATGGTAAGACTTGTAGAAGTAAATGGAGAAATGACAGCAAAAATAATCGTTACAACGGAAGCGGCAAAAAAAGCATTACAATCAAATATTCATCAATTAAAGAATATGTTCTCGCCACATCAAGTCGTTATTGAAAGACAAGATGAAATTGTTTTACAACAAACAGAAGAAAAAGGAGATCATTTCGAAGAGGAACAAGAACAGTTTTCTGAACATGAGGAACACCAAGAAGGTCAGCAAGATGAAAAAGAAGAATATGAGGAAGTATCTTTTCATGAAGTATTATCGACGAAAGTGTAGGTGATTAAATGCCGAAAATAGATCCTAATCTTTACGTATACCAACAGGAAGCAAAAAGACAACCAAGTACAGAGCTTGGAAAGGACGAATTTTTAAAAATCTTAATAACCCAGTTGCAACATCAAGATCCATTAAATCCAATGGATGATCGGGATTTTATCTCACAAATGGCAACATTCTCATCCTTAGAACAGATGATGCAAATGTCTAACTCAATCGACACTTTAGTAAATAACCAACTTATGTCACCGGTTGTTCAATATAGTCATATGATTGGAAAAGAAGTGACTTATGATGAATATGATGAACAAACTGGTCAGATAAAAGATGAGGTTACAAGTATCGTTATTGCGGTTACCCAAGAAGATGGTTGGGCTATTTTAAAATTAGAAAATGGTGAAGAAGTTTATGCTGATGCTATTAAACAAATCAATCAGCCAAATATAAGTGAGGAGAATGATCAAGATGCCGAATAAAATTAATCACATTCATCCTCATCAATTATTACAGTCGAAACCTATTCAACAAAAAGACCAACCAAAGTCAACGATCTTTAAAGACATGCTTACAGAACAAACGAACGAACTAAGGATTAGTAAGCATGCGAAAGAGAGATTAGCGGAAAGAGACATTCAGATTAACGACACCCAATGGAAGAATATATCTCATCAAGTTTCTAAAGCAAAAGAAAAGGGTGTTCGAGATTCTTTAGTTGTATTAAATGATGCGACCCTTTTAGTAAGTGCTAAAAATAACACAGTTATTACTGCTTTAGGTCGAGATGAAGCATCTTCTAGAATTTTTACGAATATAAACGGAACAATCATTATGAATGAATAAGCCGGACCTTTATAGGAAGCTTATAGCTGTTGACCGATTGATACAGCTATCATAAAAAACAAAGGGGAATGATACTATGTTACGTTCAATGTATGCAGGAATCTCAGGAATGAAAGGTTTCCAAACAAAATTAGATGTTGTTGGAAACAATATTGCGAATGTGAACACAGTAGGTTTTAAACGGGGACGAGCAACCTTCCAAGATATGATGAGTCAAATGACTTCTGGTGCACAAGCTGCAACAGGAACCAGAGGTGGAGTAAATCCGGTTCAAGTCGGATTAGGTTCACAGCTCGGTTCTATTGATAATATTCATACGCAAGGATTTCGTGAAACAACCGGAAATATTTTAGACTTCTCCATTGAAGGAGACGGTATGTTTGTCGTTCGAGATGGAACAACAGAATATTATACACGGGCTGGTAATTTTTACTTAGATGATAATGGATTTATCGTTAACCCTGACGGCCTTTATTTAATGGGATATTCAACGATTTTAACAGAGGGAAGAGAAATAATTTCAGATCGTGCGGAAATTGTTTTAGGTGAAAATAACGAGGCACGGGAAGTCGTATTAATTAATGAGCAAGGAAACCGAACTTCTGTTGGAATTAGGGGAACGGAAAACGGCGTTATTACATTAGAAAATGATGTTGAGATAACGATTAGCGGAATAAATGGAGATGAACCTGAAATTACAATTAGTGGTCTTAGTGAGGAACAAATAGAAACAACAGGAACAGCAACAAATATTACACTCACAGACATCGACACAGAAGGCGGTTTAACAACTTTAAACATTCCGGATAATGCTGAAAGTTATAGTGTCCAATCTGATGGGATTATTAACTTTGTTGATCAGGATGGACGCCTACATCAAGCTGGACAAATTGTCTTAGCGAACTTTTCTAATCCAGCTGGACTAGAGAAAGCAGGAAGTAACTTATTTCGAGAAAGTGCAAACTCCGGATTTACAGGAATTAGGGAACCTGAATCTGAAGGAATGGGTTCTCTCGTAAGTGGAGCATTAGAAATGTCAAACGTTGATTTAGCGGAAGAGTTTACAGAAATGATTACTGCTCAAAGAGGTTTCCAAGCAAACACGAGAATCATTACGACATCTGATGAAATTTTACAAGAGCTCGTTAATTTAAAACGATAAAAAGGAGGTAGGAAGTGTCATCTATTTTTGATGATGACACTTCCGCCATTATCATATGATTACACTTACACGGTTAACTGGTGAAACTTTTTCTCTAAATGCTTTATACATAGAACAAATTCAATCATACCCAGATACAACGATTACTTTGATGAATGGGAAAAAAATCATTGTGAAAAATTCTGAAGAAGAAGTTATAGAATTGATTCATAAAGCCTATCAACATATAGGGCTAGTCGGGGCGATACAAGGAACAGGTGATGATATTGAGTAGATTGCTTAAAACAATGCTTACATCATTAATTATTTTAATTGTTTTATTTATAGGTGCAATTATATTTTACTTTTACCAACAAAATGATACTTCAATAGATACGATTGACAATATTCCTTCAGGTAAATTTGAAGATTACTCCTATGAAACGTCAGAAATTACAACAAATTTAAAAGATGGAACGTTTATAAGAATTCAATTTCAGATCATTGTAAACAGCAAACAAGCCCATAAAGAAATTGCGGAAAGGGATTTTCAATTAAAAAATATAACGATTAAAGAATTAACAAAAATAGAAGAAGAGGACGTTAAGACAGAAGAAAACATAGCTAAATTGGAGTCGTCATTAAAAACAAAATTAAATGACTTACTCAATGAAGGAGAAATTTTAGAAGTATTGACAACGAACAAAATCTTACAATAAACAAGAGAGGGGTGAGGTCATTTGGTAGAAGAAGTTCTGTCTCAACATGAAATAGACGCTCTATTATCAGCCATTTCATCAGGAGAAATGGATGCTGA
>DATGRX010000047.1:0-41269 GCA_035303185.1 Bacillota bacterium
ATCCCGTAGTTCTATAACAATGTCTACAAGCTTTAAATTTTCTTCTACTTCTCGCTTTGCTTTTGCCATATGTCCTGGATACCATTGGATTGACATTTTTATCACCTAATTCACTTTTTGAAATCTATGTAAAGGCCAATATATAAGCGACGCTCTTCCAACAATGTCTTTCTTTTTTACCAAGCCGAAAGAACGACTATCTACGGAGTTTGTGCGATTATCACCGAGGACTAGCAAATAATTTTCCGGAATGACATCATAGGAACCTGGAAGATCTTGTAAACGAAAGTTAGGTTGATTGGCGGTATCTAAATAAGGTTCATTGATTTCTTCATCATTTACGTACAACTTCCCATTATCTACAGCGACATGTTCTCCCGGAAGTCCGATTATCCGTTTAATAAAGTCATCTTCCTCGGAGGCATGAAAAACGACAATATCAAATCTTTCAGGTTCTTTCATTCGATAAACAAATTTATTAATGATCATTTGATCCTGGCTTTCTAATGTCGGCAACATAGATGGACCGTCCACAATAATTGGAGAAAAAAATATCGTCCGAACAGTTATAGCAATTGTTATAATAATGATAACTAACCGTAAAGATGTTAGCCATTCTCGCTTTTCTTTATTCATTCCATTTCCTCCGTTGGTACATTTATCCATATATGTATATTATATAACAAAATGTAAAAAGGAGCTTGCATTTTATAGCAAAGCTCCTCTTTAATCGATTTCATTCCATTACTCTGTACGTCGTTCACGAATACGTGCTGCTCGACCGCGTAAACTTTGTAAGTAATAAAGTTTTGCACGTCTGACGGAACCACGTCTAGAAACTTCAATTTTATCTATTCGCGGAGAATGCAAAGGAAACGTTCTTTCAACTCCAACTCCGTAAGAAACCTTTCTTACTGTAAATGTTTCGCTGATTCCGCCGTTTTGTCGTTTAATGACGACACCTTCAAAAACTTGAATTCTTTCACGGCTTCCTTCGACAACTTTTACGTGAACTTTTACTTCATCACCAGCCCGAAATTCAGGGTGATCTGTTCGAAGTTGATCTTTTGTTACTTCTTCAATTAAATTTTGCATTCTACTTCACCCCTTCCAAACTAATGCTCTTGTCTAACTAAACAGACAGCGGAACATCGTTCTCAATCTTAAGTTTCCTTAAGACATACTCAAATATATCATAGAGCCATCATAAGTTCAACCATATTTGTTACTTTCTTTCAATTCTTGTAATAGAGCTTTATCTTCTTCTGATAAATTTGCACTATCTAATAAATCTTTTCGCCTTTCGTAAGTCCTCTTCAGTGATTGTTTTCGTCGCCATGTTGCAATTTTTTCATGATGCCCTGAAAGTAAAACCTTAGGGACTTTCATTTCTCTAAAATTTTCCGGTCGAGTATATTGTGGATACTCCAATAAACCAGTTGTAAAAGAATCATCCAAGGAGGATTCTTTATTACCTAGCACACCTGGTAATAATCGAACAACACTATCTATAACGACCATTGCCCCTAATTCCCCACCAGTTAAAATGAAATCTCCAATTGAAATTTCATCTGTCGCTAAATGAGTCCGTATCCGCTCATCATAACCTTCATAATGGCCACAAATAAAAATTAAATGATCTTCTTTAGATAATTCTTCCGCTTTTTGTTGAGTATAGGTTTCACCTTGAGGACACATTAAAACAATCCTAGGTTGTGATTTTTTATGTTTAGTAATACATTCAACAGCATCAAATATAGGTTGGGGTGTAAGTACCATACCAGCGCCACCACCATATGGGTAATCATCTACTTTTTGATGTTTATCTTCTGTATATTCTCTAAAATTTATTGTTTCATAAGATACTTTTTGTTTTTCAATTGCCCGTTTTAATATTGAATGTTTAAAAAAAGGCTGTACGATTTCCGGAAACAACGTTAAAACATCAATATGCATTAGTCTAACAACCCTTCCATCACTTCTATCTTAATCTTACCTTCCTCCACATTAATTTCTTTAACAACATCTTTAATAAACGGAATTAAATATTCCTGTCCTTCTTCTGACGTTATTTCCCAAACGTCATTTGCTCCTGTTTTTAAAATATTTGTAACGTTACCAACAAATTCATTATCCATCGTATAAACTTCACAATTTAAAATTTGATAAATATAATATTCACCTTGTTTTAAGGAAGGTAATTGCTCTTCTTTAACTTTTATATATTTTCCTTTTAAGGCTTCGGCTTCTGATAATGTAGTAACTTCTTCAAACGTAATAAGTTGATGATTTTTATGTGGTCTAGTATGGACTATCGTTAGTGGCTTTAAATCATAATGATCTGTTTCTATAAATACTAATTCACCGGGAGAAAATCTTTCTTTATTATCTGTTATTTCTTCAACCTTAACTTCTCCATGAATACCGTGCGTATTGACAATTTTTCCTACATCAAATAATTTAGCCATCCTATCACCTAATTATCGATTCTAATGATGATACCGTCTTTAATGACAATTGATTTTTTGTCTTGAAGCTCTGCCCAATTCATTCCTACTTCTACTTCGAAAAGAGCATCGACTTCTCGTTCAACAATTTCACTTCCTATATCTAATATTTCTAATTGTTCTAATTTAAATTGTAATTGTTGGATTTTTTTCTTTCGGCGATCGATTTCTCTTTTAAATCTACGTCTAATTTCTTCTTTAGAAAATGTCGATTTTGCTTGAATTTTCTTCTGTTCGAACAATAATTGCTGGCATTCTTGTTCTAGTTGTATCCTTCGATTTTTAAATGACTCACTTAATTTCTGTTTGCTCTCTTTGGTGATAACTTGCTTAATGAGAACTTTTTGAATAACTTTCATTAGGAATCATCCTTTACAACTAATGAATCTTACTCGAGTAAAGACATAAAAAGGGAAAGGAGATTCCTTTCCCTGTCTTCTACATAATATCTAAATAAATTCTTTTACCTGAATCTGGTTTTGCAGCATATACTACTGTTCGAAGTGCTTTTGCAATTCGACCATTCCTGCCGATGACTTGACCGACGTCAGATTCATTGACTGTTAGATGATAAACGATCTTTGTTTCCTCTTCATTTTTCTCAACGACAACGTCTTCTGGATGATCAACTAATCGTGTGACGATCGTTTCGATTAAGACTTTCATGATATCACTAACCTTTACTCTTCGTTTTTCTGGTCGTGGAATTTTTTCATGATGCCTTCTTTAGAAAATAGATTTCGGATTGTATCACTCGGTTGTGCACCGTTGTGCAACCATTTTAAAGCTTTCTCTTCATCTATTTTAACCTCTACAGGTTTAACTAACGGGTTATAAGTTCCGATTTGTTCAATGTAGCGCCCATCTCTTGGTGAGCGAGAATCAGCTACAACTACTCGGTAATAAGGATTACGTTTAGAACCTCTTCTTGTTAAACGAATTTTAACTGCCATCGTATAAACACCTCCTACAAAATTTTAACCATAATGAATTGTATCAGAGTTTAAGTAACATGTAAAGTGTTTTTACATGACAGATAAAATTACAGAAATGGGAAGTTCATTCCACGGCCTCGACCTCTTTTACCTTTGCCCATATTCGTCATTTGTTTCATCATTTTTTTCATTTCATTAAATTGTTTAATAAGACGATTTACCTGAGGCACACTTGTTCCCGAACCTTTCGCAATTCTCCGACGTCTACTTGCATTTATAATATCTGGGTCAACTCTTTCTTCTTTCGTCATTGATTGGATAATTGCTTCGACTTGTGCTAACTGACTTTCATCAATTTGTGCGTTTTGTAACCCTTTCATTCGATTAGCTCCAGGGATCATCGCGATTAAATCCTCTAAAGGTCCCATATTGCGTACTTGACCCATTTGCTCAAGAAAATCATCGAAAGTAAAAGACATCGTCCGTATCTTTTCTTCTAATTCTTTTGCTTGTTTTTCGTCAACTTGACTTTCTGCTTTTTCAATTAATGTTAAAACGTCACCCATACCGAGAATTCGTGAAGCCATTCGTTCTGGGTGAAAGGCTTCTAACTGATCGAGCTTCTCGCCTACTCCAGCAAATTTTATCGGCTTATCTGTTACTGCTTTAATCGATAAAGCAGCTCCACCTCGGGTGTCACCATCAAGTTTAGTAAGGACGACACCAGTTATGTCTAATTGTTCATTAAAACTCTCCGCAACATTTACTGCATCTTGACCAGTCATTGCATCAACGACTAAAAAGATTTCATCAGCTTTCGTCACTTCATAAATCTTAGTTAATTCATCCATTAAATCACTGTCAACGTGTAATCGTCCTGCTGTATCAATAATGACATAATCACGATGTTCTTCTTTTGCATATTCAATAGCTTTTTCGGCGATTTCTACCGGCTTTGCTTCTGTACCCATGTCAAAAACAGGCATATCTAATTGTTTACCTAGTCTCTGTAATTGATCAACTGCCGCTGGACGATAAACGTCACATGCAACTAACAATGGAGAACGATTATGATCTTTTCGGAGTAAATTAGCAAGTTTTCCTGTCGTCGTCGTTTTACCTGCACCTTGTAACCCTACCATCATAATAACAGTTGGTGAACGATCAGCAACAGCTATTTTACTATGTTCTCCACCCATTAATTCTGTTAATTCCTCTTTCACAACCTTAACGACTTGTTGACCAGGTGTTAAACTTTCCATTACTTCTTGACCGACGGCACGCTCTTTAACTTTATCAATAAAATCACGGACTACCCTAAAGTTCACATCCGCTTCTAATAAAGCTAAACGTACTTCCCGGGCCATCTCATTAACATCTTTTTCGGAAACTTTCCCTTTTCCTGTTATTTTTTTAATCGTATTTTGCAGGCGATCTGCTAAACCTTCAAATGCCATGAAAGGTTCCTCCTAGCTTAATTCTTGTAATTGTAATAATAACTTTGAAGCTTTTTCATTATCTTGCATTTCTATTTTTAATTGGTCAATAATTTTCCTTCGTTCACTATGCTTTTTATACAAAGATAAATTCTCTTCATAGGATTCTAAAAGTTGCTCCGTTCTCTTTAGGGTATCATAAATTGCTTGTCTAGAAACATTAGCAACTTCAGATATTTCGGCTAAAGAAAAATCATCGAAATAATACATTTCCATATATTCACGTTGCTTTTTTGTGAGCAACGATTGATAAAAATCATATAAGGAATTTAATCGTAATGTTCTTTCTAGCACACGCAACACCCCTAACTTTCTTTTTATGATTTGATGTATCATAAGCTACATTTAAACAAGGTGTTACTGTTCTTCTAGCAAATCAGCAAATAAACCGTAAACAAACGCATGAGCATCAAACGGTCGTAAGTCTTCGATCTGTTCTCCTAGACCGATAAATTTCACGGGCAAATGTAGTTCATTTCGGATCGCTAAAACGATTCCACCTTTTGCTGTTCCATCTAATTTCGTTAAAACAATCCCCGAAACATTTGTTGCCTCTGAAAACACTTTAGCTTGGCTTAAAGCATTTTGACCTGTTGTAGCATCTAAAACGAGAAGTACTTCATGAGGTGCATCTGGAACTTCACGTTCAATAACTCGATGAATTTTTTCTAGCTCATTCATTAAGTTCACTTTATTTTGCAGTCTTCCAGCTGTATCACAAATTAATACATCAGCATTTTTAGAACGAGCTGATTTGATCCCATCAAATATAACCGCTGCAGGATCGCTACCTTCGTTTTGTCTAATGACATCGACACCAACACGCTCTCCCCAAACTTCAAGTTGTTCAATCGCTCCAGCTCGAAAAGTATCTCCTGCAGCTAACACGACTTCCTTGCCTTCTTGTTTTAACCTATAAGCTAATTTGCCAATCGAAGTTGTTTTTCCAACCCCATTAACACCAACGACTAAATAGACAGTTAAATCACCGGAATCTGCAAACTGTAATTGCTCGATTTCTTCATCATCATCTCGGTAATAAATGTCAACTAGCTTTTCTGAAATGACATCAGTCATGTCTTTAGGATCTTGAATATTTTGTCGTTTGACTTCCATTTTTAATTCATCCACTAAATCCATGACGGTCATAACACCGACATCAGCCGTAATAAGGACTTCTTCTAATTCCTCAAAGAACTCCTCATCAACACTTCGGTAACGTGCTAACAAATCATTAATTCTACTTGAAAATGTTGAGCGTGTTTTGCTCATACCCTCTTTATATGTTTTCGTCTCTTTTTCATCTGAAGATTTTGTAAATCTTTCTCTTAAACGCTTTATAAAACTCATTGATATAATTCCTTTCTTCTTAAGCTTCTACTAGTTCATCAGCCTCTTCTAATCTGACAGAAACGAGGCGTGAAACCCCTGATTCTTGCATCGTAACACCGTATAAAACATCTGCTTCCTCCATCGTTCCTTTTCGATGAGTAATAACAATAAACTGTGTTTCATCACTGTGTATTTTAACATATTCAGCGAAACGTACGACATTCGTTTCATCAAGAGCTGCTTCAACTTCATCAAGAACACAAAATGGAACAGGTCGCACCCTTAGTATAGCAAAAAGTAATGAAATTGCAGTTAATGCACGCTCTCCACCCGACAATAAATCGAGCTGCTGTAATTTTTTCCCTGGAGGTTGAGCGATAATTTCGATACCTGTTTCAAGTAAATCATCGGGATCCGTTAAATTTAGCTCCGCATGACCACCACCAAAGAGTTCCTTAAACACAATAGAAAACTCACGTCTTATTAATGTAAAGGTCTCTTCAAAACGTGCCTTCATTTCTTCATCCATTTCAGCAATAATATTAAATAATGATTGTTTTGCTTGCTCTAAGTCTTCTTTTTGTTCTGTTAAAAATTCATATCTTTCAGAAATACGTTTGTATTCATCAATGGCACCTAAATTTACTCGACCAAGAGATTTAATTTCTTGTTTCAATTGTTGAACAATTTTTTCAGTTGCTTCTTGATCATCTGTTTTTTCATAGGTTTCTTTTGCTCGCTCATAAGAAATCGTATAATCTGTTTGGAGTTGTGATAACCGATTTTCTAACTCCACGTCTAAACGATTAGACTTTACTTCTTTTTGTTGTAGCTTTTGCATAAATCGTTCATATATTTTATTTTGTTCTCTTACCTCACGTTCCTCAGAATCTAATGTCTTCGTTAATTCAAGTCTGTGTGCTCGTTTTTTGCGAATCGTCTCTGTTAGTTCATCATTTTTCTCTTGTAATTTCATGATATCTTCTGCTATTTCTTCAACAGTTGCTTCCTTTGCATGATTTTCTATTAATTCTTGTAAATCTATTTTCACATTTTCGTATGCTTGCTTTACTTTTGTTAATTGAAGTGCTATTCCTTCCGTTTTCGTTCGTTGATTTTTATATCTTTCATCAACTTCGGCTAGTGAAATTTCTAATTGATGAACTTGTTGTAAAATTTGCTCACGATTTTGTTCAAATTCTGTTTGACGCTTTGTAAGTTCTTCAATTTCTTCTTGCATATCATTTAGATGTTTTTCGATACGAGCCAATTTTTCCGTTACATTCTTTTTTTGCATCATGTATTGTTGTTCATCTTCTACTAGTTGATTTTGTTCAAAAGTAAAAACCCCAATTTGTTCTTCTAAATTTGACAATTGCAATTTAACTGTTTCATAATTTGTTCTCGACTGTTGTAACTCACTATATTTTTGTTCAACCTTTTGTGACAGTTTTTCAGTGTCGGCTTCCATTTGTCGTACGAGTTGTTTTTCTGTTTGTATTTGTTCTTTAAATTTTGCTGCTCGTTTTTCAAAGTTAGTTAATTTTTCTATTGTTTTTTCTAATTCTTTTTCACGAGTAAACAACGATTGTTTGCTCTTGCGTTTCGCTCCTCCAGACATCGAACCCCCTGGATAAACGATGTCTCCTTCTAAAGTTACGATACGAAATTTACGTTGTAATAATTTTGCGATTTCATTTGCATCTTTGATCGTTTTTGCTAGAACGACATTTCCCATCAGGTGACGAATTACCGGTATGAATTTTTCGTCTGTTTGTACAATATTTGCTACGATATCAACATATCCTGGATGGCCTTTGACTTTAGCTAGTAAGTTTTCCGGAATAAATCTTGGTTGAATCGTCTCAATAGGTAAAAATGTCGCTCTACCATTATTTGTTTTCCTTAAATAGTTGATCGCTCTTCGGGCAGACTGTTCATCCTTTACAACGAGATTTTGTGATTGACCTCCTAATACCGTTTCAATAGCATAAATATATTGTTCGGGAACATCAATTAATTCAACGACAGCACCATAAATATCTTTTACTTCTCTTCGCTCTTTTGCTTGTAAAATCGAGCGCACACCATGATAGAAGCCTTGAAATTCCTCTTTCATTTCTTGTAAAACTTCTTTTCTTGAATGTAGCCGAGCGATCATTTGGTAACCTTCGTTTAATTTTTGTTCTGATTGAATAAGATTCTCTTCTTTATTCTTTATTTTTTGTTGATAATTTTGTAGTTGATTCAATTTTTCTTTATATGATTTTTCTAGCTGTGCCGTTTTATGTGCAATAGTTTCAAATTTTTCTTTGAGAATTTGTCTGTTTTCCTCATACGTTTCATTTTTCTTATTATTTTTACTTTTTGTCTCATGAAATTGTGTTAAACGTCGATTTGTTGTTTGTAATTCATTTCTTTTGGCAGCTTGTTCATTTAAATAATCAATATACTCAGCTTTTAAATCTTCTATTTTTTCCTTAATCGTTTCGACTTCTGTTGATAGCTTTTCATTTAACTGATTAATCGTTGTTTGCTTTTCATTTCGCTTTTCCTTTAACGTATTTAAATGTGATTTTTCTTCTTCATATTGAGTTGATAAATCATCTATTTGCTCTTGTAAAGATACTTGTTGCTTCTCTAAAGCCTTTTTATTATCTACAAAATGTTTTGAGCGTTCAAAGGCTACTTTCTTTTGCCCTTCTTGTTGCTCCAACATTTGTGTCGTCGAAAGTAATGATTCTTGTAATTCATCAATTTCAGCATCTAGCCTTTGAACTTGGGCTCTTCCTGTCTCAATTTTTGCTTCTAATGTATTTATTTGTGATTTCTTCTTTAATCCTTCATCTTTTTCAACTTCAATTTCTTTTAAAAGCTTTTCCCATTCGCCATGTAACTGATCAATTTCAGTAATTAACAAAGATATTTCGTGTTTCTTAAGTTGTTTACGCTTCTTTAAATATCTTTCCGCGACTTTTGATTGTTCCCGTAATGGATCAATTTGTTGTTCAATTTCATAAATGATATCATCAACACGAAATAAATTTTCTTCTGTTTCTGCTAGTTTAAATTGAGCTTTTTCTTTTCGTTGTTTATATTTTAAGACCCCGGCGGCTTCTTCGAAAATCACACGGCGTTCTTCTTCTTTTGAACTTAAAATTTCTTCTACTTTTCCTTGACTAATAATAGAAAAAGCTTCCCTACCTAAACCGGAATCCATAAATAAATCCACGATATCTTTTAAACGGCAAGATTGCTTATTAATATAAAATTCACTTGCCCCAGACCGATACACTCGCCTCGTGACACTTACCTCCTCATAGTCAAGGGGTAATGTCTGATCACTATTATCAAGAACTAATGTTACTTCTGCGACGTTAAGTGGATTTCTTGTATCACTACCTTGAAAGATAATGTCCTCCATACGGGCACCTCGAAGTGAGCGTACAGATTGTTCTCCAAGCACCCAACGTATCGCATCGGTAATATTACTTTTCCCACTACCATTTGGGCCTACAACCGCAGTAACACCGGGAACGAAATCAATCTCAATCCGGTCAGCAAAGGATTTAAACCCTACCGTTTCTAATCGTTTTAAATGCATATAAATTCTCCTACTTAAAAGAAATACATACTATAATCATGTAAATATGTACAATCCCTTTAATTTTACCATATCTTTAACTTCAAGCGAAACATGATTCATAAAACAGCAATTTTTTATATTCATTTACGGATATAAATTGTGTTTATTAAAGTAATCGAGGGCACGTTTTGCTGCACGTTGTTCAGCTTCCTTTTTTGTCTGCCCTTTTTCACCGGTGAAATTGTAATCTGCAACAGTTACTTGGGCGATAAACTGCTTATGATGAGCTGGTCCACATTCTTTAACGATTGTGTATACAACATTTTCCTGATTATGTTTTTGTATTTTTTCTTGTAAAGTACTTTTATAATCCATCGCATGTGAAAAAGCATCAAAATTAATATTTGGGAATATCTCTCTCTTTAAAAAGTCGCTCGTTATCTTATATCCTCGATCTAGGTATAATGCCCCAAGAAAAGCTTCAAACGTATCTGCTAAAATCGATGGACGTTGCCTTCCCCCGGTTACTTCCTCACCTTTACCGAGTAATAAATAATTATCTAATTGTAAATGTTGAGCAAATTGTACTAATGACTCTTCACAAACTATAATTGCTCGTAATTTGGATAATTCACCTTCAGATGCTGTTGAATGTTTTTCATATAAATATTCAGAAACAATTAGTTCTAACACAGCATCCCCTAGAAATTCTAGTCGTTCATTATCCTCATATGGTTTCATTTGATGCTCATTCACATAAGATGAATGTTTAAAAGCCTGAATATATAAATTTTCATCAAGAAAAGATATATTTACTCTTTTTGCTAATTTTTTGATGTTCAATCGAGTTGACACCTCAATTTCATTATAAATTTACAAAGTCTCGCGTTTAGGCGAGACTTTGTTCCCATGTATCATTGTTATCTTTCGTTATGATTGGCTGTTTATGTATTCAACAGCATCTCCTACTGTAACAATTTTTTCTGCCTCTTCATCGGCAATTTCCATATCAAACTCGTCTTCAAGTTCCATCACAAGCTCAACAACATCTAAAGAATCCGCTTCTAAATCATCAATAAATGAAGCTTCCATTGTTACGTCTCCCTCATCAACGTCAAGCTGTTCGACGATAATATCTTTCACACGATCAAAGATTTCTGACATGACTGTCACCTCCCTTCAATAATTATAACGTACCTTTTATAAAAAATCTTTTTAAATTACATGACCATTCCACCATCAATATGAAGGGTTTGGCCAGTCATATAATCTGAATCGCTAGAAGCTAAAAATCTAACAACTTTTGCAACATCTTCTGGATTTCCTAATCTAGCTAAAGGTACCATTGATAAAATAGTTTCCCTTTGTTCATCCGTTAATACATCCGTCATATCCGTTGCGATAAACCCTGGAGCAACGGCATTAACTAAAATATTTCTTGATGCTAACTCCTGAGCTGTCGTTTTCGTCAGCCCTATAACACCTGCTTTTGCAGCAACATAGTTTGCTTGTCCTGGATTACCACGGACACCGACAATGGAAGCGACATTGACAATTTTCCCTCGTCGCTGACGCATCATTTGCCGTGTGACAGCTTTTGTACATAAAAATGCGCCTTTTAAATTCGTGTTAACGACTTGATCGAACTCTTCTTCTTTCATTCTCATAATCAAATTATCTTTAGTAATCCCTGCATTATTTACTAAAATATCTAATCGGCCAAATTCATCAGTAACTTGCTTGACCATACGTTTTACATCTTCCTCGGAAGAAACATCTGCTTGAACATCAAAGGATTCCTGGCCTAATTGTTTAATTTCTTCAACGACTTCTTTAGCTTTTGCTTCATTTCCAGCATAATTTATGACGACATTTGCTCCATTTTTAGCTAACTCTAATGCGATAGAGCGTCCTAGTCCGCGGGAAGCTCCGGTTACTAATGCTACTTGTTCAGATAACACGTCTTATTCCTCCTTGTACCATTCTAAAAACTTATGAAGTGATTTTACATCTTGAATGGAAAATGTTTTTACGCTACGATCGATTTTTCGTACTAAACCTGAAAGCACTCGACCATGTCCTACTTCTACTAAAGCGTCAACACCTTCTTGTATAATGTTTCGAATCGCTTGTTCAAACTTTACTGGTGAATACAATTGCTTTAAAAGTAATCTTTTTATACTTTCGTGATCTGTTACAGGTTCTGCAGAAACATTCGCATAAACAGGAATATCTGCATCCTGAAATTGTATTTGATTTACATATGCCTCAAAATCGTTATTCGCTGCTTCCATAAGACGAGAATGAAAAGGCCCGCTAACATTTAAGCGGATTACCCTTCTTGCTCCGGCATCTATTAAAATCGACTCAGCTCTTTCTAAACCTTCGACTTCACCAGAAATAACGATTTGTCCTGGACAATTAATATTAGCAAGATCGACAATGTAACTACCGGGAAGTTTATGTAAAGCACGCTGAATTTCTTCTTCAGTTAATCCTAAAACAGCCGCCATTGAACCTTGACCTTTTGGAAAAGCTTCTTCCATTAATTTTCCTCGTGTTTGAACTAAGGGTAAAGCTGTTTTAAGTGTTAAAGAATTAGCGGCTACTAACGCACTGTATTCACCTAAACTATGACCAACAACTACTGTTGGTTTAACATTTTCTTGTTCGAGTAAAGAATAGGTAGCCATACTAGATAATAAAAGTGCGGGTTGTGCATGTTCTGTTTCTGTTAATTCATCCTCAGGACCAGAAAACATTAAATGAGTAATATCAAAACCTAACACTTCATTCGCTTGCTTATATAATTTTTGAATTTCTGGATATTGTTCATACAGCTCCTCTCCCATACCTACACCTTGTGAACCTTGGCCTGGAAACATAACAGCAATTTTTTTCATGTATATTACTCCTCTGCATCCATTGTTTGTATCGTTGTTTTAATTGTTTCAATGACATCGAGCTCGATAATATGACATGTTTGCCTTATCGCATTGTATATTGCGCGCTCATTCGAAGAACCATGGGCTTTAATAACTGGTGCTGCAAGGCCGAATAATGCCGCTCCACCATATTCAGAATAATCAACTCTAGCATTTAACTTTTTCAGATCATTTTTAATGAGACCTGCGGCGAGTTTTGTTTTTAAAGAGGACATGAATGTTTCTTTAAGTAAGCTAAACAGCATACTCGCTGTTCCTTCAATCGTTTTCAGAGCGATATTTCCACTAAAACCATCGGCTACGATAACATCTGCCACACCTTCAAATAAGTCCCTCGCTTCAATATTTCCGATAAAGTTGATCGGTGCCTCTGATAGTTTGGTAAAGGTTTTCTTCATCAGTTCATTACCTTTACCATCTTCTGTACCGACGTTTAATAAAGCAACCCGCGGTTTTTCTATCGAACGAACTTTTTCAGCATATATAGAACCCATAATTCCGTATTGCATTAAATGTTTGTCTGTAGCTTCTACATTTGCACCGACATCTAAAAATAAAAAGCCCTTTCCATCTAGGGTAGGCAATGTCGGGCTTAAAGCGGGCCTTGCTATACCTCTAATACGACCAACGACGAAAATACCTGCACTCATTAATGCTCCTGTGTTACCTGCTGACAAACAAGCTTGGGCTCTTCCTTCTTTCACTTCAGTAGCTGCTAAAACGAGGGAAGAATTTTTCTTCCGACGAACAGCACGAACTGGTTCATCATCGGCAGTAATGACTTCATCTGTATGTAAAATGGAAATATTTGTTTCATTAGTTAAGTATTTCCTGATCTTTTGCTCATCTCCGACGAGTGTAATATGTAAATCTTCTTGCGATTTAATGGCTTCCATGGCACCTAAAACGACTGATCGTGGTGCATGATCACCACCCATCGCATCAATAGATATCTTCATGATTTTCCCCCCCTATCTTCTGTTCGACGATACATATGGAATATGCCTGTAAACACAATTTCATTATTTACGAAACTGTTTACTTCTACAATTGAAAATCCTTGTTTATTTTTACCCTTGACAAAGGCCTTCGCTACAACTTGTTCATTTTCCTTCACTTGTCGAATAAATTTAATATTAGATTTAGCTGTTAGTGCAAGTTCTTCATCAATGACTGCTACGGCGAGAGAATTCGCTTGGGCAAATAAAATATGGCCTCTAGCAATTTTATTTCTTGAAAAAACGTGTTCCGGACGAACCGTTAATAAGGAAATTGCCCGCTCGTCTAATTGTAAATCAATAACTTCTCCAAAAACCTCTTCAATAGGAAGTGCTTTTACTTTTTCATTCCATTGATTCGTAGCAACTGATTTAATTCGTTTTCTTAGTTCAGGAATAGATAGCTCCATTCGATCGAGCCGAATGGTTTGAATACTTACATTAAATTTTCTCGCGAGATCCTCATCGGTTATAAACGGGGTTTCTTCAATTGTTTGTTTGAGTCGCTGTTGACGTTCTTCTTTCGGTAATTTCATCTTATTATCACCTAAATTTTATATCTTACACCCACGTATTAGAACTAGGTACTAATAGTAATATATATGATTTTCATAACGAATGCAAGTAGTAGTTTATGATAAGATTTCATCACCAGAATATGTTGAATAAAACAATTTGCTTAATTGTTCATAAGCAGGATCTTTCTTTAATAAATCATTGTCAACTATTTCTTCAGCATCTTTTCGAGCTACTTCTAATGCACGATAATCTCGTATTAAATCTGCAATTTGAAATTCAGGAAGTCCACTTTGTTTTTTCCCGAAAAAGTCCCCTGGTCCACGGAGTTTTAAATCTTGCTCAGCTAATTTAAATCCGTCTGTCGTTTCGGTCATAATTTTCATTCGTTCCCGGCCGACTTCTCCTTCAGGATTGGCAATCAAAATACAGTAGCTTTGTTTATTTCCGCGACCGATTCGGCCTCTTAACTGGTGTAATTGAGAAAGTCCAAAACGTTCTGCATCATAAATAACCATAACCGTAGCATTTGGGATGTTTACACCAACTTCAACAACAGTTGTCGAAACGAGAACTTGGATATCATTTTGAGCAAATTGCTTCATAACTTCCTCTTTTTCATCATTAGAAAGTCTACCATGCATAAGACCGACTTTGATTTCATTAGGAAGTACCTTTACTAAATTTTCATACAGATCAACTGCGTTTTGTATATCTAATGCGTCGGATTCCTCAATTAATGGACTAATCACATAAGCTTGTTCTCCTGCTTCAACTCGTTTTTCTATAAAACGAAGGATCCTTGGAAACATTTGTTCTGTAACCCAATACGTTTCAATTTCTTTTCTGCCTGCAGGAAGTTCGTCAATCATCGAAACATCCATATCACCAAAAGCAGTAATGGCAAGGGTACGTGGTATAGGTGTAGCAGTCATAAATAAAACGTCGGGTGTCAAACCTTTATCCCGTAACATTCTCCTCTGTTCAACACCGAAACGATGTTGTTCATCAATAACGATAAACCCTAAATGATGAAAATGAACATCATCTTGAATGAGTGCATGTGTCCCAACAACGAGATCGATCTTTTGATCTTTAATGTCTTGCAAAATCTTTTCTCGTCTTTTACCTTTTACAGAACCTGTAAGAAGGGCTATTCGAATTTGATTTTGAAATAAATCTTGTAAAGAATTAGCATGTTGTTCAGCTAAAATTTCTGTCGGGACCATAAGAGCTGTTTGTTCTCCAGCTAAAATAGCAGCATACAAATTAATGGCAGCTACTACAGTTTTTCCTGACCCAACATCACCTTGTAGCAACCGGTTCATTTGATAAGGTGACTTTAAATCGGACAATATTTCATTAACGACTCGTCTTTGGGCATTTGTTAATGAAAAAGGTAATGCTTGAATAAAATCTTGTAGTTTTCTCGGGTCAAAATGTTTCGCATTTCCGACAGTTGCCTCTTTTTTCTCCTTTTGTAAATGCAACATTTTAAGTTGAAATAAGAGTAATTCTTCATAAATAAATCTTCGTCTTGCATGTTTTAGTGCTACTTGAGATTTTGGAAAGTGAATCGTCCAAATCGCTTCATGAATGGTTGGTAACTTATAAGTGACTAAATAATTTTCCGGTAAATATTCTGGTAAATCTTTACTATAGGAGGAAAGGGCTTGTCGAATGAAACCACGTAGACGACTCATTTTCAAATTTCCAGAGAGTGAATAAATGGCTTGGATGCTCGTCTTGTAATCTTGTTCATATTTCTTAAAATAGCTCGCTGTAATTTGTAAACGATGAGCATCCCATTTTCCCGTAAGTAATATGTCATCACCGACAGACAATTGCCTTTTTAAAAAAGCACGATTAAACAAGACTGCTTTTACTGTAACGCTTTCAACTTCTATCATAATAACTAAACGAGAGCGCCCACGTCCGTGATAAGTTACTGAAGGTTCAAATAAAACTTTTCCCAATATAGTTACAGTTTCATCATGAATGAGTTCATGTAACCTTTTTATTTTATGAATATTATAACGAAATGGAAAGTAATATAAAAGATCACGAATCGTATATATATTTAAATGATTTAACTGTTCTTCCGTTTTTTCACCGACACCTTTTAATGTTGTCACAGATCTTTCTAGCAATCTCACTCACTCTTTCTTTACATACCACCGAAAATTTTTTCCTTTAAAAATCGTCCTGTTGGTGTATCCGCTAAACCACCTTCACCTGTCTCCCGTAAGGATGAAGGCATCGTTCGCCCTATTCGATACATAGCCCCGATAACTTCATCGGCAGGAATTCTACTTTCTATTCCTGCAAGGGCCATATCTGCTGAAACTATTGCTAAACTAGCCCCTCCTGCATTTCGCTTCACACAAGGTACTTCAACTAAACCGGCAACAGGATCACAAACGAGTCCGAGCATGTTTTTAAGCGTTATGGCAAATGCATGAGCTGATTGTTCCGGTGTACCTCCAGCCATTTCTACAATTGCTGCTGAAGCCATTGCTCCTGCAGAACCAACTTCTGCTTGACATCCTCCAGCTGCTCCTGAAATAAAGGCATTGTTTGCAACGATCATCCCAAAGGCACCAGAAGTAAATAAATAACGGAGCATTTTTTCGCGAGTAGGTTGTAATTTATTTTTTACAGCAAATAGTGTTCCTGGAACCGTTCCTGCACTTCCGGCTGTAGGTGTTGCACAAATAACACCCATCGCAGCATTAACCTCATTCGTTCCCATTGCTTTACTCACGGCATCTAGTAAAAGTGGTCCAGACAATGTATTATTTTCTTCGATATATTTTTGGAGTCGAACAGCGTCCCCTCCAGTTAAACCAGTGACAGAGCGTACACCTTGTAAACTTTTTTCAACGGCCTCTTCCATCACAGTTAAATTTTTATCCATTTCAGCGAAAATTTCTTCGCGAGATTTTTCCTTTAAATCCATCTCTTGTTGAATCATGATTTCTGAAATTTGTACGTTTTGCTTATTAGCTAGTTCAATTAATTCTTTAACTGTACGAAACATGAGAGTTTCCCTTCCTTTAGCTGTCTATTTTAGTAATTTTTATAATATGATCGGCTTGCTTTAATTCAGATAATATTTTGTGATCAACATTTTGATCCGTTTCAATAATCATTAATGCCTCTTTACCTACATCTTTGCGATTTACAGACATATGCCCAATGTTTATGTTATGTCTAGCTAAAATACTCGTCACAGAAGCAATCGCTCCAGCCCGATCATTATGCATAATTAAAATTGCTGGATGATTTCCTGATAACCGTAAGTCAAACCCATTTAATTCTTTAATTTCAATTTTTCCTCCACCTATTGAAATACCGATAACTTCTAATCGATCAGTTCCATCTCCGGTTATTATACGAACCGTATTTGGATGTTCCGTTGCTGCTGAATCCTCAATAAATTGAATATCTATTTTCTTTTCTTCAGCAATTTTTAATGAATCTCTCATCCGAAGATCATCTGTTTCAAAGCCGAGTAAACCACCAATAACAGCAAAATCTGTACCATGACCTTTATACGTTTTTTGAAAGGAACCATAAAAATGTACTTTAGCCCAGGTTGGTTTCTTGCCAAATAAGTCTCGAGCTACTTTTCCAATTCTTGCTGCTCCTGCTGTATGAGAACTAGATGGTCCTACCATAACAGGACCGATAATATCAAACACTGAATTAAATTTCATGTATACATCACCTACTTTTTTGACATTATCTCAATAATATCATGAACAATTCCTCTCGTCATTTCCAACATATAAAAAAGCAACAGCCACAAAATGTCATGACCGTTGCTCTTACTTTTATTCTACCGCAATTATGTATGAATAAATGGGCTGATTACCATGGTGTAATTCAACTTCTACATCTTCAAAATGTTCTTCAATAAATTGTTTTAACTGTTCACATTCACTCTCTTTTACATCTTCACCATATAAAATTGTAATAATTTCATCATCATCTGTAATCATTTCCCGTAACAATTGCTCGGCTGCTTCTTCTTTATTTGGATGTGTTGCTTTGATATCTCCATCGGCTAATCCCATAAAATTACCTTTTTCTATCGTAATATCATTAATTTTTGTATCTCTAATGGCATACGTAATTTGGCCCGTTTTTACTTCTGCCATTCCTTCACTCATTGCAGCTTTATTTTCCTCTAATGAACCGTCTGGGAAGAAATATAAACATGCAGTTATTCCTTGAGGTATAGTTGTTGTTGGGATAACTTCAACATGATCCCCAGCTAATTCTGCTGCTTGTTCCGCTGCCATGACAATATTCTTATTATTTGGAAGGATTAAAATATGCTCTGCATGAGCTCGTTCGATAGCATCCGTAATATCCTTTGTACTTGGATTCATCGTTTGACCGCCTTCAATGACAACAGAAGCACCTAAACTTTCAAACAATTTTTTTATTCCTGAACCCATAGCAACTGTAATAATGGCATATTTTTCCTTTTCCTTCGGAGTTTGCTTCTGTTGTGCTGACATAATTTCGGTATGTTGTTCACGCATATTTTCGATATCTATATTAATTAAACTTCCAAAGGTTTGGGCATAAGTCATTGCATCTCCTGGATATTCTGTATGAACGTGCACTCGAACGATTTCATCATCTGAAACAACGACTAAGGAATCACCACGTTTTAACAGTTCTTTTCGAAAAGCATCTTCATCAAAAGGATTTTCTTTTAGTTTTTCTTCGTCAAATTTAATCATAAACTCTGTACAATAGCCATACTCTATCTCATCGGCACTCATAAAATCTTGAGCAATTTTATGGTGTTCTGCATTGATCATTTCTGTCATATCAACTTCTGTAATTTGTTGTTCAGGTAGTTCTTCTCCTTTTAATAAAGCTAAAAATCCTTCATAAATAGTCACGAGTCCTTGTCCACCGGAATCAACAACACCTACTTCTTTTAAAATCGGAAGTAAATCTGGAGTTCGGTCTAAGGAAGCTTTTGCTTCAATTACGACCTCCTCCATAAGTTGGACTATGTCTTCCTCGTTTTCTGCAATTTCTTGTGCTTTTTGAGCGGAATCCTTTGCAACAGTTAATATCGTTCCCTCTACAGGTTTCATTACCGCTTTATACGATGTTTCGACACCTTTTTGGAAGGCTTCAGCTAACTGTTTCGTATTTACATATTCTCGCTCGCCTATTCCTTGGGCAAATCCTCTAAAAATTTGTGATAAAATAACCCCCGAATTACCCCTGGCACCCATTAAAAGACCCTTTGAAAAAGCCTTAGCTACATCACTTAGTCGTGAATTATCGGTCTTTTTTACTTCTTCCGCACCAGAAGACATAGATAAATTCATATTCGTTCCTGTATCCCCATCTGGGACAGGAAAAACATTAAGTGAATCTATCATATCAGAATTATTTTCTAAATGTTTTGCACCGAGTAAAATCATTTGTGCAAAGGTTTTTCCGTCTAATGTATTCATAATACATACTTCCTCCTTCAACCCTACCTAACTCAGTCGTTCGAAACACGAACACCTTGAACAAATATATTAATTGAATCTATTTCTAAACCTAATGATTTTTCTAAATTATATTTCACTTGTGACTGTACGTTACTTGCCACTTCTGATATTTTTGTTCCATAGCTGACAATAATATACATATCTATGTGTAAACGATTATTCTCTTCTCTGACGATGATCCCACGTGAATAGTTTTCTCTTCCTAATATTTCTGCGATCCCATCACGAATTTGACTTTTCGATGCCATACCAACGATCCCATAACAAGCGACAGCTGCACTTCCAGCAATTGTTGCTACGACTTCATTCGTGACAGAAACTTGACCATTAGTCGTTTGAATCTCGATAGTCATGATATTCCTCCTTACACAGTTGTTTTACTATATATTACTATACTATACGCTGAATGAAAAGATTTGCATAAATTATAATATCCTTTTTAACAATGACGGAAAACGATTATGTTGTCAAGTATATTTCCTTTCATTGTCATATATTTCTTTACAATTTCAACACTTATTGATTTTTTTCGTAATATATGCTAAATTTGTAAAGGTACATGATTTTAATGAGGCTCATTACGTATAGGTAGGAGGGATTTAAAATGGGCAGAAGATGTTATGTAACAGGACGAGGTACTGGTTCTGGTAATAAAAGATCTCATGCTTTAAATTCTCGTAGAAGAAATTGGAAAGCTAATTTACAAAAAGTACGTATTTTAGTTGACGGAAAACCTAAACGTGTATATGTTTCTGCACGTGCGTTAAAGTCAGGGAAAGTACAAAGAGTTTAAGGAGAAATAGTTATTACAATACAAAATACCCCTTTCAGTTAGTTAATCGCTCTAACCGAAAGGGGTATTTTTGTCATTGGAAAATAAAATGTCTAATTTTTTAGCAGTTTATCTACTAATGTTCATCTCTTTTAAATATGTTGATCACAACACGAACAAAGCCACCTATAAATTTTGGGAGTTTTATCGTATAAAATTTCATCCATTCCCCCTCCTCTACATCGGGATCAAATGTCATGAATCACGACTCTTTATAACTAATAGTATGCCTTCCCTAAATAAAAAAGTACCTCTTTTTGAAACGAGCTCATTTGATAGACATAAAGTGGAGCCCCACGTAATTGTTTCATTTTCTAATGGATAATAAAAATCCTTCAGTGTGAAGCCTTTAACTTCTTGAGAAAATGGAATGAATGAGATATACGGATATTGAATATCGTGGTTAATTGTATATGTACCTGGATAAAATAATTGAATAACATTTTGGTCATCAACGATGTATGCCTTTATTTCATGTTTAGCAAAGGATAAAAGTTGTTGAACATTAATGAATTCATGATCTAATCTCCCACCTGTTATACCGAACAAATATACTCTCTTTGTTTGCATGAACAACGCTTTGTTAATAGCTATTTCTAAATCTGTTTGATCTTTTTCTCGCAAGTATTTATCAAAATTACTAGCTACTTGCTGGATTTGTACCATTTCTTGTTTCGTTACTGAATCAAAATCTCCGACAGCATCATGTAAAGGGAGACCGGATTCGATAATTGTTAAAGCTCCACGATCGACTCCGATCCAAATATCTACTTTACTTTTAAAAGATAACAAATCCGGGATATGTTGTTCTGGCCCGCTACCAACTATTCCAATTGTATGCATCTTACCTACTCCGTATGATTACTATTTTGTAATATTTCTGAGATTGCTCGTTTTCGATTCGGTTGACCAAAAATTGCACTTCCTGCAACTAAAATCGTTGCCCCGGCATCGATACATAATTTAGCTGTATATTTATTAATACCTCCATCGACTTCGATTTCATATGTATGCGAATGTTTTAGCTTTAATTGGTGAAGTTGCTTTATTTTAGGGATTGTTTCCTCAATAAACGATTGGCCACCAAACCCTGGATTAACAGTCATCACTAAAACGAGATCAACAATATGAAGGATGTCTTTTAAAACAGAAACCGGAGTGCCTGGATTAATCGCAATACCTGCTTGGATGCCTTTGCTTTTGATATAGGACAACGTTCGATGCACATGTGGACATGTTTCATAATGAACCGTTAATATATGAGCACCACTTTCAATAAATTGATCAATATATCGATCCGGTTCTTCTATCATTAGATGAACATCAAAGGGAATATCTATCTTCTCCCTTACACTTTCCATAATTGGAAAACCAAAACTAATATTAGGCACAAAATGACCATCCATTACATCAATATGAAGATAATCTGCATATGGATAAACGTCCGCTAAATCTTTTTCTAATGAATAAAAGTTCGCAGCTAACAATGATGGTGAAATTTTTGTCATTATGAATACCTCGGCTTTCTTGACTGTATTTCATCTAAGAAAGTTAAATAATGTGCATATCTTTTTTCGCTAATTTTCTCTTGTTGAACGGCTGTTTTAATCGCACAATTTGGCTCTTTGTTGTGCAAACAACCTCGAAACTTACAATTTTGTTTACGTTCTTTCATTTCAGGAAAGCAATCTGTTAAATCTATTGCCTCTATATTTGAAAAATCAACCGTACTAAAGCCCGGTGTATCTGCAATAAGGCCATTACTTACTTCAAGTAACTCAACGTAGCGTGTTGTATGTCTACCACGACCGAGCCGTTTGGAAATTTCATCTGTTTCGATTGATAAAGAAGGATCAATTTTATTTAAAATTGACGATTTTCCGACCCCTGTCTGCCCAGCAATAACAGTAATTTTTTTTGAAAAATAATGATGAATATTAGGTAATGTTCCGTCTAATTTTGATGAAATTAGTTCGACTGGATAGCCAATTGCTTCATAGACTCGCTTAATTTCTTCAAATTCCTGCAACTGCTTTTCATTTAGCAAATCAATTTTATTAATAAAAATAATTGGCTTTAATTTAGCAGCTTCGATCATGACGAGAAAGCGATCTAAAAGTAATGAACTAAATTTCGGTTTTTTCACAGAGCTGACAACTAATACTTGATCAATATTTGCAATAGGCGGACGCTTAAGCTCATTTTTACGTTTTTTAATTTCTACAATATATTTATTGTCTACATCAAATAAAACATTGTCTCCAACTAACGGTGTAATTTCCTTTTTACGAAATACACCCCTTCCTTTACATGGATATATTTCATTTTTAGATTGAACGTAATAAAATCCACTGACAGATTTAATAATCTTTCCTTCTTGCATCTATTCACCCTCTTCATATGGTACTTCTTTATGAATGATAACTTCCCCATTACTGACGACACGATATTCAGCAACTTTATTAGGTTCAATAATTAAAGTAATTGTATATTCCTTATCTTCTGTAATATAATCCTCTTCATATACATTTGACAGACTATGTTCCATATCACTAATATAAATCTGGACACGTTGTTCTACTATTTCTTTATTTTTGTTATTGTTACTTTCGTCTTTTTCATCTCCATTTTCAGATCTGTCTGCATCATTACCTAATACATAAGGAACTGTAAATCTTACTGAGTGTGATAAAGGCGGCTTTTCTTCAGGACCTTTTGAGAACGTTACATCAACTGTCGTTCCTTTTGTTAATTCTGTATTCGGTTTAGGATCTTGAGACATTACTAAACCTTCAGGAACGGATTCAGAGTGCTCTTCTTTTTTATTTATTTTTAATTCATTTCTTGATAAGTAATCTGCCACTTCCTCTTCCGTTAAACCTTTTAAATCAATTAATGAAACCAATTCAGGTCCAATACTTACTTCAAAAATAACGGTCGTTTCACTTGGAACAACCTCTTCATTTG
The DNA here is from genome assembly GCA_035303185.1 of Bacillota bacterium. Lineage (GTDB taxonomy): Bacteria > Bacillota > Bacilli > Bacillales > Amphibacillaceae > CALAMD01. Next base: position 23,649 of record DATGRX010000047.1, read on the forward strand.
GTGAAGGTTGTACTTGTGAAATAATTTCTCCTTCAGGTTTATCTGAATTTTTTTCATAGGCAATAACTTCTTCATAACCTTGATTAATTAATAGACGTCTCACTTGATCAAAATCCCGGCCAACATAATCATCAAAGGAGAACTTCTCTTTTCCAGAACTGACAAACAAAGTAACCGTTGACCCTTCAATCACGTTTCGTCCAGCTCGTGGATCTGTACGAACGACAAGGTCTTCCTCGATATCTTCTGATGATGTTAATTCTCGCTCAGTATGTAAACCTAACTGTTCCAATTCTTCAACCGCTTCTTCATACTCCCATTCTGTCACATCAGGAATCTCTACTTCCTTCGGTTGCAACATTTGTGGAATGACAAACACAGCAAGTAAAATGGCAAGTAAAAGTACGGAAATTCCGCCGATCCACCACCATTTTTTATTACTTTTTTGTTGTTTTACTTCATCCTCTTCTTCATGGTCCCCCTCACTAGTTGTATATGTTTTCGTTGTATCGCTAGGAGAATGAACGATAGTTTCATCAGCATGAGACATTTCTCCGTTTATTTGATCATCTGTAATAATTGGTATTGCTTTCGTTTCTTCTCCTTCCTCAACAGGTGGGACAAATTTCGATTCATTTATATATTCTGGATCTAAGGCCCGAACTAATGCTTGTTCCATTTCATTAACATCATTATATCGATGGAATGGATCCTTTGCGGTTGCTTGTAAAACAACATTTTCTAGGCTTTGTGGAACAGCATCATTATACTTTCTTACAGATGGCGTATTTGTTTGTAAATGTTTTAAAGCAATCGAAACTGGTGTATGTCCCATAAAAGGTAAACGCCCGGTAAGAAGCTCAAACAACACGATACCAAGTGAATAAATATCTGATTTCTTTGTCGCATATCCACCGCGTGCTTGTTCAGGTGATAAATAGTGTACAGAACCTAAAATTGAATTCGTTTGCGTCAAAGATGTTGCACTTAAAGCAACAGCAATACCAAAATCGGTAACTTTCACTTGGCCATTCGGATTAATTAGTATATTTTGTGGCTTTATATCCCGGTGAATTAAATTATTCGCATGGGCATGGGATATTGCTGACGTAATTTGTTTCATAATTGTAATTGTTTCTTCAATATCAATCGGGCTATTTTGTTGAATGTATTCCTTTAGCGTTAATCCTTCTACATATTCCATAACCATATATAAAATATGTTCTTCTTCACCGACATCATAAATATTGACGATATTTGGGTGGGCTAAACTAGTTGCTGCCTCTGCCTCACGGTGAAATCGCGTAATAAATTCCTCATCATTTGCATATTCAAGGCGCAACACTTTAATGGCGACATCACGATCAAGAATTTGATCGTATCCTAAATAAACATTTGCCATCCCGCCTCCACCAATCATCGACTTAATTTCATAACGCTCATTTAAAAGCCGTCCTTCTAACAAGAAGCATCACCTACTTCCTTTTGTGTATGCTTTATAACGATGAGAGAAATATTATCTTCGCCGCCACGTTCATTTGCCATTTGAATCATTTGTGTTCCTATATTTTCCAGTTCTTCATCTTCATTTAAAAATTCTGCTAATTCTTCGTTGGAAATTTTATCAGTTAAACCGTCTGATGCTAATAAAAGTTGATTGCCTTTTTCCCAGGACAAACTTTTGATATCTGCCCGAACAGTCTCTTCTGTTCCTAATGCTTTTAAAACGATATTTTTTCGTGGGTGATGCTCTGCATCTTCTGTAGAAATTTGACCCGATTTCACAAGTTCATTAACGAGTGAATGATCCTCTGTTAATTGTTGAAAGCCATTGGCGTTATTTACATAACAACGACTGTCGCCAATATGTCCGATAGTAATAAAATCATTTGTACAAATCGCAATAACTGCTGTTGTACCCATCCCATGATATTCTTCCTTTTTAGAAGCATGCTCATATATTTGGTGATTAATTTCATCTAAAATTGCTTTAATCCATAATTCAGCCGTTTCAGGGGAAACGATTTTATTTACTTGTTGCCATTTTCTTTTTACGATATCGACAGCCATTTCACTTGCTACATCGCCAGCCTGGTGTCCACCCATTCCATCAGCAATAATAGCAAGAAGTTGATCGAAGTCATTGTAAAAATAACCCCCAGAGTCCTCATTATAATCTCTGACTTTTCCCCGGTCTGTTAAAAAAATAGCTTTCAACTTTACCCACCTCATTATTAACCATGTTTCTCTATTACAATAAAAGATGAATTCCTGCTTAATATATCATATTTATCGGAAGATTACACCAAATCTTTAGAATTTTATGACCTCATTCTTATGAGTCGAGAGATAAAAAATCCGTCCGTATTATAGGTTTGAGGAAAGATTTGAATTCCAACCTCACTAACACCTTCCGTATGTTGTAATTCCTTTGGCAAGTCAGTAAAAAACGATTGATCCACCTGAAAATCATCATTTTCTTGTAAAAATTGTTCAATCACTCGTTCATTTTCATCTTTTGTTATCGTACAAGTACTGTAAATAAGTTTTCCATCTCGCTTTAGGAGTGGAGCAACAGATGTTAAAATTTCGAATTGCACGTTAGAAAGCTGAGAAATATCCTTTTCATTTTTATGATATTTTATATCGGGTTTGCTGCGAATCACACCAAAACCTGTACAAGGCACATCTAAGACAATTCTGTCAAAGGTTTCCACATCATAGATCGTAGACAACATTCTTGCATCAGATTGATCTACTTGAATATTAGATAATTGGAGTCTTTTTGCATTATTATTTACTATATTTGTTTTGTTTTTATGCAAATCATGAGCGTGAACTTTACCTGTATTGTTTAATTTTTCAGCAATATGTGTCGCTTTTCCTCCTGGTGCACTACAAGCATCTAACACGGTCATACCTTCTTCTACTTGTAATAATTCACTAACAAGCATTGAACTTTGATCTTGTATCGTTACATATCCTTCCTCGACAAATTTTGTTTCTAAAATATTGCCATCCTTTATAACAATTCCTTGTTCAGAAAAAAGTGATTGCTCAACATTCATATTTAAATTTCGTAATTGGTTCATCATTTCTTCCCTACTCGTTCTCATCGGTTGAATGCGTATTGATTGTGGTTTTTGTTTCATATTTGTTTTTGCAATCTTTTCTGATGTTTCTGGACCATATTGCCTTTCCCAATAATTTAGTAACCACTCGGGGTGACTTGTTTGCGTAGCTATTTGCCGTTGTTTACTTGGAATTTCAGTTACGTCTCTGAAACCTTTTCGTTGAATATTTCTCAAAACACCATTGACAAAGGAGCTTATTCCACGATGGCCTTTTTTCTTAGCAATTTCTACAGCATCATATATAATAGCATGACTAGGAATTCGATCTAAGTATTTCATTTGATAAACGGAAAGACGAAGTAATGTCTTTACCCAATCATCTACTTTTCTCCCCTTTATAAAAGGCTCTAAATAATAATCTAACGTTAATTGATATTGAACAGTTCCGTAAACTACATGGGTTAAAAGACGAGTGTCTTTATTGGATAAGTTGTGCTTTTTCACATAATGATCGATTAAAAGATGGCTATAACCGCCATCTTGTTCAATACGAAAAATAATATCAAGCATAATTTCTCTAAGCATTTTTTTATTCATTTATTTCACCTAAAACGATTCCCTTTTTGATATTGCTTCCAGAGCCACGCAAGAAATCACCTGTTGACATTTTTCGACTACCGGCTGGTTGTAGTTCAGTAATAATAACACCTTTTCCATCACCACAAACGACCGTGAAGTATTCATCCTTTACATCGACGATTTCTCCCGCTTCACCCGTAAATGTTTTATCAATTACTTGTGCTTTCCATATTTTTATATTGTTATTTTCATAAGTTGTATAAGCTACAGGCCATGGCCTCAACCCGCGAATATGATTATAGACTTCTTCGCTCGTTTTAGACCAATGGATCTTTTCTATATCTCGAGTAATATTAGGTGCAAAGGTTGCTTCAGCTTCGTTTTGTTTTATTGGAGTAATTGAGTTTTCAAATAACTTAGGAAGAGTTTCCATTAACAATTCAGCACCTAATTCGGATAACTTATCATGGAGAATACCGACATCGTCTTCTTGTTCAATCGGTATCGCCCGCTGGGTTAAAATATCACCAGCATCTAGTTTTTCTTCCATATACATAATTGTAATACCCGTTTCTTTTTCACCTTGTAAAATCGCATAGTGTATAGGTGCTCCACCACGTAATTTTGGTAATAAAGAAGCATGAACATTTATACAACCATATTTTGGAAGTTCCAATAACTCCTTTGGAAGGAATTGGCCGTAAGCTGCTGTAATAATTACGTCTGGATGATACTTCATAATTTCCTCAAAATTATCCGACAATTTTTCCGGTTGAAAAACCGGGATATTATGTTTTTTAGCTGTTATTTTCACTGGTGGTGGTGTTAACGTTCTCCTTCTCCCTACTGGTCGATCCGGTTGGGTAACGACTAAGCCTATTTCATATTTAGTTTGAAGTAATTGTTCTAAAATTGGAACTGCAAAATCTGGAGTTCCCATAAAAACGATTCTTTTCATCTACTTCCCTCTTTCTACATTAATTGATACGGTTCCATGTCGACATTTATTTGTAGATCATCACGTTCTACTTTTTCAGCATATTGATCTAATATTTTACGAATTAAATCATGTAATCCAGGTTCCTCTCGATATTTAATCATACATTGATAACGATAACGGTTTTTTATTTTAGCAATTGGTGAAGGTGTCGGTCCTAAGATCATCGTATCTTTTGTTAAGTGATTACTTAAAATTTGAACAATCTCACGTGTTGTTTGAATAACTGTTGCTTCTTTCGGATGTGAAATCGTTAAAAGTGCTAAAAAAACATAAGGCGGATATCGAAATGTCCTGCGAATATTCATTTCCTCTTGATAAAACTGATTGAAATTATAAGTACTTGCATGTCTTATGCTGTAATGTTCAGGAGTATATGTTTGTACAATAACTTCCCCATCTAGATCATGTCTTCCTGCTCGTCCACTTACTTGGGTCAATAATTGAAACGTTTTTTCTGAAGATCTAAAATCAGGTAAATGTAACATCGAATCTGCTGCTAAAACACCAACTAGCGTGACGTTCGGAAAATCTAATCCTTTCGCGATCATTTGTGTTCCAAGCAAAATATGTGCTTCATGATTGGAAAACTTGCGTAATAAACGTTCATGTGAGCCTTTTCGTTGGGTTGTATCGACATCCATTCGAATCACTTTTACGTTTGGTATATGTTCAAGTAAAGCTTCTTCTACACGTTGTGTACCTGTTCCGAAATGTCGAATTTGTTTACTCTCACACATGGAACAAACGGTAGGTACTCTTTTACCATAGGAACAGTAATGACATTTTAAAAAATGGACACTTTTATGATACGTAAGAGCAATATCGCAATTTGGACATTCTTCAACATGTCCACAATCCCGACACATAATAAAGGTTGCAAATCCACGGCGATTTAATAATAAAACGATTTGTTCTCCTCGCTTCATTCTTTCCTGAATCGCTTCAGTTAATCGTCTAGAAAACATTGTTCGATTTCCTGCATGTAATTCCTTGCGCATATCAACAACATCTACGTTCGGTAATGGTTTTTTGTTTGTACGTTTTGTAAGTGTCAACAGTTTATAAATATCTTTTTGCGCGCGAGCATACGATTCTAACGTTGGAGTAGCACTTCCTAATACAACAGGGCAATGATGATATTCTCCACGGTAAATGGCAATATCACGAGCATGATATCTTGGCTGTTCTTCTTGTTTATACGTCGTTTCATGCTCTTCATCAATGACGATAATTCCTAGATTTTCAAAAGGAGCGAAGATCGCTGAACGTGCACCAACGACGACCTGAACTTCTTTTTGATGAATACGGCGCCATTCATCATACTTTTCACCGGCTGAAAGGGCACTGTGCAAAACAGCTACTTTTGAGCCGAAACGACCTTTGAATCGCCTAACCATTTGTGGAGTTAAACTAATTTCTGGTACTAAAACGATCGCTTCTTTTCCTTGTTGAATAACTTTTTCAATCGCTTGTAAATATATTTCTGTTTTTCCACTTCCAGTAACTCCATGAAGTAAAAACACATCGTGCTTCTCTTTTTTGATGTTTTTTAAAATTGGTTGTATTGCCTTTGATTGCTCATCTGTTAAAGGTAAGGCTGTTGTTCGTTCAAAAGAAGTATCATCATAAGGGTTTCTCATAATTTCTATCTTTTCTTTTCCTAACAAACCTTTATCACATAAACTTTGCAAACTAGCTGAGCTAATATTTAAACGGCTCATTAATTCAACTTGTTCAATTGGTTGATGATTCATAACAAAAAAGTGTAATATTTCCTTTTGTCGAACAGCATTTTTAGGTAAGTTGTCAATAGCTAATATTAATTCCTCTTTACTTTTTTCTGGATATACTTCTGTTACGTACTTTTTTGTAATTCGTGATTTCACTAAATAGTTAATTTTAATTTGTTTATTTTGGATAGCTGTTCGTAATTGATGATAAGAGATGTTTTGCTCAATAAGATCGTCGAACAAAACTTTATCTTGATATTGAAAAAAGGGTTGCAAAATCTTTGATAATTTTCCCCTATCTATTACTTCAACTTCTTTTTCATAAGTTGATTTTAAAACTTGAGGTAACATCGCTTGAAAGGCGGTTATATAAAAGCTTAATGTATCTTCCGCCATATATAAACCAAGTTCAATTAACTCTTTTGTTATAACAGGTGTTACATCTAACGCCTTTGTAATTGGCTTTAATTCGTCAAGAGACGATTCATTACTAACTTCAACAACAAAGCCTGTTATTTTTCTTGGTCCAAAGGGAATAACAACTCTCATACCTGGTTCTATAACATCTTTTAAATGTTCCGGAATCAAATAATCAAAAAATTGATTAATCGATAGAACGGGAACATCAACGATAACTTTTGCTATCCTCATATTTAATGTTCCTCAAGATCTTGAATAATTAATTGTACAAGCGCTTTCGCAATTTTTGTTTTCTCTGCAAGGGGCAATTCTTCCCTCGTCCCATCTTGCCTAATAAATGTAACAGCATTCGTATCAACATCAAAGCCAGCATCTGCTTTTGAAACATCATTAATAACGATTGCATCTAAATGTTTTTGGTTTAATTTTTGTAAACCATTTTCAATAACATTTTCTGTTTCTGCAGCAAAACCTACTAAATATTGATTATCTTTCTTTTCTCCTAAAGATCGTAAAATATCTTCTGTACGTTCTAGAGAAATCTCCCACTTGTCTTCCTGCTTTTTCACTTTTTGCTTGAAGATTTTTTTCGGTCTATAATCTGAAACAGCAGCTGCTTTAATGACAATATCAGCATTTGGAAAATGTTTATGCATTTCTTCATACATTTCTTCTGAAGTAACTACATCATGTTGTGTAATATTGGAAGCGTTTGTCTCTAAATGAACTGGGCCGGAAACTAATGTTACGCTTGCTCCAAAGGACGCTGCTGCTTCGGCTAAGGCATAACCCATTTTACCCGATGAACGGTTTGTTATATATCGAACAGGATCGATTGTTTCCCTCGTTGGGCCAGCGGAAATTAAAACATTCTTTCCAGCTAATCGAGAACTTTTGCTTAAATGATTATTAATAACATTAATGATTTCAATTGGCTCCTCTAGACGGCCTTTTCCGACATAACCACAGGCTAAATAACCTTCCCCTGGTTCAATAAAATGATAACCCCATGCCTCAAGTTGTTTCATATTTTCCATAACAGCTTGATTAGCATACATATGCACATTCATTGCTGGGGCAATATAAATTTTTGCTCGAGTCGCAAGCAATGTGGCTGATAACATATCATCAGCAATTCCATGAGCCATTTTTGAAATAATATTAGCGGTAGCCGGGGCAATAATCGCTATTTCTGCCCAATCGGCTACATCGATATGAGCAATTTTTTCAGGATCTTTTTCATCGAATATATCTACATATACAGGATTTCTTGCTAAAGCTTGAAAAGTTAACGGTGAAACAAACTTTGTTGCACTTTCGGTCATAACTACACGCACATTTGCTCCTTGTTGTGTTAACTTACTCGTTAAGTCACAAGCTTTATAAGCAGCGATTCCCCCAGAGACTCCTAGCAATATGTTTTTACCTTTTAACATAAAATGACTCCTTTCAGAGAAAACAAGTTTGTACATTTATTATAGAATACATCGAAACATATTTAAAACATTAGACAAAACGAAACCCCTCAAGCATCATGTGAGGGGTCTATCTCCTGTTATTCTTCTTTTAGAACTACTTTGTCTTCTTTAATTTCTTCTAGAGCAATACCAACATATTTTTTAGACTTTGGATTTTCAATTAACGGCTTCTGCATTTCAAGTAATTGCCGAGCACGCCTAGCTGCTAACGTTATTAAAACGTATTTTGAATCGATCTTTTTTTGTAAAGAATCAATGGATGGCTCTAACACATTAATCTACCTCCAATAATTTTTTATAGGCTTCGATAACTCTTTCTTTTCGGCAATGTTCACTTTCTACAATGGATAATATTTTGTGAACTGCCCGATCTATATTATCATTAACGACTATGTAATTGTACTCTTCCATCATTTTAATTTCTTTTTGTGCTTCATGCAAGCGATCTTGTACTAAATCTGTTGTTTCTGTTCCTCTTCCGACAATTCTCGTTTTTAATTCTTCCAAGCTTGGTGGGATGAGGAATATGAATACACCTTCGGGGAAGCTTTCTTTGACTTGTAATGCTCCCTGTACTTCAATTTCTAAAAACACATTGAAGCCTTGCGCTAACATATCTTCCACATATTGTTTTGGTGTCCCATAATAATTGTCAACGTACTTAGCATATTCCAAAAGTTCACCTTGTTGGATTAACCTTTCAAATTCCTCTTTCGTTTTAAAAAAGTAATCGACACCTTCTTGTTCACCTGGACGTTTTTCTCTTGTTGTCATCGAAACAGAATATTTTAAGTCTGTTGCTTCTTTAAATAGTTGTTTCCTTACCGTTCCTTTTCCAACCCCGGAAGGACCTGAAAGTATAAATAATATTCCTTTTTCTTTATCCACAAATTATGCCTCCTACTATTCCTCAAGTAGCTCATCATGGCTTAAAACGCGTTGTCCAACAGTTTCTGGTTGGACAGCTGATAAAATAACGTGATCACTATCTGTAATAATAACAGCTCGTGTTCTGCGACCATAAGTAGCATCGACCAATTTATTGTTATCTCTTGCTACAGCTACAATGCGTTTTATCGGTGCTGATTCAGGTGAAACAATAGAGATCACCCGACTCGCAGAAACGACATTGCCAAATCCAATATTAATTAATTGAAGTGTCAAAATACTTCCCCCTCTTATACTAATCGAAAAGCTAGCATCGCTTATACATGAAGTAGCACTATGTATAATTACTATAATAAACTATTATAAACAAAAGAAAGGATGAAAGACAACCATTTCATTCAATGTTTTGGATTTGCTCTCGAAGTTTTTCAAGTTCACTTTTACAATCGACAACGATTTCAGTCATTTTTGCGTCAATGGCTTTTGCTCCTAATGTATTTAACTCTCTATGAACTTCTTGAACGATAAAATCGAGTTTTTTCCCAACAGCTTCACGTTCTCTTTCTGCCAATAATAAACTTAACATTTGTTTTAGATGACTTTTTAGTCGAGTAATTTCTTCTGTAATATCACCTTTTTCAATGAGTAAAGCAATTTCTTGATAAATCCGATTATTATCTGATTTTGGAATATCTTTCAAATAATCTTTTACTCTAGTTTGTATACGTTCATAATAATTTCGAAGGACGTCTGGTTGTTGTTTTTCTAAAAGTAACACGGATTGTTCAATATTTTTTGTTCGCTTTAAAAGGTCCTTTTTCAAAAACAAACCTTCCTGTAATCGACTTTCTTTTGTTTGCTTCGCTGCTTCTTCCACACTAGCCATCATTAGTTCTTTAATTTGCAAAAGGATATCTTCATTTTGCTCGACGATGAATAAATCAGGTATTTCTGTGATCGTTCCTAAAGAAATATTACTTTCAATAGAATACCGTTCTTTAACCTCATCTAATCGTTTCATATATTGATCTAATAAATTCCAATCGACAGTGACATTGTAGGGTGAAGTCTCTCCATCTTGCATGTGGATTGTTACATGAACTCTTCCACGTTCAAAATATTTACGCAGGATTCTTTTTATATCTTCTTCAACTTTTCCTAAAACATGGGACGAATGTAGTTTGATATCTAAAAATCGATGATTTACCGTTGTTATTTCTGTCGTTACAATTTGACCATCCTTTTCGATAACAGCTTTTCCAAACCCCGTCATACTATAGACCATGATCAACATCCTTTTTCTGTTGTTACACCATATTGTAGCATGTAATAGAAAATTTCATAAGTAGTTATTGTGGACTTCTTCTCATGTTAAAGACAATCGTAGGAATTAAGGATAAAACGATAATTAAAAACCAATCCTTCATTTGCAATGGTGTTGTATGGAAAATAGGCTGTAACTTTGACCAATAAATAACAACGAGCATTAAAAGTAACGAAGAAATGACAGATAATACTAAATACAGATTCTCGAACGGATTTCTCATAAATATAGATGTCTCACTACGGCAATCAAAAACATGAATTAACTGAGCAATGACGAGCGTTGTAAAAGCAATTGTTCGAGCATATGTTAAATTACTTTGATCACCATCATAAGCAATGATAAAGCCAATTAAGGAGACAACCCCGATGAAAAATCCACGACTTAATATTTTCATCCCTAATCCTCTAGCGAAAACACTTTCTTGTGGATCTCGTGGGGATCGTTTCATAACATTTCCCTCTGGTTTATCTACACCAAGAGCAATCGCTGGTAAACCATCTGTAACTAAATTAACCCATAATATTTGGACAGGAACTAGTGGTAAAGGATAAGCAAATAATATGGCAAGTAACATAACGAGTATTTCACCAACATTCGAAGCGAGTAAATAACGGATAAATTTGCGAATGTTTTCATAAATATTTCGACCTTCCCGAATAGCCGCTTCAATCGTTGAAAAGTTATCATCCATTAAAATTAGCGATGAAGCTTCTTTTGTAACATCCGTTCCCGTTAGTCCCATACTAATTCCAATATCGCTCGCTTTAATCGCAGGTGCATCATTAACCCCATCCCCAGTCATCGCAACAACATGTCCCTTTTCTTGTAATGCTTTAACAATTTTTAATTTATGTTCTGGAGTAACTCGAGCATAAACATATATATTATCCACACGTTCTTTTAATTCAGCTGTTGAAAGATTATTTAATTCAGTTCCTGAAATTACTTCTCCATGTTTAGGAAGCAATTCAATTTCAGTTGCGATTGCTTGGGCTGTATCTATGTGATCCCCAGTAATCATTACTGTTTGAATACCTGCTTTTTTACAATTAGCTATAGCTTGTTTTACTTCTTTTCGGGGTGGGTCAATCATGCCATAGATTCCGAGCAATGTTAAATCATTTTCTAATTCAGAATCAATAAGCGAGCTACTTTTTAAAATTGGTTTAATGGCTATTGCTATCGTTCGTAGAGAACGTCTTGCCATTTGTTCGACCGCGCGCTCGTAATATGTTTGATCGGTTAACTCCTTTTGTCCTTTCTTTATTCGAACATAGCGACATTTAGATAATAATACGTCAGGTGCTCCCTTGACGATTAAAAACCGTAATTTATTTTCATCTTCTACGATCATACTCATTCTCTTTCGGTGAGCATCGAAGGGGATTTCCTTAATGATTGTATACTGTTCTCGAATCTTTTCTTTCAAGCCAAACTTTCGAGCTGCTACTAACAAGGCTCCATCAGTTGGATCACCGTCTATTTTGTACTTCCCCTTTTGAATGACGATATTTGCATGATTACAGATCATTCCGTACGTTAACATTGAAGCTAAATTAGGATAACTGCTCGTTACTTCTTCCTCGTTTTGATAAAAATGACCATCTAACTGATAACCATCTCCACTCACATGGATAATCTCATCATTTAAAAATATTTGTTTAACGGTCATTTCATTTTCTGTAATTGTCCCCGTTTTATCTGAACAAATAATCGTTGCACATCCTAATGTTTCCACTGCAGACAACTTTCTTACAATTGATTTACGTTTAATCATCCGCTGTACACCCAGAGATAGGGCAACCGTTACAATAGCAGGTAATCCTTCAGGTATAGCTGCTACTGCCAAGGATATTCCAGCTAAGAACATATGGTAAAGTGGATTTCCTTGAATAACACCTATTGCTACGATCATAGCGGTAAGAGCTAATACGATAACGATTAATATCTTGCCTAGATGAATAAGTCTATTTTCTAGAGGAGTTGTTTTTTGTTCTGTCGTCGTCATTAATGTAGCAATTTTCCCCATCATTGTATTCATACCTGTTTGAACGACGATACCGATACCTGAGCCTCGCGATACAACCGTACCCATAAATGCCATGTTCGTTTGATCTTGAGGATCAAGATCATCTGTTTGGATAGGGCTTGTCTCCTTTGTAATTGGAATCGATTCACCAGTTAAGGCGGATTCCTCTGTTTCAAGTCCATGACTTTTTATAATGCGTACATCTGCGGAAATCCGATCGCCTCGGGTCAGTCGAATAATATCACCAACAACGATTTCAGCTGATGGAACCCTTTCCCAATGACCTTCTCTTAAAACATATGTCGTTGGAGCTGATAGTTCACGCAACTTTTCTAAGGAATTTTCAGCACGAAATTCTTGAAAAAATCCAATAAATCCGTTAATAAGGACAATAACTAATATAGCGGTTGCATCAATAAACTCTCCTAAAAGTCCTGCAATTAATGTAGCACCTAATAAAATTAACACCATGAAATCTTGAAATTGCTTTATAAAAATAAACCAATTTGATACTTTCTCTTTTTGCTCAACGATATTTTTTCCAAAGGTATTTTGATAACTTAACACTTGATCATAGGTTAAGCCTGTTTTGTGAGAGACATGTAATTGTTGTTCAGTTTCCTCGGCAGATAATTGATACCAATTCATCGCTTATTCCTCCATATATTTCACATGAAGTTACTTTGTCATATCAATATGTATGCACACTCGTCCCAAATAATGATATAATTACACGAGAGGTGAACAGTATGCCCTTTGATGGTATCGTAACTAAAGCAGTTACAGAGGATTTACAAGCAACATTAACAGATGGACGCATTAACAAAATTTACCAACCAACAAATACAGAATTATTAATTACCGTACGAAACAACCGAAAAAATTTCACGTTACTTCTTTCTGTTCATCCATCTTACAGCAGATTTCATTTGACAGAAGAGAAGTTTCAAAACCCAGAACAACCACCAATGTTTTGTATGCATATGCGTAAATATTTAAACGGTGGGTTTATTCGAGAAATTACTCAAGATGGATTAGAGCGAATTGTAACTTTTAAAATTCAAACATGGGATGAATTAGGTATTACAAACTTTCACTATTTAGTAGCCGAAATTATGGGACGACATAGTAACATTATTTTGCTTGATCCAAACCAGGAAAAAATCATTGACAGTATGAAACATATCCCGCCTTTTCAAAATCGCTATCGAACGGTTTTACCGGGGCATGAATATGTATATCCACCATCACAAAATAAATATAATCCTTTAGAAATTACTGAAGATGAATTTTATCAACGAATTGATTTTAATGCGGGAAAAATCGATCGACAAATCGTTCAAACGGTTGATGGTTTTTCTCCTTTTATTGCAAGAGAAGTGACCAAACGTGCTCAATTAGGGAACCGAAAAAAATACTGGAAACATTTTTTAGACATACGCAATGAAATTAAAGCAAAACAGTATGTACCAACAATTTATCAAAATGAACGGGAAGATTTCCATGTGATTTCTTTACAAAAACATACTGGTGAACGAAACTCCTTTGCTAATATACATGACATGCTAGATACATTCTTTTCTGGAAAAGCGGAAAGAGACCGTGTTCAACAACAAACTCGTGATTTAAGAAGATTTATTGAAAATGAATTAAAGAAAAATGAAAGAAAACTAACCATCCATCATCGAACATTAGAAAATGCAAAAGATGCACAAAAATATCAAAAGTATGGGGAATTGTTAACCGCACATATGTACCAAGTGAAACAAGGTGATAAAAACATAACTGTTATCGATTATTATGATCCAGAGCAAAATGAGATAACAATTCCATTAAAACAAGATGAAACACCAAGTGAAAATGCACAACGTTTTTTTAACCGATATCGAAAATTACAAGCAGCACATAAACGATCTCAAATTGAAATTCAAAAAACGAAATCAGAAATTGCTTATTTTGAGCAATTGCTCCAACAGTTAAAGCAAGCTAGAATTGAGGATATTGAGGAAATTCGTGAGGAACTCCGGGAAGAAGGATATTTGCGAAAGCAAAAGCGTTCTCGAAAAAGAAAACAAAAAAAGCCAAAGCCAGAACAATTCATATCGTCAGAAGGCATTCCGATTTACGTTGGACGAAACAACAGGCAAAATGATTATTTAACTCAAAGACTAGCGAATCGAACAGATGTATGGTTACATACAAAAGACATTCCGGGTTCCCATGTTGTCATCCGTTCAAATAATCCTGGTGATGACACATTATATGAGGCTGCTGTTCTTGCTGCTTATTATAGCCGTGCACAGCAGTCTGAGTCTGTTCCTGTTGACTATACAGAAGTTCGCTATGTGAATAAACCAAGAGGTGCGAAACCCGGATTTGTTACCTACGTTAATGAACAAACATTATTTGTTACTCCCCGGGAAGAGATTGTGAAAAATTTAAAAGAAAATGTAGAATAGTAACAAAAAGAGGCTGAGACAAAACAATTTAAAAACAAGAAAAAAGTAGTGTTTTAACGAAAATGCCTTACAAAACGAAAGAGATCTACGTAGACTCCCGCGGGTCGACTACATACGGTCACGTCCTGTGAACAACGTCGACACTAGCACATCCTAGCGTCGAGACAGCACGCACCGAAAATCCCTGTAGCTCCTCTATTCGAGGAGCTACAGAAGTTGAGAACGTGTCCTTGGAAAGCGAAGTAGATTTCTTGAGCTAAAGTTTTTGTCTTATTATTTTTAAGTTATGTCCCAGCCTCTTTTTAGTTTTCAATCATTTCATTAAACTCCGTTTGAAGTAACTTTTCAATAAAACGTTCTACTTGTGGAAGTTGCCGCACACCTTCTTGAAAGCAAAGCCACGTATCCCGAGATGTTATTTGACCATTTAAGGTTAACGGTAAATGATAATATTCTTCCATTAATGAATGAGACACACTTTTTGGAAGAACTGCCATACCAACACCTTGTTTCATAAATTGTTTACACGTTTCGATTTGATCGACGGTAATTGATTTGACGGGCTGTATTTCTTGTTGATAATGTTTTAGCCAATCATTAACAATCTCATTCATTTTATCATCGCTTTTAAATGAAATAAGCGGCCGTTCTTTTAAGGTTCCTGTTTGAAAAGGCTCACTATCAAAAATATACAATGGATCCGCAAAAAGATGTATCGACTTACTTCCAGCTAATTTTTCTCCACGAATAATACATACGTCATATTTCATATGCTCTCGTTTAATTGTTTCACTAATACTTGAAACAAGATCAACCGTAACCTTTGGATAAAGCCTTGTATATTCAGCTAAAATTTTAGGTAAAAACCGTTGACTGATTAAGGAGGAGCAGGCAATTGACAACGTCCCCTGTACTTCATCACTTGTTTTATCGAGTTTGTTTTTTAACTTTTTCTCTTGCTGAATAACCTCTTTAGCATGCTCTAAAATAATTTCTCCACTCGGTGTTAGCAGCAACTGCTTCGGTGTCCTGATAAAGATTTGCACACCAAAATACTCTTCAATAAATTTAAGCCTTTGTGAAACTGCTGGCTGTGAAATCAGTACAACTCTTGATGTTCCTTGAATAGTACCGATCTCATTTAATTTTAATAATAACTTATAATCCTCTATTTTCATAACATCACCTAATGATTAGGAACTATAGAAATTGAAATGAATTCAAGCATACAAACTGAGAATTGGACAGAATCCGTTTCATGATCACAAATAAATTTTAAAGCTATATCATGAGAAGAATATCCACTATAACTCGTGAGATTTTCTAATTCAAAATAACATTTGTCATTGTCATCAAAAATAAATAAGTTTTTTTCTTCGATTTTTTCATCCGGATTTGAAAAGTATTTAATAAGTTCTATATCTTCTGTCATCATTCCGTAAAGATAATAAATCATACTATCCGCTAAAGCGATTAAGTGTTCTTCTGGTAAAGACTGATCTTGTTCTATTTGAACAATTTGTTTATGTAAATCATTGAAAGATTTTCTTTCTAAAATCTTTTCCATAGATGGGAGTTCAAATAAAAAACTTAAAAAATTTAATTCATAATATAGATCCATTGTTACTTCTTTATCTATTGTGTGGTCCACTAAATTATATAAAATCACACGGTCTTCATTCCAATATCTTCTGTGAAGTAACGTGACGACTAAAATATCATTACGTATATCAAAATATAGGTCATATTCATCTAATATATCCGCTTCTCCAAAGCTTTCTTGAAAATATTTCATCAAACTCAACGAAGTTTGCTTACGATTTGCTTCATCTATCATTTATTTAGGAGATAGGTAATCTATAATATGCTCATTTACTTGTTTATATTTCGGATGTTCAACTAAGAATATAGCATGTTCATCTATTTTCGGTTCATTTTCTGCATCATTATTTTCAGCTTGTTTATTATCGGATAAATTACTATTTGGATAAAAAAAGTAAAAAGCAACAATTAAAACAATAGTAGCCATACCGATCAATAGAGGTTTTCTTCTTACCATAAAACTTTAAACATCCTTTCTTATGTACGAAAATTTACTTTTCATACAATCCGACTTCGTCACTTCCATCGATTTCATGAACTTGTACAACGACAACTTCATGATTGGATGTAGGGATGTTTTTACCGACGTAATCTGCTCGGATTGGAAGTTCACGGTGGCCACGATCAACTAATATTGCTAATTGAATTTGTTCGGGACGACCAACATCCATGACAGCATCCATTGCAGCTCGTACAGTTCTTCCTGTATATAAAACATCATCAATTAAAACAATTCTTTTTCCTGAAATGTCTTCAGTAATATTAGTCTCATGTAATTTTGGATCTCCTTCTAATTCTTTTTCCTGTAGATCATCACGATATAACGTTATATCCAGTTCTCCTATTGGAACTTCAATATCCTCAATAGATTTAATTCTATCCCTTAACCTTTCTGCTAGAGGGACACCCCTTGTTTTAATACCAACTAAAATAAGATTGTCTCCTCCTTTATTTTTCTCTAAAATTTCATGAGCAATTCTCGTTAAGGCACGGTTCATCGCATCTGTATCTAAAATAGTCGTTTTCTTTTTCATT
>DATGRX010000048.1:0-10514 GCA_035303185.1 Bacillota bacterium
GAACAACTCGCTACATTAAAAAGTAACAAGGTGCTATTCGCTCATTTGACAACCTTTTTATTTTTAGCGGGTCACTTTACATTTTACGCTTACTTTACACCGTTTATTAATACTGAGCTAGGAATGAGTGGAACAATCGTCAGTGTGATTTACTTTATTTTCGGTGCAGCAGCCGTTGCTGGTGGTGGATTAGCGGGGATGTTAACGGATCGCTTTGGTTCAGAACGGGTTGTGTTAGTCGTTACAGCGCTATTTGCGGTTTCTTTATTCGTGATTCCTTTTTCATCCGCCTGGATCCCATTATTTATTTTTGTTGTAATTATTTGGGGAATTATGAGTTGGGGAATTACACCACCGATGCAAAATTACTTAATTGAAACAGCACCAGAAGCAGCCGCTACCCATCAAAGTTTAAATAACTCTGCTTTGCACTTTGGAATCGCCTTTGGTTCCTTTATTGGAAGTATTGTCATTGATAAGATGGCTGTCACGACAAATGCCTATATCGGAAGTGCTATTGTCGTCTTAGCCTTACTTGCTGCGGCCTTTTCCTTTACCCGGAAGAAATTAGCTTAGGAGTGTTTTGATGAAAATTTACGTTGATGCAGATGCTTGTCCCGTCGAAAAAGAAGTCATCCAAGTTGCGAGGGCCTTTCGTATATCTGTTGTCCTTATTAAAAGCTACGCTCATTTTTCCCACGAGGAAAAACCGTCCTTTGTTGAAACCGTTTATGTCGATGCGGGCGCTGATTCTGCGGATTATAAACTTCTTGAGCAAGTAAAAAGAGGCGATATCGTCGTCACTCAAGATTACGGTCTCGCCTCCTTATGTTTAGCGAAAGGATGTATTGTCCTTCACCATCGTGGATTTTTATTTACAGAAAATAATATCGATCGATTGCTCGCGACCCGACATCAAAGTGCTCAAGTACGCCGAGCAGGCGGTCGAACGAAAGGTCCACGTGCCTTTACGACTGAAGATCGGGAGAAGTTTTCCTGGGTTTTAGAACGCATTTTACAAAATCACTAATCTGCTTTTCGTCTTCCTAAAATAGCCATTAATATAAAGCCAATACCTAAACCGATAAACATTCCTTCTCGTTGATGATCAAACACCATCCCGAGTCCCATCCCTAAAATAATACATCCAACAAAAACAATACCACCACGTTCGTAATCCATTATCATCTCCCCTTTCTTATTGTCCTTCAATTGTGCCTTCTACATTTTGCGCCGAAACGAGCCGACGACTTGGAATCGCAATCTCGACATTTTCTTCTTCTAAAATATTCATAATTTCATAATTGATCTCTTCTTTAACGGCTAAGTGTTCCATCCATACCGTTGTTTTTGTAAAGTAATAGATCATAATCTCAGAACCGATATCTGCAAACTCATTAAGTCTAACAGCAATCGTTTCCTGATGAACCTCGTCATGGTTTTGCAAAAGTTCTTCGATTCGCTTAAGTGCTCGCTTCACATGTTCTACTGGTGAACTATAGGTGACACGTAGATCAAAGGATACTCGCCGCTTCCCCATCTTACTCCAATTCGTAATCGCTTCATTGGCAAGCGTCGAATTGGGAACCGTGACGACAGCATCAGCGAAGGTTCTTACTTTCGTACTGCGAAAGGAAATATCTTCAACAGTTCCTTCGACACTCGGTGTTAAAATCCAGTCACCAATAGAAAAAGGACGCTCCGTAATAATGACAAAGCCGCCAAATAAATTTGCTAGTACTTCTTGAGCCGCTAGGGCAACTGCCAAACCACCTAAACCAAGACCGGCGACAAAGCCACTAATATTGTAATTAAAAATCTCCGCAATGATGCTAATTCCAATCGCGACGATAACGACACGAATACCACGCGAAATAAATGGAATTAAAATTTGATCGACTTGCATATTTGTTTTGCGGTTTATTTTTGAAAATAACAAAGATGTAGCAGATGCTAAGTTGAAAAATCCCCAGATGATTAAAACAATAATGAGTGATTGGATAATTTGTAGGAACAGTTTATTTTCTTCATCGATATATGGGAAATAGTGTACGGCTATATAAAAACCAACAATGACAAACATCCATTGCAATGGTTTCTTAAAGGCTTCAAGTAATTCCGTAAAAAATCTCGTCGGTGTTTTTGAGCTTGCTTTTAAAACAAATTTATATATATAGGTAATAAATATTTTTCGTAACAATAAAAAAAGTAGGAAGATTCCAATCGAGATAAGTGTATATTTTATTTCATTGTTCTCTAATAAAGTTTCCCACTGCATGTTTTTCACCTCGGTCTTTGAGATATGTTTATCTTAACATATTTATCGTTGAGGTAAATTGTTTTATTTATGTTACTCTAAATCTCGACTTTGATATGCCTTTATTCCTAAAACGATGAAAGCACATGTAACAATGATAAGTCCGAGGAATGTCAGCCAGTCTGAACTATCTAATGGAAAAGAGATTGTATATCCGTAAGACGTTAATTTTTTAAGCCAATTCGGAAGCTCTAATAAATCACCTAAGTAAATGACGACAAACGAGTAAACAATGTATATCCAAATGACATTCCTCCATTCTGGGGCTATTCCGATGAGAAATGTAGCTAAACTAATCGTTACCCATATCGCTAAGAGATAACCTAAGGAATATTCAAGATATATTTGAAAAGGTATTGCTTCATCCATCACAAAAATGCTAACCGAATATAAGCCAATAACAGTCATGACGAGCATTACGATCGATGTAATAAAGGCCACAAGTAAGTAATGACTCATCACTTTTATCCGCGATGTTCCCGTCGTCAGTAATATTTCCATTTGATTTTTGTCTTCTTCGGCATATAGCCTTTGAACGATAATTATTGAAGGTACCACACCGATCAAAGCCATCACAGACATAAGCATTCCGAGAAACTGTTCAGTTAATGTTCCATCTCCATCGTCTGGAAGCATCTTTTCTATCATTGAAAGTCCTTCTAAAAACGTCTCCATATCGCCTAACATCGAGCCATAAGAGGCTCCTAATACATAAAGACCTATTGCCCAAGCAATGATTAAACTGAGTTGTAATCGAAGGACAAATTGAAAAGTATTTGAAAGAGATTTTTGTCGAACTTTGCGTGAACGTACTTGGATAAGTCCTTCTCCAATTTCTCGATTTGCTTGTAAAAAAAACACAATCACAAGTAAGAGAACAGCTATACCAAGTAAAATGAAAAAAGGAGAAAGGTAATTATTCACATAAACCTCGGACATTAGCAATAGACCAAAGGGAGAAAACTTTGATAAGATTTCTGCTTCCATATCACCAATCGCTCGCAACATATAAGAACCGATTAAAACAAAGAGGGATAGTCCTGTCGTTGCTTGACTCGTTGATGTAAATTGAGCAAATAACGCTGTTATACTTGCAAAAAATACCCCAGTGGTTCCTAGAGCGAGACCATAACTAAAAGAACCAACTCCCTCCAAACCGATAGCCATTAAACTAAGGGCATTTGATACGGTAACAAAAAAATTGATAATGATAACGTATAAAGTTAAAGCTAAAGTACCTGCTATTCGGCCAACAGGTAAGGCGATAATATGCTCTAGTCTACCAGATTGTTCATCTGCTCGTGTATGTCTAGCTACGAGTAATATATTCATAATGGCAACAGCAATCATTGTAAATAGAAGCATTTGGTGGGCCATCATCGTATCCGTTGCATAATGATTAATACCATAAGGTTGACCGACCATTGCCGTAATTGCTGGGTTTAAAATAATTTGTTTTAAAGCCTCAATCTCGGTCTCTGTATCGTATAAATGTTCGAAAGTTAAAGCAACACTTACCGTAGTAAACATAAGACTGAGCAACCAGACAATCCCGTGAACTCGCTCTCTTCTTAAGGTAAATAAAAATAGCCGTATTGTTCCTGTAAAAGATTTCATCGCTCCTCACCTTGATAATGTTCAATAAATAACTCCTCTAAGGTCGGAGTTTTACTTTCAATCATTAAAACCTTTTGTTGGCTTACGTAAGACATAACCGCACTTAGCTCTTCCCGATCAACATGAAAAGTCAAACCATCAACAGTCTCTTCAAGATCATATACACCGCTCATTGTTTGCAGTTCATCTAGGGAGTTTTCCGTTCGGACCATTAACTGTAAACGGGTTAAATGACGCAATTCATCCATCAAACCCGTTTCAATAATTTCACCTTCTCGAAGAATGGACACACGATCGCTAAGCCGCTCAACCTCAGATAAAATATGGCTAGAAAACAGAATACTTTTCCCTTCCGCTTTTTTCTCTAACACACATTGCTGAAAAATTTGCTCCATTAATGGATCAAGCCCAGATGTTGGCTCATCTAAAATGTAAAGGTCCGCTTCTGAAGCAAAGGCAGAAATAAGCGCTATTTTTTGTCTGTTTCCTGTAGAATATGTGCGACATTTCTTCGTTGGATCAAATTGAAATCTTTCCATCAATTCGCGACTCTTTTTCCGCTCTTTAATGCCGCGTAAATTTAAAAATAAATCGATAACTTCTCCACCGGTCAAGTTCGGCCAAAAACTAACATCCCCCGGAACGTAAGCAACTCGTTTATGAATATCCACCGCATCACGCCAAACATCCTTCCCGAAAATCGTTGCCTTTCCCGAGGTTGCGCGTAACATGCCGAGTAAAATGCGAATCGTCGTTGATTTTCCTGCACCATTCGGACCGATAAACCCATATACTTCTCCTTCTTCAACGTGCAAGTCAATGCCTTTTAATGCTTCAAAATGACCAAATTTTTTCGTTATATTTTTCGCTCTTAGCACAACGTTCGTCCTCCCTATATAAAGTCAGTTTAAACGTACCATGTTCCAACCTTGAAAGCAATTGAATTCTTAGTAAATTCAGACAACATTATGGTAGAATAAAACTAATTTATAAATTGGAGGGATATACTTGGTTAAAGCAAGAAAAGATGATGTTGTAGAAAACTTTCACGGAACAAAGGTAGCTGACCCTTATCGTTGGCTTGAGGATCCTGAATCAGAGGAGACAAAAGCTTGGGTTCAATCTATAGGTGAAAAATGCCGTGCGTACTTTGAATCCACAACGACACGGGAAGAAGATGAAACCCGATTAAAAGAACTATTTGATTATTCGAAACTTTCCGTACCAAAAATGGTCGAAAATCGTTTGTTTTACTTACGAAATGATGGACTGCAAAATCAAGCGGTTCTTTACATGAAAGAAAACGATGAAGAAAAGATCCTTATCGATCCAAATAAATTAAGTGAAGATGGAACGACCGCGATGTCGAATTATTTTATTAGCCATGATGGAAGGAAAGTTGCTTATGCGATTTCAAAACACGGGAGTGATTGGCAAGAAATTCTTGTAAGAGACGTTGATGCAGGTGAAGATTTATCAGATCATATCAAACACGTAAAGTTTACAAATGTTGCGTGGCTGCCAGATAATTCCGGGTTTTACTATAGTCGCTTTCCAGACCCAGCAACGGTTAGTGAAGAAGATGATGGAAATTATAATAAAATATATTTGCATAAACTCGGTACACCGCAATCTGACGATGAACTCATTTACGAGCGACCAGATTATAAAGAGCTTATGTTTATGCCTATGATAAGTGATGATGATAAATATTTAGTCATTCATGCAGCCCATGGAACAGCAACGGAAAACCGAGTATATGTCATGTCCCTTGACGGTTCTAATGAAGTTCTTCGTCTATTAGATGATGCAGATGCTTCATACCGGTACATAACAAATGATGGCGAAAACTTTTATTTTATCACAAACTTACATGCCGATAATAGTCGAATAATTAAAGTACCACTTTACGGCGAAACTCGAGATGAATGGGAAGAAATTATTCCTGAACAAGAAGATGTTATTCATTTCTCGACCTTTATCAATGGAAAATTTATTATTGCTTATCTCCATGACGCACACCACCAACTACAAATGTTTGATCAAAACGGAAATCATGAACAAGAGATAAATTTATCCCATATCGGTTCGATCGTCGGTATGACAAAAAACGAAGACGATAACAAACTATACTTTGCGATGATGTCGTACCTAGAGCCGACAACGATTTATGAATTCAACGTTGAAGAAAAAGAAATGTCTATTATAGAGAAGGTTAATCTACCAATAGACGTAAGCCAATTTGAAACGAAGCAAATTTTTTATACATCAAAAGATGGTACAAAAGTTCCGATGTTTGTAACTCATCATAAAGATATCGAACTTGATGGAGAAAATCCTGTCATTTTATATGGATACGGTGGTTTTAACATTAGTGTCACACCGACATTTAATCCGGCGATTTTACGTTGGTTAGAAAAGGGTGGCGTCTATGCTGTGGCGAACTTACGGGGTGGAACCGAATACGGTGAACAGTGGCACCGAGAAGGGATGCTAGAAAATAAACAAAATGTGTTTGATGATTTTATCGCTGCTGGAGAGTGGCTTATTGAAAATGACTATACAAAGCAAGATAAATTAGCCATTATGGGTGGTTCAAACGGTGGTCTTCTCGTTGCTGCTTGTATGGTTCAACGCCCGGATTTATTCGGTGCTGTTCTATGTTTAGTTCCAGTTATTGATATGCTCAGATATCATAAATTTACGATTGGGAAGTTTTGGGTGTCTGAATATGGTGATCCAGATACCCCAGAACATTTTGAGTTTTTATATAAGTATTCACCACTTCATAATGTGGAAGAAGGTGTCACCTACCCACCAATTTTAATTGCTACAGCGGAAAGTGATGATCGGGTTGTCCCGGCTCACGCGAAGAAGTTTGCAGCTACATTATATGAAAAAGCGAGCGAAGATTCGACTGTTATCTTACGACTTGAACCAAAAGCCGGACACGGACATGGTAAGCCGATTGAGAAAACAATTCTGGAGTGGGTCGATTATTTTGCGTTTTTAGATAAGGAATTAAGTATGTAATATTTCTCCATAAATAATATAGTCCATTGCTATTTTCAATGGGCTATATTATTGTATTTCCCTTATATAGAAATATTTCAAAAATCTCTCTTTGATATCGGCATGAATAACCACTACTTTCATATCACCCTGCTACTTTTACTTGATTTCCACTTTATTAAAGATTACTTGTGTTTCCACCATCATACATACAAACACAATTCACAAGAAATTCTACTTTTAAATCGTCACTCTTCAAGGACATCCGTTCGAACTGAATATCTCATGTGTTGATTACATACAAAAAAATTAAAAATTTGTTTAACCGCTTACAAAGCTGTCATGACCACAACAATATGTATAACGAAGAGTAGTACGAATCAAAATAGTCTTGCAATTTTGTTAGTTCATCCGTATAATACTAGACTAACTAATATTAGTTAGGATGATTTTAGTGAAATCTACACGAATTAAAATTAAAGAAGCTGCAGC
Organism: Bacillota bacterium; assembly: GCA_035303185.1. GTDB lineage: Bacteria > Bacillota > Bacilli > Bacillales > Amphibacillaceae > CALAMD01. The sequence goes on from DATGRX010000048.1 coordinate 7,439, forward strand.
TAAATTGTATGGGGTGTATGGATTTGAGGGAACAACTTTAAAAAATATCGCGGATAAAGTTGGAATTAAAACTCCCTCTATTTATAATCATTTTTCTAGTAAACAAGAGTTATTTTTAGAAATGTATCAGGAATTGCTTGAGGAACATTATTTACAGCTTAAAACCATCCTGAATGAACTAAAAGACCAACCACCAAAAAAGCAATTATACAATATTCTATCTAGGATTATGTCCTATCACTTACATAATGAGGAAAAAACAAAAATAACTACAAGATTATTGTTGTTTCCTCCTACTAGTTTACAAGAAGAAGTATCAGAGTACTTTCTCAAAATCGAAGAATATGAAAGAGATATTCTGCGGGAGATTTTTAATAGAGGAATAGCAAATCATGAGATAAAGAAGAAACCTATCGATGACTTAATTACTCATTTTCTCTGTATTATGGATGGTTTGTTTTTAGAACTGCACTATTACGACTATGATACATTTCTCGATAAGATTAATATTGTTTGGAAATATTATTGGGATGGAGTAAAAACAGAAAGTTTATAAAATAATACAAAACAACAATATGAGAAAGGAATTCATCATCATGGAAAACTCAGTCAATCAAGATTTTGCTAGAGAACCTGTACCACAACATTTGAGAAAAAGTTGGTTATCTATTAGTAGTGTTTGGATCGCTATTGGAATAGATCTATCAGCAATGCTACTCGGTGCCCAACTTGGAGCAGGCATGGAACTATCCCAAGCTTTATTAGCCGTATTTGTGGGCTCTTTATTTCTAGGATTGCTTGGGGCCTTTTGTGCATACATTGGCGCTACAACAGGTCTTTCTACAGCTATGATTTCAAACTTTGCCTTTGGAAATAAAGGGGCAAAAATTATTTCCTTTTGTATAGCAATTTCTTTATTGGGATGGTTTGGTGTACAAGCAGGATTTTTTGCTGAAAATGCTCATTCTGTATTTTCTATGTTATTTGACATTACTATTTCTACTAAAGTACTAGCCGGTATAGGTGGTCTATTAATGATGACTACTGCTATTTATGGATATCAGGCTATTGAAAAATTAAGTAAATTTTCAGTTCCTCTTTTAATCGGATTAATTGTGTTAGCAATGTTTCTTGCCGTAAAAAAGGAAGGTATGGCTACAGTCACACAAACAATTAGTGAAGACTTTGGTTTTGGAGCTGCCACTTCCCTTGTTATTGGTCTCTTTGTATTAGGGACAATTATTTCACCAGATATTGCTCGATGGGCTAAATCTAAGAAAGATGCGATTCTAGCTGCTTTTTTTGGTTTTTTAATTGGTAATAGCTTTATGCTTGTCATGGCAATTATATTATCTAAAGCTCTCGGTACAGATGATTTAATGGTTATCTTTATCACACTCGGTTTAGGTATCCCAGCAATTTTAGTGTTAACTTTAGCACAGTGGACAACGAATACGAGTAACCTATATTCCTCATCATTAGGTTTAGCTGTACTATTTCCGAACACTTCTAAAAAATTAATTACATTAGTTGCTGGAATTATTGCAACAACATTAGCCATACTTGGCATATTTGATATATTTGTTGTTTTCCTATCATTTATCACTATTTTTATACCTCCCGTTGGCGGAATCTATACGGCAGAATATTACTTGATTAATAAAGAAAAGTTTTCCTTTAAATATATTAATCGCGAAGATTACAATAAACGATCCATTCTTGCTTGGTTACTTGCCTCCGGAGTTGCATTTCTTACAACGGAAGCTCCCGCTGGACTTGAATTATTTCATATAACGACTATTCCTGCATTAGATGGATTTATTGCAGCATTTATCTTTCAAGCGCTATTTGGTTTATGGGTAAACAACAGGAGGAGAGATTAAAATGAATGAATTAACACAACAAGATATTGAACATATTACACTTGGCGCCGCCGTTTTAGGAACGGGCGGTGGTGGAGACCCATATATAGGAAAGTTAATGGCAAAACATGCTATCGAAAAACACGGACCTGTACAAGTTATCACAATGGATGATTTAGATGATGAGGATTTAGTCGTTCCAATTTCAATGATAGGAGCTCCTAGCGTCATGGCCGAAAAAATCCCCGCTATCAATGGGGCTAAGACCGCCCTTGAGGCTATTGAAAAAGCTTTAAATAAAAAGGCAACCGCAGTTATGCCTATTGAAATCGGAGGAGTCAATTCTCTTATCCCAATTTTAGTTGCTGCTAAAAAAGGTATACCTATTTTGGATGCTGACGCAATGGGAAGAGCCTTTCCCGAAGCTCAGATGGTCACTTTCCATCTAGATGGTTTGAAGCCTGAGATTGTTTCTATGTCAGATGAAAGAGAAAACACAATTATTTTTCACCCTATTAATGGAGAATGGTCAGAAAAACTAGCGAGAGCCATAACCATTCAAATGGGCGGATCCGCTACAATGTGTGATTATGCCTTACCCGGAAAAACTGTTAAAAAAAGTGCTATTCCTAAAACATTATCATTAGCTGCCGAAATTGGAAAAATACTTAGTAAGCAATATGCTGAAGAAGGCGCAGCTGTTAAACAAATGTTAGAGCGATTAAATGGCTATCACTTAATTACTGGAAAGATTACACATATCGAACGAAAGATACAAGGTGGTTTTACCAAAGGTCACCTTCATATAGAAGGTATCGACGAATACACTAATAAAAATATTGAATTATATTTTCAAAATGAACAACTACTAGCAACGGAAAATGATAAACCATTAGCTATTACACCTGATTTGATTGCTATTTTAGATAAAGAAACGGGCCATCCAATTACTACAGAAGCGCTTAAATATGGTGAAAGAGTGATAGTAGTCGCCTTTCCTTGTCACGAAAAATGGCGTACAAAAGAAGGAATTAAAACAGCTGGGCCTAAGTACTTTGGTTATGATGCAATCTATCAACCGATTGAAGAATTACAACAGAATGGAGTCGATCATACATGAGTTATCGCATAGGCATTGATGTCGGTGGAACAAACACAGACGTAGTTTTAATTGATGAACATATGAATGTCATATCTAAATATAAATCAGCTAC
>DATGRX010000049.1:0-3688 GCA_035303185.1 Bacillota bacterium
AATGTCATCTTTTATTTGAGACGTTCGGGATAAATTATTGGCGCATGTCTTCCATTGCAAAGTAAGCACCGATCAAACATGCCAAGAGTACTGAAAGAGCAAGGTGTAACCCAGCTATTGCTTTCCAGATTTTGATCAAGAATTTCATGAACGATGCTTCAATCGATAACCCAATCCACGAATCGTACGAATTCAAAACGAATGGCTATCTTCTGGAGATCATCAGGCGGTCGATTAATTGTATTTAAAAACGTTTAAGTACAATTAAATCTCCGCATCTTTATCTTTAAATGGAATGCGGTTGCTTGTGCACCATGCTTTCAAGGCTGCTTTCAATGGTTCCCGGTCATCCTCTGGAACGCGTAATTTATATGGACTGGAATGAAATGTCACAAATAAATTCACGTTTTTTCCCTCACCTTTAAAAACGATATGTTTAATTTCTAGTACACCTATTTTTTCTTTCCGTAATTGCACCGCCTTATTCGTCACAATGAACCGCCGTCTCGCGAGTGGGGAGTATGGAACCCACAGCGTGAAAGCCAACACCAGAATGTCTATCAAAAACAAGTACTTCATCACGATGTCAATCTCAAAGTCATATTTCACTAAAATAGAGATCGTCATCGCAAAAAGGAAAATGGTGATAAAAATGAACATCCCAATTATATCAATAGAAAGCACGGTTGTATCATATAATATTGGTTTCTTTTTTTGAGACTGCGGTATAGGTATGAATGTGCTTGCCTTTGTTTCCTCTTCGTGCTGCTCTGCACTTATATCAGTTAATTGATCTCCTCGTAATTCCACCAAGTATGTATTGTTCTTAGCAATAAGCCGGCTTTTAGCTTGGCCCCTAATAACAAGGAGCAATCCTAGAAAAGTAAACAAACGAAAATAAGATGGGCTATCGCCATCAGTTGATGAAGATCCAAAGATTATGAGTGGCAAGAACACCAATAAATAAACCCGATAGAAACTATTCATAAATACATATGAAACACGTCCGATTTTATTGTCTTTTTCAATTGGTGCATCCTGTTGCTTCATTCGACCAAAATGATAATTGAGTGAAATAAGTTCTTGTAACGTATGCCCAACCTTTTCTGTATACATAGGTGCCAATGCCATTTGTACTTGATGTACGATCTTAGCCTCCTCTTCGAGCGCGGTGATCCACCCTTCTTTTTCATTTGATGGACGGTCACTGAAAGTGTTTTTCTCATACAGAGCAAAAAGAGTTGTCGCTCGTTTCTCATATACTTTCCAAAAAGTAGCCCACAGTTGTTCTATCTGCATGATATCGGAATCATCCCAACATTCTTTTGCAAGTACATGATCTACATGTGCCAAGAATTCATCGAGAGTCACCATTTTCTCCTCTTGTAATTTGGTAAGGTGTATCCGATCTTCTTCACGAACAGGAGTGAACTCTTGTTTTACATCTTCTGCTTGGACATCATATTGAGAAAATTCATGTAGTTGAGCTTTCACATCCCGAAAAGACTTTGATAACAACAGAATGGAGACAAAATCATGTGTTTTTCGCCCAACCCGCTCATCTGCACTTTGTCCTATGTCATCAAACACATCAAAGTGAGATACTAGTGGAGATTGCTGAAGACGCATTTGTCCAACCATCACATAAGTTTTAGCTTCAAGCCTTATTTGTTTTGTTTGTACTGTTTTATACAGTTTATCTCGATGTTGTTTAAATACCTTCTTATAAGGTTGTTGTACATGTCGAAATACACCTACTTGCATTGAGATCTCCCCTTATTTCTTTTAAAACTTCACATTCATGCACCCTATCCTACCATAGTCTTTTGGTATAATCGATAGGCCATTGGTCCCTGTATGTATCGACTTCCGAGGTTGACTTACCCACTAATTAAAAGTGTGTTATGATGTATCTCAATTGCTAAAATATTATGAAAATTATCTGGAGGATTTTTGAATGGGGGCTGGTAGCTACTTTCCTGTTTCATCATCTTTTTCATAAGATTAATTTTATAGGAGGCGTAACATGCAGAAGTTTTCAGTAAGTTTATTATTTTTCTGGCTAAAAGGTAGTATAGAAGTAGATGAACGCTTTGTAAAATCAAAAATACCGAACACTTTATTTGGCATTATCCCAGTAGGAAGCGATTCAAATACGACACCGCTCAAGAACATTTCAAACGTTGCTACTTCATTTAAAGTTGCACCGTTCCCATTGATTGTAGGTCTATTATTATTATTTATACGGATGCCTACTGGAACAAAATTCCTGTTTCTCATTATTGCTCTTCTATTTATTGCCACATCCATAAAAGTAGCGATGACCATTCAGAAATCAGGGACAGACATGATCGTGACCGTTCCATTCTATGAAAAGGGAACAATGGATAGAATAAATGACCAAATCTATCAGGGGTTAGCAGAAGATACAGATAAGACCGATTTAAATCGCTTTTTTGATGAAAAAGAAGGGTGAAATTCAGCTATGCTAAAATGACAGAATGTGGTTTTTAAATTTATGGAAGATAGAAGGGCACGAGAAATCTAGTTCACAAAGGCTACATAGAATATTTAAATAACTGCTAGACTAAAGTTAACAGATTCTGCTTCATAGAATTGAACTCTTTCATACCAGAATAATCCCCAGCTCAGTTATGATCTAGAATATAAATTAACGGAGCTGGTGGTTTTTTGGGGGAAATATCACTTTTAATGCGTTTTAAGGATGCGTAACAGCCCCATATCTTCGAACGGTTCCTAAAAAAACGGCCCCTCCTCCCTGAGATTAAATCAATTAACCAATCCGATACTGTTATCAAACTCCTATAAATATACTGTTCATAGAAATTCACATTTACGTCAAAAACACATGACTTTTGTCGCTCAGATCTAAAATCACTATTGGGGAAAATGCGGTAGGCGAAGTGTACGTATAGACTCAAGTCATTACAAATTAACTTAACAGGAAATGAAAAGGGATATGAAATATGTCAAAAAGGCTTTACAATCTTTCTTACTCGTTTTGTTTATCCTTTTCTTATTGATGATTATCGCTATAGCAACTTATCATTACTTTGATAATAATCAATTGATAAATGCGAAAAAGGCCGAGGCCAAGGTTGTTCATAAAGTAGCAAAGAAAGGGTATTTATTACCTCCAACATACTTTGTCATCGTTGACGAAAAAGATAATGCATCCTCATCGATTTACGATGCAACTCGCCATTATGTATCAAAGAAGGAAATGAACCAACTTGAAGTCGATGATATGATTGTTGGATTTACGACAGATGGTCATAACTTTTCAACCGTTTTAGACTTTCTCCTTTGGAGTTTCTGGTATTTCGCCATTCTCTTGGCTGTTGTTCCTTTAACTATTTTATTTACATATCCATACATACCTGAAATAAAGTTTATCAAGCGGTTTTTACAATGGTTCACTAAAAAATTGAGTACATACACGGTCGATCATAAACAGTTTAAGCCATTCATGATCGCTATGATTATACTTATCTGCAGTTGTTTCTCATTTTTATTCTTACTTAATATTTTTCATGAAACAGTCTCACCTAATCAATCAAAAACGGAAGCAAAAATTATCGAAAAAAACATGAATAGATCGAGTGGAAGATATAGTCGAACCCATTATTATCTCACATTAGAATACCATACTGATCAAGGTAAACAG
>DATGRX010000050.1:0-6473 GCA_035303185.1 Bacillota bacterium
TAATTTTTTCAATACCTGCTTCATTAATAATCGGTCCGACTTGAACACCTTTTTCAAGTCCATTTCCGATCGATAACTCTTTCATGCCTGCTAAGATTTTTTCCTCTAATTCTTCTTTGACATCTTCATGAACGATCACTCGACTACAAGCGGTACATCTTTGTCCACTCGTACCAAAAGCACTCCAAAGGATTCCTTCTACAGCTAGATCAATATCTGCATCATCCATAACGATGACCGCATTTTTTCCACCCATTTCTAAGGAAACTTTCTTTAATTGGGCCCCACAGTCCCGGGCAATATTGCGACCGGTTTCTGTTGAGCCGGTAAAGGAAATGACTTGAATGTCTTCATGATGGACCATCGCATCACCAACAGAAGAACCTTGACCATAGACGACATTAATAACACCTTTAGGAAGACCTGCTTCTTCAAAAATTTCAATCATTTTATGAGCCATTATTGGCGTTTCCGTTGCTGGTTTCCAAACAACCGCATTTCCGGCTATAATCGCCGGGAATGACTTCCATGTCGCAATCGCAATCGGGAAGTTCCACGGGGTAATAATTCCGACAACTCCTATCGGTGCTCGAACACTCATTGCAAATTTATTTTGAAGCTCCGCTGGTGTAGTGTGACCAAAAAGTCTCCTACCTTCACCAGCCATATAAAATGCCATATCAATTCCCTCTTGAACTTCACCCCTTGCTTCTTCGAGTACTTTTCCATTTTCAAGGGTTAATAGCTGGGAGATTTCTTCTTTTTTCTCTTTCATTAAGCGCCCAACTTCATACATAATTTCTGCTCGTTGTGGTGCCGGAACGAGTGCCCATTCCTTTTGAGCCTTTTTCGCAGCTTGAACAGCTTGATCAACTTCTTTTTCTGTTGATAGTGGCACCTCAACTAATTTTTCACCCGTTGCAGGATTCATAACGTCTCCCCGCTTGTCATAAGATTGCCACTCTCCATCGATATAATTTTTTAACACATCTGTTCCTAATAATTGCTTTACCAATGAAATCCTCTCCTTTTTATTTTCCCCTTATTTGGGTAATTGTTTTGTTTACGGAAATGTTTTCTTTATCTGTCGGGACTTCAATAACCACCACTCCATCCTTTTCTAATGCTGATTGAAGTGCAGCGTCAAAGTCTTCTTTAGTGTCAGCAATATAACTAGTAGCTCCTAAACTTTCAGCTAATTTTGTAAAGGAAATATTACCTAAATCTGTTCCAATCACTCTTTCTGGATAATGCATTTCTTGGTGCATACGAATCGTGCCATACATTTTATTGTTAAAGACTATACAAATTACGGGGATATCATATCGCACAGCTGTTTCAAGTTCTTGAACAGTCATCATAAAGCCACCATCTCCAGCTAAAGCGATAACTTGTTTGTCTGGGTGAACAACCTTTGCACCGAGAGCCGCTGGAAGAGCATAGCCCATAGAACCTGATGTTGGACCGATATACGTCTTCTTCTCTCGGAATATATAATAGGCATGGAGCCAAGTAGCAAAATTTCCTGCATCATTTGTTACAATAGCATCCTCTGATAAGCTACTTTGTAAAGTAGCAATCACATGCTCATTTATTAGCATATTTTTCGGAAGTTTACTTGCAGCTTCAAATACATCTCGACTTTGCCTTGCCCATTTTTCCCAATGTGGTTCTACCTGCATTTGTTGCATTGCAAGTATTGCTTCTTTTGCATCAGCGACGATACTACACGTTGGAGTATAGGTTTTGTGTAAAACTTCTGCTGAAATATCAATGTGAATTAACTGGTGTTCCTGATTAATAAGGGAATAATCTTGTGTTGTTACTTCAGAAAGTTTTGTCCCAATAGCTATTAAAACGTCTGCTTCTTTTGCCATTTTGACAACTTCCTTATCTGTGCCCATCCCAAGGTGACCAACATATAACGGATGATCATTTGGAAATACATCATGCCTTCTGAAAGACGTCATCACAGGAATTAAATATTTCTCAGAAAGTGTAATTAGCTCTCCTTCAGCATTTGCAGCTTTTATGCCACCACCTGCAATCATTAATGGTCTTTCTGCTTTTTCAAGTATCGTTTCTATATGATCCACTTCTTTTTTTGCAGGGGCTGGTTTTGGTCGAGAAACATAAGAGGAAAATTGAATTTTTATCTGAACGGATAAAACATCCTCAGGTAGTGAAACAACAACAGGTCCAGGACGCCCTGTTCTTGCTGTATAAAATGCTTTTTTAATAAGTTCCGGGGTACGGCTAGGATCCGTAATTTCAACGGTCCATTTTGTTATCGGAGCAAAAAACTGTTCAAAATCAACTTCCTGAAAACCTTCTCGACCTCTAAAATCCGAACGAACTTGTCCAAGAAATACAACCATTGGTGTTGAGTCTTGATAAGCCGTATGAACCCCGATAGATAGATTCGCTGCACCTACCCCTCTTGTTGCCATGACAATACCTGGCTTCCCGCTCGCCTTCCCGTATCCTTCTGCCATAAAAGCAGCTCCCCCTTCATGACGAGCCGAAATAAGGGTAATATTTTCCGTATCATAAAGTGCATCAAGTAGTGGCAAATAACTCTCGCCGGGAACTGAAAACACATAATCAATTTCTTCTTGTTTAATAATTTCAACAATACCCTCTGCTACAGTTACCTGTTGAATTTCGGACACAACACTCCCCCTTTATATACACTCATTAAAATTTATATCACCTTTATTTGACAACGCTTACAATATTTACTTAACTTTTTCACACAAATTCAGTATAAAATAGAACGAAAAAGTTTGCAATCGCTTACATTGTTAAAAAAAGAAAGACGAAAGCTAAATCATATTGCTTTCGTCTCTCTTATAAATTAAGTAGTCACTTGTTGTTTGGACATACTTTTTAATATGGCAAATAATAAAGCTAAACTAATTATAACTACAATTAAACCGATGATAACGGAACCTGTTAAGCCGAGTGCTATATAGGCAATTGCTGTAATAGCAGCCGATGTTAATGCATAAGGTAACTGAGTTGTTACGTGATCAATATGATGAGAACCAGAACCTGTTGAAGATAAAATCGTTGTATCTGAAATTGGTGAACAATGATCACCAAATACCGCACCTGCTAGTACAGCAGCTAAAGATGGGATTAACATATCTATATCCACGACACTAGAAATTTGTCCCGCAATCGGAAGTAAAATCGCAAAGGAACCCCAAGATGTTCCTGTAGAAAAGGCGATAAAACCAGCTAAAACAAACATGATAACAGGTAAAAAGGCAACATTTATATTTGCAGAAGCAATAACATTACCTAAATAATTTCCTGTTTCAAGCAAATCAATTAAATGAGAAATTGCCCAAGCAAAGAGTAAAATAAACACGGCTGAAATCATTGATTTTACTCCTGTTATAATACCTGTCATAAATGAGGTAGATTGTAAAGCCACTGCTCGTTTCTGCCTAAAAAATAAGTATGTAACAACAGCTATACTAACGATTCCGCCGACGAATAAAGAAAGTGCCTCATCAGCTTCACCAAAAATATTCATTAATGTTCTGTCTCCTGATAAAGCTTGATAGCCTGTGATATACATAAGAACTAAAGTGACAACAACTAAAGTTATTATTGGAATAAGTAAATCACTAACTTTTCCTTTATCACTCATAATAACTTTTTCACTTTGATTTACAGTACAATCTTCCTCGACTAATACTTCGCCGGTTAAAATCGCTCGCTGTTCATGTTGCCTCATTGGTCCATAATCTACTTTCGTTAAAATTATAACGACAATCGTTCCTAAGGCTGCCCACACATAAAAATTCATCGGTATCGTTTGAATAAATGCTTCAAAAGCCGTATATGTGGTGACGTTAACCGCTACTAATACAGAACCAATAAGTCCAATAATATAAGCTCCCCAACTAGAAATCGGTGCAATAACAGAAATCGGAGCTGCCGTTGAATCAACAATATATGCCAATTTTGCTCGTGAAACCCGATGTCTATCTGTGACAGGTCGAGAAATCGGTCCGACTGTTAAACTATTAAAATAGTCATCAATAAATATGATAATTCCTAATACCATTGGCATAAATTGAGCACCTTCACGAGTTTTAATTCGCTTGATCATCCAATCTCCAAAAGCTCTCGTTCCACCTAATAATGTGATAAATGATGTTAAAACTCCTAAGGATAAAATAAATAACAAAATAAATATACTCCATGTATTTAACGAACCATCTTCTACAAAGGAGACCTTAAAGGATTCGTAAATATACTTTCCTGCCTCTACTATATGGAACTTCGTTAAAAATAATGCTGATGTTATAATTCCAACGCCGAGTGAAAGTAATACGCGTTTAGTGACTAACACCATCACAATTGCGATAATCGGTGGCACAAGTGACCATATAGTATTTTCCATTTTCATAAACACCTCTTCAAAAATTAGATTTCAATCAATTATACATTAAATTTAATAATTTTCTAGTTAAACCTAAAATAACCCGTGCTTATTAGCCATATAGTTTGTTAAACTATAATTACACATAAATCTGTGGAAAAGGATGGAGAGAAATGAATGTAACTAGTTTACAATATGCTAGAAAGTTAGATAAAGAGGATCCATTAAAAGTCTTTCGAAAGGAATTTTATATTGATAAAAATTCAATCTATTTTGATGGCAATTCATTAGGCTTAATGTCAAAACGCGCTGAGCAAAGTGCATTAACCTTATTAACTTCATGGAAAAAGTATGGTATCGACGGTTGGTCTGAAGGAGAGCATCCGTGGTTTTACTTATCAGAAAAACTCAGTAAAGGAATGGCCCCCTTAGTTGGTGCATCTTCTAAGGAAGTGATTGTAACCGGTTCCACAACTGTAAATTTACATCAATTAATAGCCAGCTTCTTTGAGCCAACAAAGGAAAAAAATAAAATTTTAGCAGACGAATTAAACTTTCCATCTGATATTTATGCAATTAAAAGTCAGCTTCATTTAAAGGGTTTGTCTAGTGATACACATTTACAAAAGGTGCCCACCCGAGATGGACACACCCTCAATATTGAAGATATTATCGAAGCGATGACCGAGGATGTCGCTTTAATCATTTTACCTAGTGTCTTATATCGGAGTGGACAAATTTTACCGATGGAAGAGATTACGAGAGAAGCAAAAAAGCGAAATATTTTAATCGGTTTTGATTTATGCCATTCAGTTGGTGCCATCCCGCACGAATTATCAAAATGGGGAGTCGATTTTGCCTTTTGGTGTTCGTATAAACATTTAAATGGTGGACCGGGCAGTGTTGGAGCTCTTTACGTAAATGAGAAACATTTTGGCACGCGACCAGGCTTAGCCGGTTGGTTTAGTTCTGATAAAAATAAACAATTCGATATGGAACATACACTAACAATTGCGGAAGATGCAGGTGCTTTTCAAATTGGAACACCTCACGTATTAAGCATTGCGCCATTAATTGGATCTCTTGAAATTTTCCATGAAGCGGGTATTCAAAACATTCGCAAAAAATCCCTTCAATTAACAGATTACATGATGAAATTGATTAAAGAAGTATTTGATGATGAATTTAAAGTTGCCAATCCGAAAGATGACATATCCCGTGGTGGACATATCTTTTTAGAACATTCCGAAGCCGCGAGAATTTGTCATGCTTTAAAAGCAGAAAACATCATTCCAGATTTTCGTGCGCCTAATGGCATCCGTTTAGCGCCAGTTGCTTTATACAATACTTTTGAAGAAGTATGGAAAGCTATTGATATTTTACGAAAGATTATAGAAGAGAAAACGTACTTACAATATAAAAATGAACGAGGTGTGATTGCCTAATGTCTTGGATTGATATTTCACAACCCTTTACAAAAGATGTCGGTCATTGGCCTGGGGATGTTCCGTTTTCTTATGAACTATCTTTAACGAAAGAACAAACAGGATCCGTTAATATCGGAAAAATCACAACTAGTTTACATACGGGGACACATGTTGATGCTCCTTTCCATTTTGATAACGATGGAGAAACAATTGATAAACTGCCGCTTGATTCTTTTATCGGAAAAGCCCTAGTCATCGACGTAAGTGAAACAGATTTTATTACTTCTAATGATTTTGAGCATATTTCTTTCGGTTCTTTTGATCAAATTTTATTAAAAACATCTTTACCGAATCAGCCAAAGCGGTTCCCAAAAGAAGTTCCATTACTCGATCACAATATAGCACCTTTTTTAAAAGAAAAAGAAATTAAATTAATCGGGGTAGACATACCTTCCGTTGATAAGCTTACAAGTAAACAACTGGAAACACATCACGCTTTACATAAACAAGGCATTATGATTTTAGAAAATATCATGTTAGATGATGTTGACCCAGGTCTTTATAAACTGATCGCCCTTCCTTTGCGTATCGTTGGTGCAGATGGAAGCCCTGTTCGTGCTGTTATTCGAAAAATAAAGGAGGATGAA
>DATGRX010000051.1:0-3233 GCA_035303185.1 Bacillota bacterium
CCAGTAAAAGCATTTAACACCGTAGATAGACCCGTCGGTACGATTACAGTCGATAATGAACTATACGGACGGTATCAAGGGGAGATTCAAATCACTAAAAAAGACCTGGCAGCTGACGAAAAGGTCAATAACATAGGTCGAGTAATGGAAGAAGATCGTCCCCTACTACAACATATTCGGGGCGGAGAAAAGTTTCAAGTCAAATGGCTGGATTTGGCTTGAGTAGATGGATATGTGTATCAATTTGGTGTGGGTATTCTTCAAAACATCAAAATAAAAGATAGATAAATATACACACAAGTTATGGACTCTATTAAAGCTCGACATCAAGCTTCTTATTATCTATTCCATAAATTTATTGCTGCTGTTTCCTGGTAGAGATGTCAAGTACACTTTATGCGGAATATCTTAAGTTCTATCCCTAAAGAGGACTATTTCCATAGTTAAAAAGTCGATGAAGGAACTGTTAAATGGCAATTCAGACATTAACACATAATGAATATTTATCTGCAAATGACCAAAAATAGCTAATGGGAAATTTCCACCAAGTTATTATAAAATGACTGATCAGGGATATATAGCCCCACCGAGGATAGGTAGATTAAGCGATGTACACCAGCAATCTGCATCGCCTTTGTAATATTACTTGTACCTTCTGAGTAAACCTTAGTAGGATTGCGAACGATGGCAGTCACTTGGTGCCCAAGATCCAGTGCCTGAACAATTAATTGATGACCTGTACCACTAAATATGACTAGTTATACAGTAACCTTACTTCTAATATAGATTTTAAAATAGCTAAAACAGACGAGATTGAATCAAGTTTTCTGCATGATTAATGCTTTCCTTTAAATAAATCGGCGAATTTGGATGACTTAATATCTCTGCAGTAGTTAACCATAATACCTCTTCAACCTCATCTGGACTTTTAGAAATTGCCTCTCCCGATTCATATTCGCAAAGAAAAACAATATCTACAACATTTTCACCTGTATCTGTTACAAAAGATGTACTATATATATAGTTTAGCCTATCTTTTACGTTTACATCGACTTCCTCTAAGATTTCTCGCTTCACTGTTCTTTCTAATATGTCTGATGAATTTCCTTCTATATCTACCTTTCCCCCCACTAGAGAAAGAAGCCCACCAGCATGTTCCTCTTTTTTGCTTCTTTCAATAATAAGCCACTTATCATTTTTCCTTATAGCACCTTCAACATTTACGATAAACATTTTTAAGTACCCCCAATAATTTATCCTTATTACTTCTTCAAGGTTTCTAATATTTCCTTTCCTTTAAAATACATTTGGGGTTTGACCCCCTTTTTGATCATCTAATCCACTTAATATATACACCAAAAAACTTTTTCAACGTTTGGCTTAATGACAGGTACTTTGATGAAATGAAGCAAAATATCTGTTTCGTTTTTTCCGATATATTTATCATGATCTACGTCATAATATTGAAATACTTCCACCTTATAAAAGCCATTTTCTATTTCTCTTTTATATCTAGAGCAGTTCTGATCAGGCACTTTTTCATCCTCAAACTGCGCTGCCATTGTCAGACAGTCATAATCTACTAAATATAATCGGTTTTCCGTTACTTCTATATACCCTATTACTTTTCTATAGAATTTATCAGCTAGTTCCCCTGTACCTACTTCAACCGTTACTTTCCAAGTATGTTCAATCCCTTCTTCAGTCATTATCTTACTAGATTGCCTAGCAACAATGCTAAGAAATATATGTTGTTTTTTCTCTTGTGTTCCAATATAAGAACAGCTATGAATCTCTTGTTCACAAATCCTCTGATATAATGAAGATAAGATGCCAAACATTGGAGGACCATAATGAATAAAACAATTGGGATTCTTGCGCATGTTGATGCGGGGAAAACAACCTTTTCCGTACAATTACTTTATCATACAAAGACAATTGAAGAGCGGGGACGTGTAGATCATAAAGATGCTTTTCTCGACAGTCATGAAATAGAAAAAGAACGGGGCATTACTGTTTTTGCTGATCAAGGTGAATTTACATATCGTGATTCAACATACTATATAATAGACACACCTGGACACGTCGATTTTTCACCGGAAATGGAAGATCCATTCATTGAATTTATTACAGAACGAGATGAAACCCTTTTCGAAAGATATTTAGAAACAGGCTATGACAAAGATGTATGGCTAGAATCATGTAAACGGCTGATTAAAGAAAACAAGCTCTTCCCCTCTTCTTATGGTTCTGCCTTAAAAGATGAAGGTATCGCTGATTTTTTAGATCAACTCGAGCTTTTAACGGATACAAATTATGATATACAAGGTCCTTTTTCCGGTCGTGGATATAAAATCCGTTATGACGAAAATGGGAATCGGGTAACCTTTATAAAAGTATTAGGGGGCACTTTGCATGTTCGAGATGAAATGAGTTACGGAGATGTAGATCATCAGATCTCTGAAAAAGTGACACAACTGCGGAGTTATAACGGAGAGGAGTTTGAACAGATTAACGAGGTTCAAGCTGGTGAAGTCGCTGCTGTTATTGGACTATCCACAGCGGAAATTGGTGATGGATTAGGTGAATTAAAGGAAAAAACCTCATTTCAAATGATGCCTACTTTAAAATCCAAAGTTATCTTTGACACCTCCATTCCTGTCAAAGAAATGTTAACTAGATTCAGAATGTTAGAAGCGGAAGATCCTTCTCTACAAGTCATTTGGGATGAACATTTTCAAGGGATTTACATTCATGTTATGGGGAAAATTCAATTGGAAGTATTGGAGAAAGTCGTTAAAGCACGCTTTGATTATACCGTTTCATTTGCCGCACCTGAGATTCTTTACAAGGAGGCTGTGGACACAGCCGTTACTGGTTACGGTCATTTCGAACCTTGGAAACATTATGCAGAAGTACATTTAAAAATAGACCCTACACCAAGAGGGTCTGGTATTACTTTTGAAAATAAGTGCCATGCAAATGATTTATCTGTTGGAAATCAAAATTTAGTTCGCCAACATGTCTTTGAACGTGACCATCATGGTTTGCTTACAGGATCTGCTCTGACAGATGTTAAAATCACATTATTGACAGGGCGAGGACATAATCAGCATACAAAGGGCGGCGATTTTAGGGAAGCAACCTTTCGAGCGTTACGTCAAGGTTTAGAACAAGCGAAAAACGTGTTAATTGAGCCATATTATGATTTTAAGATCAAAGTTGATTTAGAC
>DATGRX010000052.1:0-6290 GCA_035303185.1 Bacillota bacterium
AAAGAAACCTAATAGAAGATAAGCTCCACCTTGAAAACCTCTCACTTGAACATATCCAATATAAAAGACAATACCTGTAGATATCGTTAATAAGATGGCAGGTAGTAACCGGACAAATAAGGGGAAACGTTTTTTATAAAACCACCATGATAAAACAACCGCAATAACACCTGGCATCAGAGATATAAGTAAAGGCCCTTCAAGCATTGTTTAATTCCCTCCTATCCATTAAACAATCTGCCCTGTTTAAGAATAGTTTTTTTATGGTAATAACTTGGATTTGTGTAACAAGTATAACATTATTAGTATAAAAATAAAAAGTCTCATTTTCTTGAGGGAAAGCATCACAGCAATCATTCCAAACGATTTTGGAATCGATTATCTCATCCTCACCATGGAAACTATCCAAATAAGAAGGAGAAGAGGAGGAGAACATCATGATATAATAAGATAAATTAACTGTGCTAGAAGAGTAAAGAAGTCAGGACAGCTACAGTAAGTAACTTTTACGCTATTAGAAAGACAGACCCTTGCAGAAGATTTATTCGTTTTCATGCTAAGAAGAAATTAGTTTTCTTGTAAATTAGGAGGGATAAAGTGCAAAGAAAAAAAGGAATTATTATTTTTACCCTGTTAACGATTCTATTAACGACAGGACTTGCTTTTTTACTTAGATGGTTACATATGGATTCTCTATCGCCCTTTCTTATGTTCATTCCCTTTGTAATAAGTGTATTCGTTCAAAAATTAGTCTTTAAAAAGCCCATTTTTAAACAGGGTGAATTTGGTTTTCGCCTCGGACAAAAAAGATGGTTACTTTATGGACCTTTATTTAGCCTTGTATTTGTCTTGCTAAGTTACACGTTATCTTATCTATTCAATGCCGATTTGTTCTCTTTACAGACAACAGAAACCGTTATGAAGGAAAATATAGCGACGTATAGCGAGAGCTATTCACTATTCATAAATATCGTAATTGCAGCAAGCGTGCAGATACTACTCGCACCCTTAATAAATATTTTACTATATATCGGAGAGGAGGCAGGATGGCGCGCTTTTTTATATCCTAATCTAGTAAAAGTTCATGGAAAATTCGGACTCTTTTATGGTGGAATTATTTGGGGAATCTGGCATGCACCGATGATTTATCTTTATGACTTAAATTATGGAAAACATCATCATCTTGGACTTCTATTTATGATTGTTTTTTGTGTCTTGCTAGGAATCATTATGCAATATATTTATACGAAAAGTGGCTCTGTTTTTTCTGTCGCCCTAGCCCATGGGATGTTAAACGTTGCTGGAGGATTTATCCATAGTTTCGTCATTACTGATGAGTATCATTATTTCCTGTACGGAGCAACTGGACTCATTGGATTGTCTTTATTACTTATAGGAGCTATTTACTGTTACAGAAGATTTCCTAATTATTCATAAATGAAAAGCGGGATGCACCAATTTTGGGCATCCCGCTTATCTTTATATCACGTAATAAAACACAGCAAAGAAATGAAATACAGAGCCTAATAAAACAAAAATATGCCAAATAACGTGATGATAAGGAATTTTTTTATACACATAAAAAATAGCTCCTACCGTATAAATAATCCCGCCTGTGACAAGCAATGCAATCCCGTGGCTATGCATCACTTCTGTTAATGGCTTCCAAGCAAAAACAATTAACCAACCCATTAGAATATAAAATAATGTAGATAAAATGATAAATCTTTTCACAAAGAACAGCTTAAAAATAATACCTGTTACAGCGATTGACCAAACGATGGCAAATAACACCCAGCCAAGTGTTCCTTTCAAATGGACAAAAAGGAAAGGTGTATATGTTCCAGCAATAAATAAATAAATCGATGAATGATCAAAAATTAAGAATATATCCTTTGCCCTTCCTCGCGGCAAACTATGAACAATCGTTGATGACAAATACATGAGTAACATTGTCACCCCGAAAATCGTCACCGAAACAATCTTCCACGGATCCCCCGTGAACGATGAATAAACGATAAGTAATACTAACCCGGCAATACTTAAAAGCGCACCTATTCCATGGGTAATGGCGTGCAGGATTTCTTCCCTTTTCGAAAAAATATGAGTTGGCATCACGATCACTCCTATATATTGTATATATCCTACATGATATGAGGAAAATTAGCTAATGGGAATGGTATTAGTATGTAACAACATCAAAAATTTAACATATTAACTTCTTCTCCGTTTGATAAGAAAGGCATACAAGCAAAGGAATACACCAAATATTCCAGTTCCAATTGGATATATTAAAGGAAAAAATGTTGATGGATACCCTTCAACAATGTCTGAATAATATCCCATACTACTTAAGGAAGTACCTGATTCATTTATTAACCGAACAGCTAGTGGATTTTGTTTTCGTTTTTCGTAAGTAATTTTCTCTTCATTAATCTTTCCCTTTTCATCAATCCAAACAATTTTCCACTCTCGTTCCTCCATATCTTCCATATCATCTGTCAGTCGTTGCACAATAGCAACTTGATTATCAACCGTTAATATATCGAGCCATGAAAAATATCGACTTCCTCTATTACGATTCGAGAGCCATATTTCATCTGCTGTTGTTACTTTTTCATCGTTTACTAGTAGATGAAGTTTCACGATATCTCCAGCTTTAACGCCCTCTTCTTTATCCCAAAAAGTTAACCTGCCTTTTCTTCCTGTTTCTTCCTCAACAATTTCAATATCATGTCCATTTATCTCTATATTTTGAACATCTATATGTGAAGGAAATCCCTCTTCCACATAAGCATGTTTCACTTGAAATTTATTATTTATTTTCCAATCAACGACTAATTCCCTCATTATTTGAAACAAAAAGATAGCAGAAAATAATATTAAAAATGTACCAATAAATAAGAGTATCCTTCTCATTTTTCCCACACCTTAAATGATAATTTTTAATAAATTAACCACTTTAGTAATCTTATGACTTTGATTACAACAAAAATGTAGTTTATTTTGATTTTATTTTTAAATGGACTTTAACTAAAATCCTATTAAATTTCTTATACATTCTCTTATACTCATAATAGTACATTTCGCAAACATTTACATCTAGGTCTTTAACTATCAAAACTTATATGCCTTTTTATGTTCGTAAGTTATAATTTTTTTAATATTTCTCGTTAATCATTGACTAATCTAAAAGATGCTTATATAATTTAGCTGACATTGATAATCATTATCAATTGGGTGATGTAAGCAAATTATTAATCTCTATTTTTAATGAATGACATTATTTCTTGTTTTATACATTTTATTTAATCTATGGGAGGATTTAATCATGAAGCGATTTATATATATTTTAATTGTTCTTACTATATCTGTCGGGATTGTTGCAGGTTGTACAAGTGAAGGTGGAGAAAGTAATGAGAATAGCTCCTCTAGCCAAACTGTCCTTGTTACCCATGAATTAGGCGAAACAGAGGTTAAACAAAACCCAGAAAATGTTATCGTCTTTGATTTCGGTATGTTAGATACACTAGATTATTTAGGAATTGACGTTGTTGGTGTTCCACAACAAAACATTCCAGATTATCTAGAACAATATCATGATGATAAATATAAAAATATTGGTAGTTTAAAAGAGCCGGATTATGAAACAATTGCAAATATCGATCCAGATTTAATTATTATTTCCGGTAGGCAAGCCGATCAATATGATGAACTAAAAAAACTAGGTCCAGTCGTTCATTTAGGGATCGACTTTGAAAACTATTACGATTCTTTCCAGGAAAATGTCATAACAATTGGAGAGATTTTTGATAAAGAAGCAGAAATTGAAGAAGCCCTCTCTTCTATTGACGAACAAATAAACAATCTTGCAAATCAAGCTGAAGAGTTTGATAAAGAAGCATTAATCATTTTAGCGAACGACGATAAAATTAGTGCTTATGGTCCAAATTCCCGTTTCGGTATTATCCATGATTTATTTGGGATACCTGCTATTGACGAGAATATTGAAGCATCTACTCACGGAATGAATGTTTCTTTTGAATATGTAACTGAAATGGATCCAGACTTGCTCTATGTTATCGACCGTAGTGCAGCGATCGGGGAAGAATCGGCAGCAAAAAACATTGTTGAAAACCCACTTATGAATTCAACAAAAGCTTTACAAAATGAAGACATTTACTATTTAAATCCTGACGTTTGGTATCTGTCCGGTGGCGGAATTTTATCTGTCCAAGAAATGGTCAAAGAAATTAAAGCAAGTTTACAATAAATTTTAAACAACAAGTACCTTATGTTCTTCTATGGTGCTTGTTTTCTATATAGGTGCTTAGCTGCAATGGAGCAAAGGAGTGTAAATAGAATGAATGTAAGACTTTTACGACCAGAGGATGCAAAAAAGCATTTCAATTTAAGACTTAAATCTCTCCAAGAAAGTCCTATGTATTTTGTCAAAAGCTATGAAGAAAAAAAAGCAATCGGCTGCTACGTATGAAAAGAGATTTGAAAATCCAGAACATAGTTTTACATTTGGTGCCTTTGACGGTGAAAAATTAGTTGGAATCATTACTCTGGTTAGACAGCAACTAGTAAAATTACACCACCGTACATCCATTATCTCCATGTACACTAAGTCAAATTATCGTGGATTAGGTATTGGAAAGGCATTATTAGAAAAAGCCATTGAACAAGCGAAAAATCTTGATGGCGTAGAGCAAATCCATTTAACCGTTGTCACAACGAACGAAGCAGCAAAACATCTATATTCATCTTTTGGATTTACAATTATCGGTAAAGAAGAAAAAAGCACTAAAATATCATGATACATATGTTGACGAGGAAAAAATGGTGTTATTTTTATAATATCGTCTGAAATTTTCTACTTTGATACGGTTTAATTGATAATGATTATCATTTTTAGTACAGTAACATATAGATGATTATTAAATAAGGGGCTGAGCGTTTGAGAATTGATTGGACGAAAATAACAAAAATTGTCGATGAGACTTCAGATATTAAAACATTTTATTTAGAAGTACCAGAAGACTTTACGTGGGAAGAAGGTTCCTATACACATATGGCACTCAAAGGATTTAATGAGGGAGAAAAGCCAAATCGTGGTTTAGTACGACATATGTCAATTTGTACATTACCAAATGAAAATACTATTGGCATTACTACACGAATTCGCGAGCTTTGCTCAGAATATAAGGAAAGACTGAAAACAATCAAAGTTGGCGATAAAGTCGCTCTTTTTAAAACCTTAACAAATGTTCCGCTTAGAAGGGAAAATAAAATCATTTATTTATTGTCGGCTGGTGTCGGGTTAGCGACATTAAGACCACTTGCTCTTAGCTATTTAGAAAACCAAGAAGATATTAACCACGTTCATTCATTAAATATCGATACTTCAAAAGAATATTTATTTACAGATCTTTTCCAAACAGATGAGAGCAAAAATTTCACAGCTGAATATGTTGATGACCGTAAGAAATATTATGAACGTGTCAGTCAATTAGCCGAGGATAAAGAGAGTATCTTTTATATCGTCGGTAGTGATGAATATATTAAAGAAAATATTGAACTTCTCTTAAAAAATGGTATTTCACAAGAACAAATTTCCCTCGACAAGCATGATAGTGAACTGCCTGAATTTTTCCCAGAGAAAAAAGCTATGTAAAATCATTCTTTTCTTATCAAAATTAACTTCCCTATAAGTAACGATTATTCGTCTGCTTATAGGGTTTTTTATATTTAAAATATTCAATTCATTTGTCTTAAACATGTATGTAGACTATCATATTAGCGATTACTTATATGATAGAACTAAATATATTCATGGAGGAATTAATGTATAGATAGTCATCGTTTTAAATTGAAGGAGCAATGAAACTTCATGCAAATTACGTTAGCAATTATCATTTTTTACTTACTCTTACCTTTGTTATTTGGCAACCACGTAATCTATCAATCGGTTGGTCTGCTTGTGGTGGAGCCATTTTAGCTTTACTTGTCGGTGTCGTTAATTTTCAAAATGTATGGGATGTTACTAACATTGTTTGGAATGCTACTTTAGCACTTATCGCAATGATCATTATTTCTCTTATTCTTGATGAAATTGGCTTTTTTAAGTGGGCCGCATTACATATGGCTAAACTAGCTAAGGGAAATGGACTCTTGATGTTTATATACATAATGATTTTAGGTGCAATCGTAGCCGCCTTTTTTAATAATGACGGTGCTGCACTTATTTTAACGCCGATCGTCTTAGGGATGGTTCGCGCATTACA
>DATGRX010000053.1:0-10345 GCA_035303185.1 Bacillota bacterium
GAAGAATGGACATAAACCGCCACAAGAAAACGATTGGAAAAATAACCATTAAAGCAAAAGGAAAATCAGCAAAATAAAATAGTAAAAACGCTAGTGGTAGAATCGTTATATATAATAATGTTGATACTTGATATTTTATAAAGATAAAAAACAATCCAGCCAATAATAGGACAATTACAAAGTAGTAAACATAATGTATATGAGAAAAATACCGAAACGTAATAGGATATAAAAGGATAAATGCAAGAAAGGCTTCCGCTAGAAAATGATACGTATAAAAGTAAAGAAAATATTTAGGCATAGAGACGCACATCCCCATCCCACTTTTCCATAACAGCACCATCTTCATAGGGAACGACTTGATAAATATCCTTTTGTCTTTGTGACCATTTAGCTAAAAGTTCCTTCGCTTCTTCCGGAATATCACCAATAATAACGACTGTTTTCGGAGCCGATACTTGCTTTTTAACCCGATAAATCATCTCAGCAAAGGAATAAGTCATTGAATGACGTGGTATTCTCGCAAGCATTTCTAAACTACGTAAATAGTGAGTTTGTCCACTTCCTTCAGGTAATTGTAAGAAAGGAACTTCACTTGCTGTCCGTGCATTAACAAACAATTCATAAGGGACATCGTTCTCAAAGGCTTGTTGGCAAATATATGTCGTATAAGATAATACATTCTCTAAGTTTTCACTTAAATGAAGAATATCTTTATTCGGACGAATATTAACAAGAAATAAATAAGATGTATCGACCACTTTTTCATACACATTTGTTTGTAATTCTTGCGTTTTAGCCGATGCTTTCCAATTAATGCGATAAAAAGGATCACTATATTCATAATCCCGCGTACTTATTGGACTAAGGACATCTTCAAAGGGAGAAAGTTGCACCCGGTGCTCTCCCGGCGCCATTTGAAACGCAATATCTACATGATCTACTTTAAGTGGCTTGGGAAAAACAACAACTTCCCGAAGTGTAAAGGGTAAATACTTTAATGTAAGGACATTAAAATTAAATAAATGGGGAAAGGAATAGGTGATATTCCGCACTCGAGCAACCCCTCGCCTGTCAGCGACAAAAGGAAAATAAACGATCGTTTTTCCCTTGCCACGAATAGAAAAAGTTTTGTGAAAAGCATACGCCTGTTCTTCTGTTGTTACATCTCCTTCTAAAGCTTTAATAACTGACGTTGTTTGAAAACGAAATTGCCCGTGGATCATCGGAAGTAAACCATCATTTTCTAATTCAAAAGATAACTCACTCTCATCCCCTTGAAACAGCCGAATTGTTTGTCGCTTCGGATCCATGTACAGCTTCTTTCCAACCGTACGATTGTAAACAATATTGATCATAAGATATGTAAGTAATACACCGATAACGACATATAAAATCGGCTCATGTAAAAATAAACTAATAATAACAAAGGTGATAATGCCTACAATTAAAAAGTCCCGATCACCAATATGATGAGGACCAAAATCCTTTTCCCACTGTTCATTTGTCATAACTAACCCTCTTCTCTTAACCCTAAGATGATAGACTTATTATACATTACAGAGAAAACGTTTTAAAGCCACAATAATGAAAATAAATTATTTTCAGAATAGAATGGATAAGAAAAAGCCATAAGTCCATCAAGATTGAACTTATGGTTTGAGCATTTATGATTCTTTAAAAGTGCCCTCAGAAATAAATTCAGTTATTTTCTTTCTACCGGATGCAACCTCTCGCTCTTGCAACTCTTCTGTTAAATCTGCTTTATCGCCCTTATAACCAATCGCAACGATCGCATGAATTTCATACTTTTCGGGAATATTTAATACCTTTTTTGCTTTCTCTCGATCAAAACCACCCATCGGATGAGTAACTAATCCTTTCCTCACAGCTTCTAAAGCAAGAAATCCCCAAGACGTCCCTGTATCAAAGGCATGGGTCGGATTTGTTGACTTCGCGGTCGGAGTCCAACGGGTAAAAGAAACAACGGCCACAAGGACCGGTGCTCGGTGACACCAAATTCGATTACCCTCATTCATAAAAGAAAGGAATCTCTCCCGATCTTCCTTTGTTCGAGCAATAATATATCGCCACGGTTGCACATTATTTGCTGAAGGTGCCCATCTTGCCGCTTCAAACAAACTATATAAAACTTCCTCTTCAACTTCTTCATTTGAAAAAGCCCTAGTTGACCACCGCTTCGTATATACGGGATCAATTTCATAATCAGCAACACGTTTATTTTCTTCTGACATTTATTATCCTCCTCATTACCTCTTCACTTGTTCATATCCTAACAAAATTTTACATGTTCGACTACAATTTGACATTAGGAGAGCAAGCCATATTTTTTCTGTAATCGTTCCATAACTTTTAGCCAGCTCGCGCTGAAGAGGATGAGGAACAATACATTCGATAACCCATGGGCTAAATCAAAGTACACACTTGATACATAAATCGTCACAAACCATTCCCATGTTAGATTTTCTATGTTACTAACAACAATCCATAAATTCATGAACCATCCAAACACATAGCCCCAAATGAAACCGAAAATCACTTTCCCAAAATTCGTCGTTAGTAACCATGTATGCCTAAGGAGACCTGCACTCAATCCCATCATCCCCCACGCGTACATTTGCCACGGTGTCCATGGCCCTTGTCCTAAAAAGATATTTGAAGCAATAGCTGCGACAGCTCCGACTAAAAAACCTGATTCTGCCCCAAAAACAATTCCTGTCATAATAATAACAAAAGACGTAGGCTGGACACTCGGAAGCCCGGCAAAAGGAACTCGACTAATCGCAGCAATTGCTGCTAACATCGCAAGCATAACAATTTCACGAGCTTTTATTTCGTTCACTTCAAACCGTGTAAAAAACGGTAACATCATACTTATAATAATTAAAAAGCTTACGAACAAATACGCTCGATAATTAAAAATTAAAATAGAAGCTAATAAGACAAAAAATAAAATAATTATCGTAACAACTAAATAGGCGCGTGTTTTTGTTTTGGCCATTTTTGGAGTGCCTCCTCTAACGTTAACGCCTCCGGGATCGGTTGATTTCGTGTCGCTCGGTTCATAGCAGTTGTATAAAAATAATTTCCTTGAAATAGTTGTTTTGGTGTACCTTCAGCAGTAATCTCCCCTTCGAAAAGCATGGCACAACGCTGTGCATATTGGGCAGCAAATTCAATATCATGGGTAACCATCACAATTGTAAGTCCTCTTTTATGTAATTGCTGTAAATTCTCTCCAAACTTCCGCTTCGAAACTGCATCAAAACCTTTTGTCGGCTCATCAACAAAAAGAATCTCAGGTTCAGTAAGTAACATCGTTGCAAGAGCCGCTCTTTGCATTTCTCCACCAGAACAATCATACGGATGCCGCTGCTTTAAATGTGTAATCTGAAACATGTGTAACATTTCATCAATTTTATATTCAATATTGGAAAGTTGATGTTTTTTCGCAACAGTTTTCATCTCTTCATAAATTGAATCCTTTGAAAAATAAGCTTGAGCATGTTGGGGTAAATAAGCGATTCGCTTATAAAACTTTGGTAATTTTCTCCTATGTAGCTTTTCCCTAAACATCTTTACCTGACCTCGTTGCTGTTTCTCAATTCCTAACATTACCTTTAGAGCAGTCGTCTTTCCCGCTCCATTTCCACCAACTAAGGCTAAAAACTCTCCTCGATTGACCGAAATAGAAAAGTTTTTTAAAATAAGTTCACCTTTTTGTTCATATTGAAAAAAGACATTTTTCGCTTGTAAAATCTCGGAATATTCATTTTTAACCCGAGGTTGTTCCGACTCTTGAGACTTAATTTTCGACTCATTTCGCAACCAAGCACGAGCATCTTTTACTGTTAATGGAACCTCTCGTTCCTGCCCCTCTGCTCGCTCAACATATAACCGCGCAACCGACGGAAGATACGACATAAAGGTTTCATCGTTCTCCGCATATACAGCTGAAATAACATCTTTACTCCTCCCAGCATAACGAACTTGTCCATCTTCTAGTAAAATAACTCGATCTGCAAGGGCAAAAACTTGCTCTAATCGATGTTCGACTAAAATAATCGTAATCCCCATTTCCTCGTTAAGTCGCTGCACCATTGTAATCAATTCACTCGCTGTAACAGGATCAAGTTGAGACGTTGGTTCATCTAACAGTAACACTTTTGGCTTTAGTAATAAAACAGACAATAAATTTACCATTTGCTTTTGACCGCCAGATAAATTCGTTACTTTTTCATAAAGAAACGCCTCAAGACCAAAAAAATGCACAAGTTCCGCGACCCGCTTCCGCATCTCTAATGTCGAATATCCTAATTGTTCTAAACCAAAAACAAGCTCTTGCATCACCTCATCCATAACCATTTGCTCATCTGGATGTTGGAACACAAATCCAATATCCTCTATTAATCTTCTTTCTTCAAAACTATCGATTGGATGGCTATTAAAAAATATTGCTCCTTCTTCCGTACCAACTGGGGTCAGCTCTCGCTTAAGCAATCGTAGTAGCGTAGTTTTTCCACATCCACTCGGCCCAGCGATGACAGTAAAGTCGCCTTCTTTTATGTGTAGATTAATATTATTCAATGCCCGTTCTTCCATATCTGGATAAGTAAAAGAAACATCTTTCAACGTGAAAATGTCCAACGTAGCTTTTCTCTCCCTTCAATATGTAATGGAAATGAAAATAAAAGTATCATACTAAAAAAACTTACCCAATCTAGGGCAAAAAACTGAAGTGTTCCTAATTCTGGATAAATAACTATCTTACCATATCCTAAATACCCACTAAACAAACATAGGGAAAAAAGGAGCGTCAAATAAAGGATAGACATCCAGTCTCTTGCTTGCATGTTGTATGGAATATAAGAGCTCGTTTTTCCTGTTCCGTATCCGCGGGCTTTCATCGCATCAGCGGTTTGTAAAGCTTCTTCAAGGGACCAAGCGAGCAAAATTTGAACAAACGTTAACCCGTTTTTCATCCGCTTAAAGAGGGAACCATGAGCGAGGGTCATTCCTTTTAGTCGTTGGGCCATATCGATTTCTTCATATCGTTCTTTAAGTAATGGCATAAAGCGGAGGGTAAGCATAATTAAAAAGGCTGTCCTCGGTAAAATACGAGAAAAAATAAATAAAAACTTGTTACCATTTAAAACGATGTTAAAGGAAATAAACATAAGTAAAATCGTGACGATTGATAAAGCCATAACGAAACCATACATAGTCGCTTCTAACGTTACTTGTTTACCGCGAAAATAAAACAAAATGTTCGTTCCGCGGGATACTAAAAAGGGATTAAGCACAATCATAATAAATGCCATTATCGTTATTAGCGGTGTCCACGTTTTTAATTGACTTTTTCCACCTAAAGCAAGGGTTGTTAGGATGATAACAATAAGTCCTGTTAATAAAAAAATTGGATGGTTAACGTACATCGCTAACACACCGACAAAGAAAAAGTATAAAATATTGACATAAGGATGGTAACTTTGAAATCCAGTTCCGAATTGAATATTGATCACCTACTTTAAAAAGAGCCGATCTGATCCTGCAGATCGGCTTATTTTATGGACATGCCCCATCTCTACGGAAAGGCTTAAGATCAGCATTTAAATCTTGACCGAGATTTGTCGTATACAGCCACTCGACAACATCACCATCACATAAAGGGACAACGCCAGCGCCGCGATCAGGGAAAATACCATTCACACGAAACATCCAGCCACTTCCTTGTCCTCGATCAAATTCATAGACATTACCCATGCCTTGGACGTATGCGGTTGCTCCTTGACCACCACGATAATCCATATGAATATTTTTCGCCATTGTTATTTCAATTAACGCTTCTAACACCGTTATCTCTTCTTCAATACCCATCGTTGTTGGAGGTAAAGGAATTTCAGCACGACCATCTTCAGGACATGATTTATATTTCTTTTCTAGACAAACTTTCTGACCGTAAGACCCTTCTTCAGCGATAACAATCGATTGAGTAATCGTCGGTTTTGTAGGTTCTTCTCTAGGAGGTGGAGGTGAGTTGTTATTACCTTTATTATTTCCACCTTCATTTTTACTTGATTTGTTTTTAGAATTTGAGTTGTTGTTAGAATCGTGAGTTGAACTTCTCGTTTTCTGACTGGTGTCTGATGACTTATTATTATTTGATGTACTTTTTTGTTTTGAAGATGATACTTTTTTACCTCTTGATTGACGATTTGAGTATTCAGATTCTTTGTTTTCATCCACGCCAACGGTTTGTTTGTCATGCTGCTCTTTTTGTTTCGCTGGATCATCTGAATTCTTCGTTTCCTTATTATCATCTTTTTTACTTTCATTATTTTCATCAGCTGATGCGATTGATTTCTTTTCAGAAACCTGCTTATTTTTTGATTCATGGTTTTCAATATGTAGTTCACTATCGTTTTCAAGTCCCATTGGTTTTTCCAAATCTGACAGACAGCCTGTTAGGAAAAAGAGAACTATTATTAAAACAAGAATACTCTTTTCTCTAAAAAATGGCTTCATCATAATCCCTGCCTTTGTTTACACATTTTGCTTCTTTCGCTGACAGATAAATAGTACACTACCGATTATGAATAAAATGAAACCGGCAAGTACATATGTGTACATATTTGTCGCTGTCTTTGGCAACTCTTTACCTTCTTCATCACTCTCTTTCTTTGCTAGTTCTTCTAATACTTTCACAGATAAAGAAACAGCTTCACTTTCATTTCCTAACGGATCAAAAGCTACAATTTCATACCTATACGAGTTTCCTACAACTACATTTTCATCGGTATATATCGTTTCAGTACCTGGAATTTGGGCAATTTCTTCTCCATTTCGATAAAGAATGTAATAATCAACACCTGAAAAATCATCAGCTGAAAAGGAAAGCGTTACAAAATCGTTTGTTTGTTCTTTGATTTCTAACTGGACGTTCGTTGGTGCATCTTCATCAGATAACACTGCATAGGTTGAAAAGTGGTTAACCTCCGCACGAATTTGGCCGTCGATCACTTCACCACCGACAAACTCCCAAGCTTTTCTTTCTTCATTGAAATAGTAAAGGGCGACCTTTTCATGATTTGCATGTTCATCTATATACATCGTTAAAGTGTATAGACCGGTAGCATGTTCTCCCTCTGGAAAATCGAAAGAAAATGTATACGCATCTCCTGCGACATTCACACCTTTTAATATATCTTGCTTGGGATAAGTGACAGTTAACTTTGTATTTGCTGGAAAGTCTTCTGGAAGTTCTATTTTCGTTGATTCGTTTATAATTATTGGAGCGTCTGGTTTTACATTTATTGTTCCGTCTTTACCTTTTTTCACTTCAACAATATTTTTTTCTTCTTTGTCTTCACTTTCTTCTTTTTCATCGTCTTCTGGCTCTTCAGGTATCTCTGGTTCTTCTGGATTAGGCTTTTCTGGGTCTGATGGTTCTTCTGGTTCCGGCGTTGGCTCAGGATCTTCTGGAAATTTCACTTCCCCAGTAAAATCATACAGTGGACCAAAATCATATAAAAACAATTTGTATGCAACTAAAGCTTGTAAAGCTTGTTCAGTAGCCATAGCATTTGAATCTGGATATTCCTTTGTATGAGAAAATCCACCATCGTCATTTTGATAACTTAATAGATGTTCGATTAAATCTTTCTCTTTGGTAAATTTGTCATTCGTTGGATCAATCCCGTATGCGGTTAATCCGATAATCACTTGGGAGGCAGCTTCACTCGTAATTCCTCCGACAAAGGATCCACCATCAAAACCACCTTCATCAGTTTGAATGTCAGACAAATAATTAATTGCCTTTTGAATAGCTTTATCTACATCCGACTGGTCCTTGTATGCGCTCAAAGCAATGATTGCCATTGCAGTTATATCAACACTTGGATCAGGATATGACGGATTCAATGCCCAACTTCCATCCTCATTTTGATTTTCTAAAAGTTCGACAATTAATTTTTCCCTGGTCCATTTTGCATCCTCTGGAACTTCAAAGTTTAATGTATCTAAGGCAATAAGAGCAAATATTAGACCGTTATTCCCCTGCAGTGTCATCGTATCTATGCCGGATTCGTGCTCAGGGCTATCATAGATAAGTCCAATTAAATTATGTCCATCAATCTCACGGGGATCTTTTCCTAATGCAACAGCAGCAATGGTAAGCCTTTCAATATCCGTAATTTTAATCCGCCCTGATTCTAGATTGCTTGTGATCTGCTCATCTATATTTTGATAAAATACATCCTCATAGCTTTCAGGGACAGATTTCCCAGCTTTCACTAAGCCGATCGCTTCCCATTCACTCGTAACACCTTTTTCTAATATGTACTCACTTGCTGCTTCAATTGCCTCTTCAACTTCTTGTTTGTAATTTGTTTCTGCAAATGTTTCTGATGATAGTGTAATCGTAAATAAAGATAAAGCAACAGCTAATGTGACTAAAAATCCCTTTCTAATCATTCCCACTATCTTTCCTCCTTAAATTTCCATATAAAAAAGCCCTTACCTCCCGAGACGGAGATAAGGGCATTGTTAGCAAAATAATATTAGCCATCCTATCAACTTACCTTTATCCTGGAAGGTGTTGCTTCTTTCTTATTTTGGCAAGTCTACTGACTTATGGGTCATCGCTTATTCTCGCCTTCCCAGCTTGCTATTTGAAGCTAGTGGCATCATGAAAATTCACTTCCCATTTACAGTGGCCGGACCGTTCAGGATTTTCACCTGATTCCTTTTTAATCCTTTACCGTAGTAAAAGAACCAAAATAAATATGTAATTGTCTATAAATAAGTATACATAATTTAATATTTAAGAGCAAATTGAATATGGATAAAGTACTCAAATAAAAAACCGCAAGGAATCCCTTGCGGCTAATTTATATATATTAATTAATTCTTCTTGCATGATTAAACCTTGGTCCCCAATAGGAATCATTCATATTTGCTTCGTCTAATCCAGTTGAGTTTTGGGCACCAAAGAATTTACCATTACCAATATAAATACCAACGTGACCATTTGTTTTATACGTGTTAAAGAAAACCAAGTCTCCCGGTTGTAATTGACTGCGGTCTATTCTCTGTCCTACATTTACTAAGCCGGCTGTACTTGAAGGTACACTGATTCCTTTTTGAGCAAACTCCCAAGCAACATAGCCGGAACAATCAAATCCACCTTGTGATGGGGACTTTCCTGCAGTTCGATATGGAATCCCTCGATATTTATAACCCGCTAAGTTACCAGTTACTTTCCCTCCGCTATTGTTACTTAGCTGTTTTAAATTTCCACCATCACTAGCATTTGCTACCATATTTCTTTCTGCTTCTCTAGCACTTGCAATTTCTCGCTTCACTTGTGCTTCAATAGATGCTAAACTGCTATCTTTATCTTCTAAATCTGCGATTAATGTATTTATTTCTTTTTCCTTATCTTTAAGGTTTTTCTTTCGCTTTTTATTTTCTTTTTGTTGATCAGCGATTAAAGTTTGCGTTCCTTTTAATTCTTGTCTCATATCTTTCTGTTCTGCTAATTTATTGTTTACTTCATCACGCTTATCAACAACTAACTGCTTATCAGCTTCTTGTTCTTCAATCAAATCTATATCATTATTAGCAATTTGTGTAACCGTCGTTATTCGACTAACAAAATCCATGAAGGATTCCGCACCAAAGAGAACTTCTACATATTGCGTGACCCCTCCACCCTTTTGGAGAGAAGATAATCGATTTTTCAACAGATTATTTCGATACTTTATGTTCTCTTCAATTTCTGTAATTTCTTCTTCTAAATTGCTAATTTCTTTCTCGGAACTTTTGATGTCATTTTCTGTTTCTTTTAACATATTTTCATTGTGTTTAATCGCGTCATTTAATTGTTCAATTTCTGCATTTAACTCTTCCAAATCAATCATTAAATCTGCGATTTCTTTTTCTGCTTTAGATAGTTTGCTTTTAATTTCTTTACGTTCGTTTTTAATACCTTTTTGTTTATCTTTCAAGTCATTCATTGGACTTGCATTGGCACTTTCGGCAAATAAACCTAAAGCAAGTAACATTCCGATTGACCCTATAATCACAGACAGCCTTCTCATTTCTTCTCCCCCATAGTTTATTTAAGTTTCAATTTGACATTAAGTAGATTCCATTAATGTTATTAAAAATCTCGTTGAGTCAAATTATATCATTTCATAGTTACAATCATATAATACAAGTGTTACAAAGATATTTCATTATTTACGTAATACGATATCTTTTTTTATGGGACAACTCCTTCCATAATCGTTCTTTCTACGACCTTTTACATTTTATTTCATGT
>DATGRX010000054.1:0-42749 GCA_035303185.1 Bacillota bacterium
GCAATTGTAGGTATCGACGTTGAGTCACAACTTGATTCTTCAAGAGTCGGAACGATTAAATACTCCGTTACAGAAGCATTGCGAAAAGATCCGCATGGTAAAACAGCCGTTGTAATTGCTGATCCGGATATAACGACAAGAATACAACAGATGAATAATAACATGCGTGAAGGTGACCCGATGCAGGCTATTATCGATGAAGTATCTTCTATAGTTGGCCGAACAATGCCACTTTTTCCAAAAAAGGAACCTACTGTACACGAGAGACAAGAAAAAGAAATGACACCTTCTGAGGAACAAGATTTAAGAAACATTCAAAAAAAGCATTCTCATGAAAATGAATAAAAAGTTTAAAGTTAAGAACACATAATAAGGAAGTCACTAATGTATATAAAATAGGGACTTCCTTTTTTGTTTGTAGCTTTTACAATGTTTACTTTTCTCTTTGAGCATTAAAATAATCTATTCCATAATGTGAGCCTTCAGACATCATTTTTGTATTTTCAAAATGAGCATCATCATACATGTCTAGCTGATCAGGTATTCCCGCTTTTGCTAACGTAATAATACCATTTTTTGCTTTTCCCGATCTTTTCATCAAAAGTACCGTTGCAAATGCTCCAGCCCCCAAAACACCAATTATTATAGGAAAAGCAATTTTTTTCATACTAATCACCCCATCTGCATATATCATATATGTTTATTCTTTATCAAAAATCTTTTTTTATGTATCTAGACATGTTATGTTATATAGCAAGAGAAAAAATTTGGGGTGACGAAGTGAACGTTAAATGTATACTCTGTGACAAAGTGGAGCAAATTGAGGAAAATTCTCTTTATGCCAAGAAGTTACGGAGTGATTATTTAAAATTACATTTATGTAAATCGTGTAATGAACGAATAACAAAACGAACAAAATCCCGCCATAAAACGGGGAAATTCAAATTGTATAAAACAAAAAAGAAAGATAAATATATGTAAAAAAGGAAAGTAAATAGAAGGCTACATGTAACAAAAGCCTTCTTACTTACTTTCTTTTTTTATCCATTAACTTGATTTCTTTTACGTTGTAAGTGCAAACGGAATCGATAAATAGCTAAAACGATCACGATAACAATTAAACTTTCCGCGATTGGAAATCTTAAAATACTTAGTGTAGCAGTAATAAAAGTTCCAAGGGTTAGTAAGATGTAAACGAATATAGACTTTAATAATGGCAACTTCCTGGCAAAGCCCAATTTATAAGCAATAACTGATAATATTAAAATTATCCCATACATGATCCAGAATGTATAAGGCTTAAAATCACTAAATACTAAGTATTCTAAAATAGGTGTAAAACGATCAAATCCTGAGTTCATGAATATCCCCCGATACATAAATATTAATATCTCTATTTATATTACTAGACATAAATATAAGAAGCTAGTATTCACTATCTCAAAAGATCATTTTAGTTTCGAATATGACAAGTATATGATATCTTAATTCCTTTTGAGTTTTAAACGAATTTTAGATATACTAAAACTATGAAATTTGAGGTGAAAATATTGTTTAGACAGATCAATTTACTTGCTTTACTTTTAGCAACATTAGTAATTATTAGTTTTATCGGTGCCGCTATTTCTATAGCCGAGGAAAACATTTTAGCAATGATTTTATGTATTTTATTAGGTTTTCTTATTATGGGTTATGGAATTCATAGAAAAAGAAGCAACTCTTAACAGAACGGATTCCTTTTATCCGTTCTTTTTATACACCTTAAAAATAGGCAATTATTTTATGAATGTTTTTTAAAGTTGTCAACTATTTTTGCATGTATCTTCGGATGGCAAGTTAATACAGAACTTCTGTTTAGCAAATCTAAGGATTCACCTGCAATATTTGTCGTTATCCCCCCTACTTCTTGCACAATAATAAGTCCTGCTGCCACATCCCATGGAGATAACTGTAATGCTAAATAACCATCTAAAATTCCTTCTGCTACATAAGCAAATTCAAGAGCAGCTGACCCATACGTTCTAGTTCCTCTAACTGTTCTTACTATGTTTTGTGATTGCCTATAATCAACAAGTTTATTTTTACAAAGCCAAAAATGATTCATTCCTAAAATAGACTGTTCAAGTTGTAAATTATCCTTTAATGGTGGCAACTGTTTGTTATTTTTAAAAGCTCCTCGATTTCTCTTTCCAACATATAAATGATCATCTATCACATTATAAATGATGCCAAATTGTCCAACACCATTTTTATACAAAGCTAAAGATATACAAAAGTTTTGTTTTTGATGAACAAAATTCATTGTGCCATCGATTGGGTCAACAATCCAAACGAAACCATCTAAAGAAGAAATTTCATCTCCATACCCTTCTTCACCGAATAGTTTATGTTCGGGAAAATTAGTTTTTATTTGAGTTACGAAAAACTTTTCTGTTTCGCGATCTAAAGATGTCACTAAATCATTCGGATCACTTTTAGTATCAACAGACATAGGCTCGTCCATTTTTATGCGAAGGTTTTCTCCCGCTTCTAAAACCCAAGATTTTGCTTTTTTGAATGTTTCATTGTAAATTGTCATATCCATTTTCTTGTGCCTCCAACTAATTTCTAGCTTCAGTTTCATCGTAGCAAACTTTAAGAAAATAGTCATTTACAGACTAAAAAGATTTACCCTAGCTAGACATATATTAGCTAGGGTTCACCATTACATATTCATAATGTCCATCCATTTCAATCGTAATTCATGAAGCCGTTTTTTGGATCGCTTTATTTGTAAGTCATCCTTAACTTGCATCGCATCATATAAAGTAAGTAATTCATAATCGATTTCCAACTTTAATATTGGTAACTTCTCTTTCGCCTTCTTTTTGTGGATTACATCCATAACATTTTTCAATTCCCACACCCTTTCTTAATCTGAAACTAAACTATATTTTTATTAGTATATGTTGAATGACTCGGTTGTTTCACAATTTTTAAATTTCATGTGGGAACTTTTTTATTTAACTTTACATTGAGATTTCTTTCACATGACTTTCTTGGGCTTTTTTCACTGCGAAATAACTATCATAAGTAGATATTTGTTTAAATCGTTTAAATATATTTTTTTCTTCCCGTGTCGAAGGAACAATTCGTTTAAATTCACGATACCTTTGTAAAAGTTCTTCTCGATTAACTTTAGTTTCATAAGCTCGCTCGACTTGTTCAAAAAATTGTACGATAGTTATTATTTCATCTGTTGTCCAATCAGGATCAATTGGGTATTGATATTTCATCATTTATCTCCTTTATTTAGTCCATTTCTTACGGATTTCAGTTGCTTCCGTAATAATATCATCAAATAATTCAGCAACTGTGGGAATATTATGGATTCTCGCTGCACCTTGTCCTGCCCAACCAAAACCTTCATTAAAATGCCCGTCATGGATATATCGTTTGTTTGCTTCTCCACTTATGTAATCTTTTAACGATTCATAATCACCGTATTCTTTTTCTAGTTCTAATATTTTATCTGTCCACTCATTTTTTAATGCTCGAGCTGGGGCTCCAAGGCTTCTTTTAACAACAACTGTTGAGTTTTCATCCGCATCTAAAATATGTTGTTTATACTTTTCATGGGCATGAACACATTCTTGAGTAGCGATAAAACGTGTGCCCATTTCAATTCCTTCTGCACCCAAAGCTAATGCTGCCATTAAACCTCGACCATCAACAATTCCACCAGAAGCAATTATTGGGATAGAAACGTGATCTACGATTTGTGGAGTTAATACCATCGTCCCAGTATCACTTCTTCCGATATGGCCACCGCCTTCCTGTCCAACGACCATTACCGCGTGCGCACCTAATTCTTCTGCTTTTTCAGCTTGACGTCTCGCTGCAACTAAAACTAAAATTTTTATTGGGTGGCCTTTAACCATTTCAATAATGCCTGTAGGATTTCCTCCGGTAATTGAGATTGCAGGAACTTGTTCATCGATAGCAACTTGTACCATTTCTTCATAGGATCGATTATGTTGGCCGATCGCAAAGTTTACACCAAAAGGTTTTTCAGTTAATTCTCTTACCTTTTTAATTTCGTTTAGTAATGCTTCTGGATTTGGCAAACTCATAGCTGTTACTTGGCCTAGCCCGCCTGCATTGGAAACTGCTGCAGCAAGTTCTGCGTATGCTAAATGGGCAAGACCTCCTTGAACAATTGGATATTTAATATTAAACGTTTTTGTTACTCGTGTCTCCCACTTCATGTTAAAACCCCTTTGCTAGTAATCTCTATCCTATAATTTACATGATTTCTGTTAAAAAGTTAAAGATTCCAAAAAAAGCTCCCCTTAGTAAACAGATTTTTAATTTTTATCCTGCTTACCTTAAGGGGAGTATATCGTGATCATTGGATTATCATTTCAATTTTTCGTTTTTTTTAAACATTTTTTACACTTTCCATAGAGAGTTGAAACCTTTTCATGCTTAAAGTGTTCGATTATCTTTTGACAACCTTGACAAACGATTGTTCCGATTTGCCTCCACCTCTCCCTCATAATAATAACACACTTTAATTATAGTATAACACATTGTAATGTCAACTATTATATAGTATGTCATAAAGGGAGGAATGTGCCTTTTAATATTGTTTAATTATTTTTGGTTCAACAAAGTCATAGCCTTTATCTCTTAAGCCTTGTACAATATCCGCCAAAGCATCCTTTGTCCATTCGCGATCATGCATGAGTAAGTTTGCTCCAGGATTTAGTAACTCTGTATTTATCATAATATCTGCAATCGCTTCTTCCGACATATATTCAGCTTCCCAATCATAGCCGTACGTCCAATTCATATATGTCATATTCTCTTCCGTTAAAATATCATAGGTTTCGTCTCCGTAACTTCCAAAAGGAGGTCTAAAAAAAATAGGCCGTTCACCGATAATTTCTTCGACCATATCATTTACTGAAACAATTTCCTCTCTTTGTTCCTCTTTCGATAGTTCAGCCAAATTTGCATGGCTGTATGTATGATTACCGATCGCAAAACCTAAGTCATGAATTTTCCTTAATTTTTCCTTATCTTCTTCCGTTTCTAAAAAATGTCCATTAACAAAAAAGATTGCTGGTGTATCTAATTTATCTAAAGTTTCTGCCATTTCTACGGCATAATTTTCCGGGGCGTCGTCGATGGTTAAGAGAACAACTTTTTCTTTTGCCTCTTCTGTAATAGGTACTACAGACCATACTTCATTAATTTCGTATTGAGGTTCTACATTTTCTACTTCTTCCTTCGCTATATCATTTTCTTCCTTATCTGACTGCTCATCTTGTATATCTTGATCGTCAGTATTATTTACTTCTTCAGATATATTATTAACAATATTATTTTGATTGTTTTGTTCATTATTATTTGTCTCGTTTAAATCCTTACCACAAGCCCCTAAAATTAAAAGAGTCATTGTCAATAAAAGAGCTATTTTCCTCAAGTTGTTCCCTCCTGATGATTATCTGATGTAAAAAGAAATAAAGATGGCTACCATATATGATAGCCATCTTATGCATAATTATTTACATTGTATGGATTGGTTTTCCTAAAGCGACATCTGCTGCTTCCATGGTCATCTCGGCTAAGGTTGGGTGTGCATGAATGGTAAGGGCAATATCTTCTGCCGTCATTCCTGCCTCAATTGCTAAACCAATTTCTGCAATTATATCGCTGGCATTTGCTCCAACGATTTGAGCACCAATGACAAGACCGTCTTCTTCCCTTGTAACTAACTTTAGGAAGCCATCTGTTTCGTTAAGGGAAAGTGCTCGACCGTTCGCTGCAAATGGGAAGCGGGAAGATTTTGCATTGTATCCTTTTTCTTTAGCTTCTTCTTCTGTATATCCGACAGTTGCAATTTCAGGATCTGAAAATACAACGGCTGGCATGGCTAAATAATCAACTTCTGATTTTTCACCACTAATTGCTTCTGCAGCAACTTTTCCTTCATAAGAGGCTTTATGAGCTAAAGGTTGTCCAGCGACGATATCACCAATTGCATAAATGTTTTCTACATTTGTCCGGCATTGTTTGTCTACTTTAATTAAACCTTGATTATCTAATTCAATACCGACTTGCTCTAATCCTATCTCCTCGGTATTTGGTTTACGTCCGACAGTAACGAGTACGTAATCTGCTTCAACGACTTCTTCTTCACCTTTTGCTTCATAGGTTACTTTCACACCATCATCAGATTCTTCAACACCTTGGGCCATTGCTTCTGTAATAATGGATACGCCTTTATCTTTTAAGCGACGTTTGACAACTTGGGTCATTCGTCGTTCAAACATGCCGCCAAATAAATCTTTTTCACCTTCAATAATTGTTACTTCTGATCCAAGATTTGCATAAGCTGTCCCTAGCTCAACACCGATATATCCTCCACCGATAACGACGAGTTTCTCAGGAATCTCTTCGAGGGCTAGTGCTCCTGTTGAATCTAACACTCTATCAGAAAACTTAAAGGATGGGATTTCAATAGGTGTTGAACCAGTTGCGATAATACAATTGTTGAATGTATATGTTTGTGACTGGTTTTCGTCCATGATTCGAACATTATTTTCATCGACAAAGTATACTTCTCCTTGTACGATATCAACACCGTTACCTTTTAACAAGGCTTCAACTCCACCGGTTAAGCGGTCAACAATTCCACCCTTCCACTCTTGAACTTTTGTAAAGTCTACTTTTGCATTTTCTGTTGTAATACCCATTTCTTCATTACCTTTAGTTTGTTGTGCTTGGTGCCCTGCTTGAATTAACGCTTTAGATGGGATACAACCTACGTTTAAGCAAACTCCTCCTAAATTTCCTTTGTCTACAATAGTTACGTCTTGACCGAGTTGTGCAGCTCGGATAGCTGCGACATAACCTCCTGGTCCTGCTCCTACGACTAACGTGTCTACTTCAACTGGAAAATCTCCTACTACCATTTGTTACGCCTCCATCATAATTAGTTGTGGATCATTTAATAAACGTTTAATTTGATTTAATGCTAACTGTGCTGTTGCTCCATCAACTATTCGGTGATCAAAACTAAGTGATAATGCTAAGACTGGTGCTACAACGACTTCACCATCTCGAACAACTGGCTTATCTTGAATACGACCGATACCTAATATAACAGCTTCTGGATAGTTTAATACCGGTGTGAACCACTGGCCCCCGGCAGAACCAATATTCGTAATCGTATTAGATGCTCCTGACATTTCATCTGGAGTTAATGTGCCTTCTCTTGCTTTTGTAGCCAAGTCACTTATATCCTCAGAAATATCAAATAAGGATTTTCTATCTGCATCTTTGACAACAGGAACGAGTAAACCTCGATCTGTGTCTGCAGCAATTCCGATATTATAATAATGCTTATGAACAATTTCATTAGTTTCTTCATCAACATAAGCGTTTAAAATTGGAAACTTTTTAGATGCTGAGATTAATGCTTTTACGACATATGGTAAAAATGTTAGTTTAATCCCCTGTTCTTCAGCTACATGTTTAAATTTATTTCGATGGGCAACAAGCTCTGTAACATCCACTTCATCCATTAGTGTAACATGTGGAGCTTTAGTTTTCGAGTTAACCATTGCATCTGCAATGACACGACGAATGCTTGACATTTCTTCACGAGTCTCAGGATATGTGCCTTCAGGGATTACTGGTGCTGCTGGTGCTTCCTTTTCAGCTACATCTTCATCTACAGCAACCGTATCTTCACCACTTAAGAAACGATCAATGTCTTCTTTTAATACACGGCCATTTTTTCCAGTACCAGTTACTTCTTGAATATTGACATCGTTATCCCGGGCATACTTACGTACCGAAGGCATAGCGATTACTCGTTTTTCTGTAACCTCTTCTTGTTTCTCCTCAACCTTTTCTTCTACTGGTTCTTCAGGTGTTACTTCTTCTTCAACATCATCTTCTGCTTCTGGTGCTACATAACCTTCTACATCTAAGGATACAATTGTTTCACCTACTGTTGCGATATCACCTTCTGCAAAATGCAGTTCTTTAACCGTTCCTTCAACAGGAGACGGGATTTCAACAACCGCTTTATCATTTTGAATTTCACAAAGGATATCGTCTTCTTCTATTTCTTG
This sequence comes from Bacillota bacterium, assembly GCA_035303185.1. GTDB lineage: Bacteria > Bacillota > Bacilli > Bacillales > Amphibacillaceae > CALAMD01. Next base: position 8,130 of record DATGRX010000054.1, read on the forward strand.
ATCGACTTCAATAAACCATTTTAATATTTCCCCTTCGTGAATTCCTTCACCTATATCGGGTAATTTAAATTCATATGCCATGCTTATTTACCTCCTATCCTTATTTAAAAGTTCATAACTTCGTTTACTTTTTCAATGACATCATTGTGATCTGGTAACCATAAATTTTCATCTGCTGCAAAGGGATAAATTGTATCTGGTGCTGTTGCACGAAGAACTGGTGCTTCTAAATGTAAAATTGCTCTTTCTTGAATTTCTGCCACAACGTTTGCTGCAACACCTGCTTGTCTTTGGGCTTCTTGTACGACAACTGCTCGATTTGTTTTTTCAACAGATGCAATAATTGTTTCGATATCTAAAGGTGATACTGTACGTAAGTCAATGACCTCTGCTGAAATGTTTTCTTTTTTTAATTCTTCCGCAGCTTTTAAGCACGTGTGAACCATTGCACCATATGCAATTAATGTGACGTCAGTTCCTTCACGTTTGATATCAGCTTTTCCAAGCTCGATTGTATATTCTTCCTCAGGTACTTCTTCACGGAAAGAACGATACAATTTCATATGCTCTAAAAAGATAACTGGATCATTGTCACGAATAGATGAAATAAGTAACCCTTTTGCATCATAGGGTGTTGAAGGAATAACAACTTTTAATCCTGGAGTTTGTGCCATTAATCCTTCTAATGAATCAGCATGCATTTCTGGTGTTTGAACACCGCCACCAAAAGGTGAACGAACAGTAATTGGTGAATGCTGTGTATCCCCCGTTCTGAAACGCATTCTGTTCATTTGACCTGCGATTGAATCCATTACTTCAAATAAGAAGCCGAAAAACTGAATTTCAGGAACAGGACGAAAACCTTGTAATCCGAGTCCTATGGCTAAGCCGCCTATACCTGATTCCGCTAATGGAGTATCAAAGACTCGATCCTCACCGAATTCCGCTTGGAGTCCTTCCGTCGCACGGAAAACTCCACCGTTTTTCCCAACGTCTTCCCCGAAAATAAGTACATTTTCATCATTTTTCAACTCTGTACGCATTGCGTCAGTAATTGCTTGAATCATCGTCATTTGTGCCATCGTTTATTTCGACTCCTTTTCTGCATATTCCTCATACTGTTCTTTGAGATTATATGGTAACTCTTCAAACATAAACTCAATGAAATCAGTAACTTTCTGTCTTGGATACTCATCCGCTTTTTTAATCGCTTCTGCAATTTCTTCTCTTGCTTGCTCAATTACCGCTTCTTCTTCTTCTTCGGTCCATAGTTCTTTGCTTTCTAAATATTTTCTAAAGCGAACTAGCGGATCTTTTTTAGCCCATTCTGAATCGAGATCTTCTGAACGATAACGTGTTGGATCGTCACCAGCCATCGTATGTGGTCCATATCGGTATGTCATTGTCTCGATTAATGTTGGTCCATCACCGTTAATTGCTCTTTCTCGTGCATGTTTTGTCGCTGCATACACAGCTAAAACATCCATGCCGTCCACTTGATAGCCTTCCATACCAGCTGCTACAGCCTTTTGTGCTAATGTTTTGGCTGCTGTTTGTTTTTCAACTGGGACGGAAATAGCAAATCCGTTATTTTGAACGATGAAAATAGCTGGAACATTATATGCACCTGCCATATTTATACCTTCATAAAAGTCTCCCTGAGATGTTCCGCCATCACCTGTATATGTAATAGCGACACTTTTCTTCCCTCGTAATTTCATCCCTAAAGCTACTCCTGCTGCTTGAACATATTGTGCACCAATAATGATTTGTGGGAATAACGCATTCATTCCTTCAGGCATTTGATTTCCGTGATAATGTCCCCTAGAGAATAAAAAGGCTTGGTATAACGGAAGTCCTTGCCAAATTAATTGTGGTACATCACGATATGCTGGCAAAATAAAGTCTTCTTGTTCAATCGCATATTGACTCCCTAACTGAGATGCTTCTTGTCCTGCAGTTGGTGCATAAAACCCGAGCCTTCCTTGTCTATTTAATGCAATAGAACGCTCATCTAAAATTCGCGTGTAAACCATTCTACGCATTAACTCTTTTAAATCTTCATCAGACAAGTCTGGCATAGCTTCCTCGTTTACGACTTCACCTTCTTCATTCAAAATTTGAAACGTGGTGAATTTACTTTCAATACTTTCTAAATTGTGTTTCAAGTTTCGTCACCATTCCTTTCTTTATTTTTAATGTTTGCTAACAATGTTCGTTATCTTTACATCTTTACTCTAGCAAATAACTGTTATATAAAATCTGTGATAACGACTAGTACAACTTATTATTACTACTATAAAGTTTAACTTATTTTATCATGATTGGTCAATAACTTTGACTTTAAATTTAATATAATTCTGTTTTATAATTACCCAATAATGAGCTGTTATAGTGTATCTGAACAACTGTACTAGTACAATTTAATTTTAACCAAAAAAAAGAATCCAACATTACGTTGGATTCTTTTTTGTTGACTTATTCATAAACTACATTTATATCCGCTACTGAATAAAATTCTTTTTTCAATTCATTATATTCACTTGTCGCCTCATTATATAATTCATTTTTATCAATCATTAGTTCATAGCTTTCGTTTAATTCATCAATATGTGCAGATATTTCATCTAAATCTGCATCTTCTTCCTGATACATTTCATAAAATTCTCTCTCTAATTTGAGCAATGTTTGATATGTTTCATTCATCTCATCATATGTAGAATATCTTTCGATCATTTTATCAAACATTTCCTCGGCCTTAGATCGGACATCATTTTCTTCAATTTCTTCAATTAAACTCTCAACTTTTGAAAATTCCTCTTTAGAGGCGGCAATACTTTCTTTTTCTTTTTCGATTAATTCTTCTCTTTCATTAATGACTTCCATCGCATCTGACGCTAATGATTTGATTTTCTCTATTTCATCACTTGATAAATCTGTAATTTCATCATAGAAATTTTGTTCTTTTTGCTCCAACTCTAAAATTTCTTCTTGATACTCCGCATAATCACTTTCAAGTTCTACGGATTTTTCTAAATGCTCATAAATTTGTTCTGTGATAAGAGCTTCCTTACTACAACCAATTAAACTTAATATCAAGACTAGCCCGATAAATAAACAACGCCTTACTTTCACGAATAACTGACCTCTCTTCTTCCTGTTCATTTATGTTTAAATTTGTGACTTAAGTATAGCATATTTTTAATGGAATTCTAGCATAAGCTTTTTATACTTGACCTTTGATGATAAAATAAGGTTTAATTTGTATAGGCGTTTAAAACAATAATCATTATACTATAAATATAGGAGTGAGAAAATTGATCACTATGGATGATATTGTAAGAGAAGGGCATCCATCATTACGTGCTACTTCAAAAGAAGTACCAATTCCTCCAAAACAAGAAGATATCGATTTATTACATGATATGTTAACTTTTTTAAAAAACAGTCAAGATGAAGAAATCGCTGAAAAACATAATTTACGTTCTGGGGTTGGGTTAGCGGCCCCTCAACTAGGGATCGAAAAACGATTAATCGCTGTTCATTATGTTGATGAAAATGATAAAGCTCATACGTATCAACTTATCAATCCACGGATCATCAGTCATTCTGTGCAAAAATCATATCTATCTAATGGAGAAGGTTGTTTATCTGTTGATCGACCTGTTGAAGGATATGTTCATCGACATGCTCGCGTTACTGTAAAAGCTTATAATATCGATGGCGAAGAGAAAACATATCGATTTCGTGGTTATGATGCGATTATTATCCAACATGAAATCGATCATTTAAATGGTGTTATGTTTTTTGATCATATAGACGAAAATAATCCGTTTTTTGTTCCAGAAAACTCAACTCCGTTAGAATAATGTTTTGGTTAGCTGGGCCGAGTAATATCGTCCAGCTTTTTAAATTAAATCATAATATCTTAACGCTTTAACAACTCCAAAGTCATCTACGTGATCCGTAACATAATCTGCTCTTTGCTTAAGGGATGGCAACCCATTATCCATAGCAATTCCAACATCTGCTGTCTCGATCATTTCTATATCATTTGCTCCATCACCGAACGCAAAAACTTTAATATTTTCTTCGTGTAATTGTTCCAAGAGTATCTGTATACCTACTGCTTTAGATCCTCCTTTTGGTAAAATGTCATATGAATATTTATGCCAATGTAAAAAATCAAACATCGAATAACGTTCAATGATATTTGAAGGTAATTTTTTATCCGTAAAAATAAGGGCTTGATAAAAGCTTCGATCAAATTGAATCGGACATTCAATTTTTGGATACTCATCAAGCAAATTGATAAAGCAATTGTTAATAAAATAATTATCTTCTTCAGTAACGACCATTTTTTCATCATCTAAAAATGCCATTGGTAATTGCAAATCCAATATTTCCTCATATAATTTCATAAGATTGTTTTGTTCTATCGGATTTTCATAAATAATGTCACCTTCATATACAACATGCTGTCCATTAAAACTTATGTATGTTTGAATGTTTAACACTTCTCTTATTTCTTCATACCAAAATGTAGGCCTTCCTGTTGCTAAAGCGACATAATGACCATTTTCTTGTAACATTTGAATCGCTTGTTTTGTTTTTTCATGTAAAACTTTTTCTTCATCTACTAACGTTCCATCAATATCAAAGACAATGAGCATTTTACTCAATATTCTTTTCTCCTTTTGTTTAAAATTTCGTAAACGTATAATAATAATGATATCATTTAAAAAAGATTTGGAAAAAAGATAGTTATTTATTTCAAAATTACCTGAATCATATTATACTATAAATTAATGGGTTGAACGGTGCGTGATTTTACTTTCCAAATGTAAAGAAAGGAGTATTAAAAACGATTCATAAAAGGAAAGGTGAATCAATGAACGATTTATTCATAATATCAATGCTATATTTATTTTTACGGTTTTGCTAAGTGGGCGGAAAACATAAAAAGCAACCGTATTATAATTGAATTGTAAATTTAAAAGAAGAAACAGGAGAGATTAAATGAATAGTAACAATTTTTTGCTCGGAAATTACCCGAGCAACAAGAATATTTTTGCATTTTTTAAAGGAAAAATAGTTTTTTCAAGTCACTCGAGCAAAAACAGTGATGAGGTTATAAACAAATGAAGTTTGTAAAAAATGATCAAACAGCTGTATTCGCATTAGGTGGACTTGGTGAAATTGGGAAAAACACATATGGTGTTCAATTCCAAGATGAAATTATTTTAATCGATGCGGGGATTATGTTCCCTCAAGATGAATTACTCGGTATTGATTATGTGATTCCTGATTATACGTATTTAATTGAAAATAAGGATGATATTAAAGGTCTTTTCATCACTCATGGACATGAAGACCATATCGGAGGTATTCCTTATTTATTACGTGAAATAAATGTACCTATTTATGGTGGACGACTTGCCATAGAATTAATTAAAAAGAAATTAGAAGAACATGGTCTTTTGCGTGAAGCAAAACTTTATACAATTCAAGAAGATGATGTTATTAAATTCCGTAAAACATCAGTTAGTTTTTTCCGCACAACCCACAGCATTCCAGATTCCTTTGGTGTCGTTGTAAAAACTCCACCGGGAAATATCGTTCATACAGGAGACTTTAAGTTTGATTTTACACCAGTAGGTGATGCAGCAAATTTAACGAAAATGGCTGAAATCGGTGAAAATGGTGTACTTTGTCTTTTATCTGACAGTACAAACAGTGAAATACCTGGCTACACGATGTCTGAACGTTTTGTCGGTGAAAACATTAAAGACTTATTTGGCAAAACAAAAAGCCGTATTATTTTTGCAACTTTCGCATCAAATATTTATCGATTGCAACAAGTTGTTGAAGCCGCCGTTGAACACGATCGAAAAATCGCCGTGTTTGGTAGGAGTATGGAATCCTCCATAGAAATTGGCCAACGACTTGGTTATATTACAGCACCGAAAAATACATTTATTGACACACATGAAATCAACCGTTTACCTGCCCATAAAATAACAATTCTTTGTACTGGTTCTCAAGGCGAGCCAATGGCAGCTTTATCAAGAATTGCTAACGGAACACACCGACAAATTCAACTACATCCTGATGATACAGTCGTATTTTCATCGACACCTATTCCAGGAAATAGTGTAAGTGTGAGCCGAACAATCGATCAATTAACAAGGGTCGGTGCAACCGTCATTTACGGTCCTGATAGCGATATTCATACATCAGGTCATGGAAGTCAAGAAGAACAAAAGTTAATGATACGATTGATGAAACCAAAATACTTCATGCCAATGCATGGTGAATACCGTATGTTAAAGAAACATACACTACTTGCTGAAGCATGTGGTGTACCGCAGAAAAATTCCTTTATCATGGATAACGGTGATGTGCTAGCTATTGGTAAAAAAGGTGCACGAATTGCAGGTAAAATACCTTCAGGTTCCGTTTATGTAGACGGTAGTGGTATAGGTGATATCGGAAATATCGTTTTACGAGACCGTAGAATATTATCCGAAGAGGGATTAGTCATCGTTGTCGTAAGCATTGATATGGATAACTTTAAAATTCCGGCTGGACCCGATATTATATCTCGCGGATTTGTCTATATGAGGGAATCGGAAGATTTAATCAATGAAGCACAACGACTAGTCGCCAAACATTTAAACAAAGTGATGAAACGAAGAACAACACAATGGTCGGAAATAAAAAATGAAATTACAGACGTTATCGCGCCATTTTTATATGAAAAGACAAAAAGACGTCCGATGATTTTACCGATTATTATGGAAGTATAAACGAAAAGGAATTCAGCTAATTCATCTTAGCCGAATTCCTTTTTATATATCGATTAGATGTTTTTCTAATTTCGCTATACTCTCATTTGAACCAATAATAATTAAAATATCGTCTGCAGAAATTTTTTCTTCAGCATGAGGTGAAACGTTCATATCTTTGTTATGTTCTTTAATTGCGACAACGTTACATCCATATTTCGCACGAATATTTAGTTCTAATAAAGATTTTCCTGCAATTTTTTCTCCTGCCCTCACCTCAACAATCGAATGTTCTTCCGATAATTCTAGATAATCTAAAATATTGTTAGAAATAAGACTGTGGGCAATTCGTCTACCCATATCACGTTCAGGATGAATTACTTGATGAGCCCCAATTTTATTTAAAATCTTGGCATGATAATCATTTTGTGCTTTTACAGTAATTTTCTTCACATGCATATCAGCTAAAATGACAGTCGTTAAAATACTTGCTTGAATATCATCACCAATAGCAACGATTACGTGATCAAATTCATCGACAGATAAATCTTTTAAAGCAAGCTCATCTGTTGTATCAGCTATTACCGCATGTGTCGCTACATTTTTAAACGCATCTACTCGCTCTTCATCAATATCAATCGCTAGAACATGCATCCCTTCTTCACATAATTCTTGACACAAACTCCCACCGAATCTACCTAAACCGATAACTGCAAACTCTTTTTTCATACAACCCCTCTTTTCGCATAAGACAAAAATTATATGTATCTTGAATTTTACAGGATTTACTTTCCTAAAGTCTATTATTTACCTAAAGATAAGAAAAGTCATCTGTAATTTTCCTTTTTACATGCAAATTAAAAAAGGGGAAAATTAAGATGACCATACTTAATTTCATAAAGTTTTATCATTTTACACTGCTATTAATTTTTCAATTTCTTCTTTAAAGGTCTTCGGTTCTTCAAAGGGCTTAAATCGATGGACGACCCCACCCTCTTTATCAATTAAAAACTTTGTAAAGTTCCATTTAATCGCATCTCCTACTACCCAATGAAGATAATTAGATTCAAGTTTCAATTTAAGTAATTTTTGAGTAATATCTGACTCATTAAATCCTTTGAAAGGTGCCTGTTGTTTTAAATAACGAAAAAGTGGATGTTCCTTCTCTCCGTTTACATACACTTTCTCTAAAATTGGAAAGCTTACATTATAATTTAAACGACAAAATTCACTCGCCTCACTAGCTGTACCTGGTTCCTGCTCATCAAATTGATTACATGGGAAACCTAGGATTTCAAAATCCTTATCTTTCCATTTTTCATAAAGGGATTGTAACTGTTCAAATTGGTAAGTAAATTTACACTTACTTGCAGTATTGACAATCATAAAGACTTTCCCTTTATACGTTGATACGGGGAGATTTTCCCCATTCTATTTAGTCACTGAAAAATCATAGATAGTCATTATATTCCCTCTTTAGTAGTAATAATTTCCCATTATCTTATCCAATAATTATTATAATAAAATGATACATTTTGTAAAAAGAAATGTTTGAGGAGATAGGAAATATGCTCTTTCGATTTATTTTATAGAGTTTCATTGAAAAATCTCTATAGAAAGGATTATTTCCTTCCTATAGAGATTGATTAAATATTATCTAACATTTCAAATTGGGATTTTATCAGTCCGTAATATTCACCTTTTTGTTCCATTAACTCATCATGATCGCCACTTTCAATAATACGTCCTTGCTCTAAGACGAATATGTTATCGGATTCACGAATCGTTGATAATCTGTGTGCAATAATAATTGCCGTTCTTCCTTGAAGTAATTTTTTAAGAGCTTCTTGAATTTTAACCTCAGTTTCAGTATCAATACTTGCTGTAGCCTCATCTAAAATTAAAATCGTTGGATCAGCAAGTAAAGCTCTAGCAAAGGAGAGGAGTTGTCTTTCTCCAGCTGATAATATACTTCCTCTTTCTTCTACTTCCGTTTCATATTTGTCTGAGAGACGTTGAATGAAATCATCAGCACCAACTAATTTAGCCGCTTCTATAACTTCTTCATCTGTGGCATTAGGCCGACCAAATCGGATATTTTCCATAATGGTGCCTGAGAAAATAAATGTATCTTGTAAAACGACACTAATTTTTTGGCGCAAACTATCTAACGTTACATCGCGTAAATCATAACCGTCGATTTTGACAGCTCCTTTTTGTGGATCATAAAATCGGCTAATTAGGTTTGCGATCGTCGACTTTCCACTTCCCGTATGGCCGACTAAAGCAACAGATTGGCCTTCTTCAATCGTTAGTGATATATCGTGTAATGCCACGCGATCTTCTTCATAAGAAAACTGAACATTTTCAAATTCAATTTTCCCACGCATCGTATCGAATTCATGGGCGTCTTCTTTTTCTTTAACATTTGGTCGTTCATCTAAAAACTCAAAAATTCTTTCTGATGAAGCCATCGCTACTAACAATTGATTGTACATCTGACCGAGCCGTGAAATTGGCTCCCAAAACATATTTAAAAAGAAAGCAAATGTAACAAAGGTTCCTACTTCAATTCCTCCACTATCAACACCTTGTAGTATGAGGAAGGAACCATAAGCGAGTAAAATTATTGTTCCAAAAGCATTACTCATCTCTACAAAGGGTCTAAACATCGCACTTCTTCTTGTAGCCTCTCGCCATGCTTCAAAGTTATCTGTATTTACACCATCAAAGTACTCTGTGTTTTCTCTTTCTTGAGCAAAAGCTTGGGTCACACGAATACCTTGAATACTTTCGTTTAAATGAGAGTTTAATCGTGATTGCTGTAATCTAACACTTTGCCAAGAACGACGTATATTACGCCGCAGTCTCGTTGAAATATAAAACATTAATGGAATGACAATCATAATCGCTAAAGCAAGTTTTGGACTGAAAGCGAATAATATGACGACAATTCCTACTAATGTAATAGTATCCATTAGTAAATTAATAATACCATTTGTAAATAATTCTTGTAATGAGTTAATGTCATTTAATATTCGAACGAGTATCGAACCTGCTGAACGTGAGTCAAAAAATTGATGGGATAGTCTCTGTACGTGTGAAAACAAATGATGTCTTATATCGTAAATCACATTTTGGCCAAGTAAGTTTACCCAGCGGATTCGTAAAATATTTGCAATATAATTTAATAAGTATAAAACTCCTATAACGATAACTAATGTCGTTAATAATGTCACATCTTTATTGTTAATCGCAACGTCTATTGCCACTCTACCAATTAGTATCGGTACGATAAGCCTTATCGCTGTTGAGACAAGCATAGCTATAATAGCACCAGGTAAATATGTTTTTGAGTAGGGTTTTAAATAGACGAGTAAACGCCACATTTGTTGCCAATTGAACGGTTTTTCGATAATTTGATCCGTTGCATAGTAAAATCTTGTTAAATGACGAGCTTCTTTTTGCTTCACTGTTTTTTCCATAATTAACCTCCCCCCTACTCAGCTTCTTGCATAAAAGCATCGCGATCTTGATATTGAATATCGTAAATCCGTTTATATATACCGTTTTGGCTTAATAGCTCTTCATGGGTTCCCCGTTCTGCAATATAACCTTCATTTAAAACGATTATTTCATCAGCATGTTGAAGAGATGATATTCGATGAGCGATAATAAACGATGTTCGATCTTTCATCACTTCACGTAACGCTTTTTGGATCGCAAACTCTGTTTCCATATCTACTGCAGATGTGGCATCATCTAAGACTAAAATTTGTGGATCTATGCATAATGCTCTGGCAATAGCAATGCGTTGTTTTTGACCGCCAGAAAGACCCATTCCACGCTCACCAAGCATCGTGTCATATCTTTTAGGCATTTGCATAATAAAGTCATGGGCTTGTGCCCTTTTTGCAGCAGCGATAACTTCTTCATCGGTTACCTCTGGATTTCCGTAAGCTATATTTTCTCTAATCGTCGTTGAAAATAAAAATGCCTCTTGTAAGACAAATCCGATTGCTTTACGTAATGTTTTTAATTGATATCGATCAACTGGTTTCCCATCAATTAAAACATCTCCTTTAACTGGCTCATAAAATCGGGTCATTAACTGAGTAATACTCGTTTTTCCAGATCCTGTTGATCCAATAAGTCCGATAATTTTACCAGCAGGTGCATCAAAACTAATATCTCGTAAAGCCGCATCATCATCTTCGGTATACTTTAACGTAACATTGTTAAATGTTACGTGCCCACGAATGTCTGTTTCAATGGCAGTTTCATTTTCTTGAATGTCTTCTTTCGCATCAAGAATTTCTATTAATCTTTCACCAGAGGCTTTTGCTTGAGAAAACATATTAATAACGAATCCTAAGTTCATAAGCGGCCCTAAAATGTACCAAACTAAACTAAAAAAAGCGACAAGTTTTCCTAAGCCAAGTTGCTCATCAATAACTAAATAACCACCGTATGCTAATAAAGAAACAGCCGCAACATTACCAACGAATTCCATTAGCGGAAAATACCTTGCCCATATTTCAGAAGTATCTAAATAATTTTGACGATAATTATCGTTGTTCGATGAAAATCGATCAATTTCAAAATCTTCCCGTGATAAGGATTTAACTGTGTTCATTCCAGTGATATTTTCTTGTACTCGAGTATTTAATCTTCCAAGTGACTTCCTAATTCCCCTAAACGCTGGATGTACACGTTTATCAAATCGAAAAACGATAACTGCTAAAAAAGGCATGGCTGCCATCGTTACGATTGTTAAGGGAATCGAATAAGAAAACATAACCGTTAGACTAAACAAAATAAGTAAAATTATTCTGATAAGTTCGGCAAAACCAAAAGATAAAAAGAAACGAAAACCTTCTACGTCAGCTGTTAGACGTGACATAATGTCTCCCGTTTTCGCATTATCATAATACTTAAAAGATAGTACTTGTAATTTTTTATAAAGCGCATCACGTAATTTATATACAGAAGTAATGCCAAATAAATCTCCTAAGTATTGTTGTAAAAATGTAGCAATACTTTTAATTCCCATCGCTATTAAAAAAGCAATTGCAATATACGGTAATAAATGATAACGATCTTGTAACACAACCTCATCAATCGTAAGTTGTAAAACGATTGGATACACAACTGTAATGGCCGTTACAAATATTAAAAAGAATAATGACCAGAAAAAATGTTTTCGATATGGCCAATAAAATTGTTTTAAGCGTTTAAATGTATCCAAGGAATTCCCTCCCTAAATTAATTTGTCTTTTATAATATAACGGTTTCCGAAATAAATTGCCAATTGTTTAACTTATTTTTGCTTTTTTTCTGTAAATTCATTCTTCTTTTGGCATTAGATAAATAAATATAAAGCTTATCGTAGCCATGATAAACATACCAATGTACACAATGTGTAGACCATCTGTTAAACCACTTTCTAATATTTGTTGAGCTTTTGGTGAAATATCTAATGATCTTTCTGTATCTAATAATTCATTAACCGTATCAACTGAAATATCATCCTGAAGTCCTGCTTCATTAATTTGTGATTGTATAATTGAATTTAATAATCCTCCTAATAAAGCTACACCTAATGCACTTCCTAAAGACCGCATAAACACATTTGCTGAAGTAGCAATCCCACGAATTTCCCAGTCTACACTCGTTTGAATACCGACGATAAAGGCTGTGCTCGTCATTCCCATGCCAACACCGATGAAAAACGAGCCGATTCCTGCCCATACAGGCCCTTTTTCAGGGGTTAGTAACATAAAAAAAATAGACCCAATGAGTAAGGACACTCCACCGATTAGGGAAGTATTCCGATAACCAATCCTTAAAAGTAATCTCCCGGATATCATTGAAGCAAGCGGCCAACCAATCGACATTGTAGTTAGTGTGAATCCAGCAATCGTTGCAGATTTACCCATAATTCCTTGCACAAATGCTGGTAAATAACTCGTCACACCAATCGTAATCATTCCCGTCGTTAAAGATGTTAAATTAGCCATCATAATGAGACGATATTTCCACAACTCAATCGGTATCATTGGATCCATAGAACGACTTTGCTGCTGAATAAGAACAATTAAAGATATACATGAAATTCCAATTAATATAAACATTAATGCAGAATTCCACTTTATCCCTGTTCCACCTTCTACTAAAATAATCATAACGATGCTTACAGTAAGCATCATTAAAATTGAACCGAAGTAACCGATTCGTTCTTTTTCCTTTTCAATATTTTCTTTTAAGAAAATAACAATTCCAAGCATCGCTAATATACCTAAAGGAATATTCATCCAAAAGACATAGCGCCAATTAAGAACATCAACAAAAAATCCACCGAGTAGTGGACCGGAAACAGCAGAAATTCCCCATACAGATGATAAATATCCTTGGATTTTTGCCCTTTCCTCTCTATTATATATATCGCCTACGATAGTCGTTGCTATCGGCATTAGAGCACCAGCACCTACCCCTTGAATAAATCGCATCGCAATAAGCATTGACATCGATTGACTGAAGCCTGCTAATGTTGAACCCGTTAAGAAGATCGTAATACCAATAATATAAATTGGTTTTCTACCAAAAATATCTGCTAATTTTCCAAAAATAAGTACAGTAGATGCATTCGTTAATAAATATGCTGAAAACACCCAACTATACATGGAAAATCCACCTAAATCGGCAACAATGCTAGGCATGGCCGTAGCTACGATAGTTGCTTCTATCGCTGCTAAAAACATACCTAGCATCACCGAGGCTAAAATAAAAGGTCGATTCAATTGTTGACTTGTAGTACTACCCATCACTCATCACACTCTTTATGTATAAAGGAAAAACATCCTTAATGAATAACTAAGGATGTTTTTGCCTGAACATTTATGTTGAATAATAATCTCTCTTTAATTGTTTTAAAATATTTCTTCGTGTAAGTATACCATCGAAATTTCCCTCATTATCTGCGATACAAATGAATGGGGAATTGATGACGGCCTTCAAACCATCGATGAATCGGTCCTCCTTTTTTAAAATAGGAATATCTGTTTTCATCACATCTTTTACTTCTAAATTTGCTAGCTTTTCAACTTCAAACCGCTCAAGTCCTAAGGTTTCATTTAAGATGGCTGTCTTACTAATTGTACCAACTAGTTTATAATCAGCATCTAATACAGGTACAGCTGAATATCCCGATTTCACGAGTACAAGTAGAGCATGTTCTAAAGGATTGTTTTCTTGTACATGTGCAACTATTTCAACATCAATCATCAAATCAGAGACACGAATATCTGTTAACTGTTGTATAGTCATTTAAATGCTCCTTTTCATTTACTTTTATTATTCAATTGTAAAGGAGTTCATTTCATCCACTACTAGTTTATCATAACTTTTAATGTTTCAACAATAAAGGTACCAATTTTATATTTTATCTAGATTTATTATATGTAAATATTTTTCATTTGTTGCTTTCTAAGGGAAACGAATTTCTCCATTCAATAGTATTTATGTGTAAATAACAATCAAGCACCTTTTGTTTTATTTGCCACTCTCCTTCTGTTCAGTTAAGCTTAAAGTAACAAACACTAAAAGGTAGGGGTGATTTTATGAAGACCGAAGAACTGGCAAAAGCTATTTATACAGTGAATAGACATGCTAAAGCAGCTCTTGAACCCCAACATTTATATGAGATTAAAAAAAGAGCTATCGATCAACTATTGCGGGAAAATAAAGCAAAAAAAATTGGACTACATTTTACGAAACGACCGAAACATAGTAACCAACATTCAATGCTTCTGATAAAAGTAGACGAATACTACTTTCATATCCCCCCAACTCGAGAAGATTTTAAACAGTTGAAACATTTAGGTGATTTAGATGATGACTATCGCAATAAACGAGTTAGAATGTCTTTATCAACTGCAAAACAAATATTATATGATTATTTAAACTGGCAACCAAAAAAGAAAAGTGTGAGAGATAAATATTATTCAAACTACTATACACCTTCTTCTTTAGGACAATGGCCTCCAAAACAAAAAGATAAATATTAATTTATCACCTCATTTAGCTAGGGTGTCCTACATATCGATATCCTAGCTTTGATAAAATTTATGTTTCATATACAGATAAACCCGCCTCCCAATTAAAACACCGCCAAATATAATTAAACAGTGTAAAAGAACAACAAATAAGGAAAAATACTTTTCATGTATGGACGAAGCGAAACTTATCAAAAATAAAGTAATTAGACTGCACATCATAAAGGTTAGTAAGAGAATATGTTCCATGCGGATAAACACTTTAATAAGGGGTTTAGAAATTACATATGTAAGTAGTATGAGAAGGAAGACACATATGTAGCTTAAAAATATATTTTGGGGAATTTTATAGAGTAGCTCATAAAGTTGCTGTAACATATCAAAAACTCCTTTGTTTTTATATGTTAGTATATCCAAAAACTTGATATTCATTCACATAAAAAATAAAGGAGTTTATTTGGTAAATGTCGATTTATTTTGCTGTAGCTTTTGATAACGATTCATTAAGTGATCGAGACGTCTACTCGCCTCAATTGTCTTTTTAGATGTATAGCCCTTAGTCCTTGCTAATTGTATCATCTGTTTACGTGCTTGTTCGATTTGTGAACATATGCTTTTTGTTTTCGTCATATTTTCACTACTTCCCTTCATTGTTCTGGAATTTAATACTATTATATGTGAATGAATTAGCATAGTAAAGATATGCACAGTTTTTGTACAGAACTTTTTAAAAAAATATGTTTAAAAAAGTTTTATGTGGGTATTATATGTAATGTAAGACTTTCTCGTATTCCCCTGTTTTAGCAAGGCGTTTATATTAAGCGCCTTGCCTTTTTTTGCTTTATTTTACACTCATCTATAAAATGACAATTCCCTTCACGTTTACTATAATAAATACAATTATATATAGGAGGGATTACATGGTGGATTTTTCTAAAGTACATAGCCGAAAAAATACACGTTCAATTAAATGGGATTTAACCGAACAATTATTTCAAGAAAAAGATGTACTTCCAATGTGGATTGCTGATATGGATTTTCAAGCACCAAAGGAAGTTAATGAAGCTATAAAAAAGCGAGCTAAACATGGAATTTACGGGTACACAACAACTGATGATCAAGTAATACATACGATTACTTCATGGGTGAAAAGAAGACATGAATGGAAAGTAGATAAAAAGCATATTTCCTTTAGTCCTAGCATCGTAACGAGTCTTCATTTAGCTATAACATCCTTAACGAAGCCTGAGGATAAAGTACTTATTCAAACGCCAGTTTACACTCCATTTTATCGAGTCATTGAAAATCACGGCCGGAAGGTTATTAAAAATGAGCTCAAATTAAATAAAATAACAAACAAATATGAAATTGATTTTGAGCATTTTGAGCAAAGGTTATCAGAAGGAGTAAAAGCCTTTATTTTATGTTCGCCACACAATCCGGTCGGACGAGTTTGGACAAAGAAAGAATTAACTAAAATGGCCGAGCTCTGCATCAAACATGATGTACTCATTTTATCAGATGAAATTCATTCAGATCTTATTTATCCATCATATACTCACATACCTATTGCTACACTTTCACCAAAAATTGCCGAACAAACGATTACCTTTATGTCACCATCTAAAACCTTTAATATTGCCGGACTCCAAGCATCTTATACGATTATTTCAAATGAAAAGATAAGAAAGAGATTCGAAGCTGAACTTAAAAAATTTGGCTTAAGCACTTTAAATACAATAGGTATCTATGCTCTTGAAGCAGCATATAATTATGGTGAAAAGTGGCTTGAACAATTAATTCAAACACTAGACGAAAACAAAAACTATGTCATCGAACAATTTGCGAAACACGCCCCACAAGTTAATGTCATCGATGCTGAAGGGACTTATTTACTTTGGCTCGATTTTCGAAATCTTTCCATGGATAAAAACAATTTAGAAAAACTTCTTATACATGAAGCAAAAGTTGCTTTAAATAATGGCCTTATTTATGGAACAGAAGGAAAAAATTTTATGCGCATGAATATTGCTTGTCCAAAAGAGTTCGTTGAAAAAGGTGTCTCACAAATTATCAAAGCTCTTCCATAAGAAAAAATGCAGGAATTTTAAAAAAAGAATTCCTGCATTTTATTGAAAGACTCTTGTAACATGGAAAAAGGAAGACATTGTTATTCATTGTCCTCTTTAGCATTTTCTTCCACAACTTCTTCATTGTCTTTATCATCTTCTTCATAACGATGTATATCTTTAAACTTATGATCATAATATTTTTCTTCTTTTTTCGAATGTGTATGGAAGAAAAGCATCGCAAGTAATGCTCCGATCATGAAAATTAATAATACGAAAAACCCACGAATATACTCAGATTTATCTTCCGGAAAATATAAGAAGTCCATATCCATAAAAAATAAATATTCAAAAAGGCTAAAAAACATTTATGCTCACATCCTTATCTTGTAGTATAACAAATATTATTTAAACTCCAAACAATCCTACAAAAAGTTCGCTAATCTGTTAAAAATTTGGCACAATTATAAGTAAAGGGGGTTGTTGTATATGGAGTTACAAAACGGAGATTTAGTTCTAGTAGAATATAATTCTGGAAAATACATCGCTGAATTTGAAGAAGATCGAGGAAATTTTGCCTTAGTGAAAGTATTAGCTGTTTTAAAACACCCTGAGCAAGGTGACTTACATAATCCTGGAGAAGTAGAAGGTATTGCCTTTTTTGAGCGTAAGGCGTTAGCTCATCGTGAACGCATTAATGCTCGTAAACGAATGATTGAAGCCTATGAAGGTGATGTACCCCGCTATGATGAATCTTTAAGAAAAGCATATTATGAGCTAAGGGATAAACTAGAAGAAGAAGACACACCATTTAATAATTTATCATTACAAAGATTAAATGATGTGTATAAGTATTATTATAAAAGATCAAACTTTAAATAAAAAAGCTAGAGTGTTATCTCTCTAGCTTTTTTATTATTCCCCTAAATGTTCTTTAATAACCTCATCAATACCAGCAATAGCATCTTCTGCATCAGGACCGTCAGCAGTGATTGTCACTTCTGCGCCTTGGGGAATACCTAAAGACATGACACCCATGATTGATTTTAAGTTTACATTCTTATCTTTGTAATGCAATTCAATTTCTGATTCATATTCACCCGCTTTATTGACAAGTAGAGTTGCTGGCCTAGCGTGTACACCAGTTTCTGCAGTAATTTTGTAAGTTTTCTTATGCATTGTCTAGTCCTCCTATTTAGACTTTATTTTTTATTACCTCATATTTATCATATATATCATAGCATGACTTCACAAGTTTTTCAGTTTTATTTTATAAAATAGTCACTTACATCTATAATGGTATGTAAGGAAATTATATTATTTCAAGGAGGAATAATGATGAGTGTTCATATTGGAGCAAAAGAAGGAGAAATTGCAGAAACGATATTACTACCGGGGGACCCTTTGCGTGCAAAGTATATTGCAGAAACATATTTAGAAGATGTTATTCAGTACAATGACGTTCGCGGTATGCTAGGATTTACAGGTACGTATAAAGGTGAAAGAATATCTGTCCAAGGAACAGGAATGGGGATACCCTCTATTTCCATTTACGTGAATGAATTAATATCAAGCTATGGAGTAAAAAATTTAATCCGTGTCGGAACGTGTGGAGCTCTACAGGAAGATGTTAATGTTCGAGACGTCATTTTAGCCCAAGCATCAGCGACGGATTCACAAATGAATCGATTAGTTTTTGATCATATTGACTACTCACCAATTGCTGATTTTGATCTTTTAAAGAAAGCCTATGACATCGGTACTGATAAAGGATTAGACATACGGGTTGGAAATATTTTTACGAGTGACAATTTTTATCGTGATAATGCAAAGGAAATCAACTCACTTCTAGGTAAATATAATGTTTTAGCTGTTGAGATGGAAACGACAGCCCTTTATACATTAGCAGCAAAATATGGTTGCAAAGCATTAACGATATTAACTGTTTCTGACCACGTCATTACGGGTGAAGAAACAACCGCAGAGGAAAGACAAACAACCTTCCACGATATGATGGAAATTGCGCTTGAAACAGCAACTAAATAATACTCCGAGCAGTGGATATGACATGTCCACTGCTTAATTTTAGCTCATTACATCAAACAAGGAGGACATCCTAATGAGACCTATACATTTAACATTAGGGGCTTTATTCATTTGTTTAATGGCTATAGGAGGAAATATAACTGTTTGGTTTCCTTTTTTAGCTATACCTATTGGCGGAACATCCGTACCACTATCTCTGCAAACATTTTTCGCGATTCTTGCTGGTTTTATTTTAGGAAAAAGAATTAGTACATTATCAATGTTCATATATACATTTTTAGGATTCATTGGTATCCCTATTTTTGCAGGATTAAAGGGTGGACCAATGACTTTGTTACTTCCAACAGGTGGATTTATTATTTCTTTTATCATAGTCGCCTTTGTTGTTGGTTATTTGAAAGAGAAGGTTATGTCACATAAAGGGCATACATATATGTATATTGCTTTTATCGGACTAATAATAAATTATATTTTTGGTGTTTCATATATGTATTTTTCCATAAAATTTATTATTGATATTCAAATAACATATTTTGCTGCCTGGATAAGTATGCTTCCATTTCTGATTAAAGATGTTTTCTTAACAATTTTAGCCGTTATCTTTGTACGTAAATTTGCGAAAACCCTTTCTCATAATAAACTCATACATACAACTATTCCATGCATACAAAATAGGTTTATGATACGATAAATTTATCTTTTTGTCGTGAATGGAAAATAGAGAAAGGATGTTTAATTGTTTCATGAACATTTTATTAAATACATCACTTTTGGCAGCACTTATCTCAATCATTTTTGCTCAAATGATAAAAATTCCAATACATTTTTTTGCAACAAAGAAATTTAAACCGGAATTAGTATTTAGTACAGGAGGAATGCCGAGCAGTCATTCTGCCGCGGTTGCAGCACTAACTACGAGCATTGGATTTATAGAAGGTGTTGAATCCCCTACTTTCGCAGTATCCCTTATTTTCAGTATTATCGTCATGTTCGATTCTTCTGGTGTTCGTCGCCAATCTGGCGAACATGCCATTTTATTAAACCAATTAATTAAAGATGTTCAATATTTTGCTGATGAAATTAAGGATTGGAAACATAAAGAGAAAATTGAAAAACGCGAGGAAATTAAAGAAATGCTCGGGCATCAACCGATTGAAGTGTTTTTCGGTGGATTATTAGGAGTTGGAGTTGCTATACTTTTACATTTTCTATAAAAAAGAGCTCTCTTTTTAGAAAGCCCTTTTTTACAAATTACATGTAATAGTTTTAAAACATTTGATATCCACGTCTTCGTAAAATTTTAATTACAATTCCTGAGACAATTGTTCCAATAAATCCAGCTCCGATCACAATAACGTCTATGTAATTGATTTTTTCTATATTTGCTATTGCAGCTGAAAATGTATCTGAAGGGCTTGTAAAATATTTAAATATGTTTTGTCCACCAATAACTAAAAACATAATTATCGGATAAAAAATTGACATAAGCCATGTTCTTCTAAGTAACATATTTAAAATAAATGCTAAACCGAAGAACATGACAAAATAAAGTATACTTGAAATTACGAGTTGTAACATGTTTATTCTCCTCTAATATTAAGACGTCTATACCAACTTTTATTTTATAATAGAAAACAAAAAAAGCAAAGACAAACACAATGTCTTTGCTTTCCATACATACTCATTTAATTAATAAAACACGTTCAACTTTCCTTTTTTAAACATAAGGCCTAATCCACCGAGTTTTAATAAATATCGATTATCGATTGCTTTTTTCATGACAGTTGCCGGCCATCCATATAGATTTCTTCCAAACACTTCTCCGACTGCATCATTATGTCCAAGGGATGCAACAGTTCCCCGAATGACTGGTTCAAATGTTTTTAGCTCATCATTACCACGGATGATTCGTAATAAGTTATCAGCAACAGTGTCTGCATGTTGAATAGCAATTTGTGCTGTTGGTGGATATGGGTTTCCAGTTTCTTCATTCATAACTAATGCACAATCACCGACAACAAAAACATCATCATAATCTGGTGCCCGTAATTCTGGTGTTACTTCAATTTTACCTCGATTTGTTTCAAAACCAGATTCTTCAACAATAGAATTTGCTTTTACTCCAGCAGCCCACACTAAAGTTTTCGTTGGAATTTCATGCTTTTCCCCATCTTTCTCATAAATGATACCTTCAGGTGTACATTCTTGTAACATCGCTCCGGTAATAAATTCTACACCACGAGCTTCTAAAGAGTTTTGTGCATATTCAATTAGATCTGGGTGAAAGCCTGGCATAATTGTCGGTGCTCCTTCAACATTTATAATACGTACTTGAGCACGGTCAATATCATATTCTTTACAAAGTTCAGGAATTCGATTTGCTAGTTCTCCAACAAACTCAATCCCTGTAAAACCTGCCCCACCGACAACAATGTTTAATCTTGATTGTTGTTTCTCTACTTCATTATGAAACTTTGCAAAATTGTACTCAATATGTTCACGGATTAATCGGGCACTATTTATATTTGTAATGGAAAATGCATATTCCTTTAAACCAGGAATTCCAAAAGTTGCTGATTCAAAACCAAGACCAATGACTAAATAGTCATACTCTAAGTCCCCATTTGCGAGAGTAACCTTTTTCTCATCTGGTTGAATCGAAATAACCTCAGCTTGGACGAAATTAATTTTGTTAAAATTAACAACATCTTTAATCTTTACTCGCGTTCGATCATGATGTAATGTTCCTGCTGAACTTTCATGTAAAGCCGTTGACTGATAATGATATTCATTTTTGTTAACAAGAGTAACCTCAGCTTCATTCGCACGTAATTTCTTTTGCAGGCGAACCGCTGTAATGATACCCCCATAACCTGCACCTAATATAACAATTTTTGGACTACTCAAACTATCACATCCACTTATCTAATTTATATTCTTTTCTCTAATTATGTATTTTCATCTTACCTACTAAACTGAGAAAAGTGTCGAAACTGTGAACATACATGTTATAGTATAATATTTTTATACATAACTTTCAACTTTTACTAAAAAACTTTAATGATTTTTCTTTCAATACTAAAATTACCAGCACAGAGTTTAATCAATACGATTTCACTTGCTAATATGTTACTATAATACATGAATTCATTTGTTCAAACTGGAGGAAAGATAATGTCACATAAAGTCTATGATATTACAATAATCGGTGCAGGACCTGCAGGATTATTTACCGCATTTTATGGCGGAATGCGACAAGCAAGTGTCAAACTGATAGAAAGTTTACCCCATACAGGTGGTCAGCTTACTGCTCTCTATCCTGAAATGTATATATATGATGTTGCTGGATTTCCGAAAATTCGAGCTCAGCAATTAATTGATAATTTAAATGAACAACTTAAACTGTTTAATCCTACTGTCGTTTTAGAGCAAGCGATAGAAAAAGTTGAAAGGTTAGAAGACAATACATTTAAATTAACATCAAACACAAAGGATGTTCATTATACAAGAACGATAATTATCACGGCCGGAAACGGAGCATTTAAACCGCGTAAGTTAAATATAGAAAATGCTGAAAAATTTGAGGAAGTAAATTTACATTATTTTGTTCAAGATATGCAACAATTTAAAGATGAACATGTACTTATTTTAGGCGGTGGAGATTCTGCAGTAGATTGGGCATTAATGTTAGAACCAATTGCAGAAAAGGTAACTTTAGTTCATAGGCGGGACGCATTCCGAGCTCATGAACATAGCGTTGATCAGCTTTATAAATCTTCCGTTGAAGTGATTACACCATACGTACCTGTTGAAATTACCGGGGATGAAAAGATCGAAGCGATGACTTTACGAGAAACCCGCGGAGAAAAGGAAATCACCATTGATGTCGATTCAGTTCTTTGTAATTATGGATTTATTTCTCGCTTAGGTCCGATTGCTGACTGGGGTCTTGAAATAGAACGCAATAGCATTGTCGTCAATCAAAAAATGGAAACGAATATTCCAGGTATATATGCTGCTGGGGATATTAATACGTATCCAGGAAAAGTTAAATTAATTGCTACAGGATTTGGCGATGCTCCAACAGCTGTAAACAATGCTATGCAGTATATCGATCCGAAAGCTCGAATCCAGCCTCGGCACTCTACACACATGTTTTAAAACAGATAAAAAAGATGGGACTGTTCATCATAAACAGTCCCATCTTTTTTAGCATCAAGTATTTTTTTAATTTAACACTTTTCTGGTACGCCCTCATAATCTTTTGCTCTAAAAGAGGACCCACAACCACAAGAAATGAGTGCATTCGGATTATCTATACTAAACCCGCCACCCATCATATTTTGCTTAAAATCAATAGTGGAGTTTTCAATAATCGGGAGATCTTGTTGAAATATAACGACAGGTATATCGTTTACTTCCATTAATAAATCTAACTCTTCGTTCACATCATATTCAAAGCCTAATTTATAAGAAAGCCCACTACAACCTCCACCCTCTATACCAAATCGCAGACGAACATCGGCGTCTTCCTCTTTCATCATTTCTTTAATTTGCTTACGAGCGTCATCTGTAATTGTAATTGGCATAAGATTAAGTCCTCCCCTCAATTATTTTTTGTTATTTATAGTATAACAAATGTTCAAAAAGAACTTAACTAATAGCTTTTTCAATTTTATCATATATAGGCTTTAATGTTGGGATGCCTTCAGCTACTAAATCATCATTGACGAAAACAATTGGATAAAATAAATCTTCTTCAAAGATTCTCTGAATAAAACTTTGATGTTTTTCATCTTCATGTTCAGCTTCTATATCAATGTACTCATAAATAATATTTGGATGATTATACTTGCGTCCAATAGCAGCTTGTAACCATTCATAGGTTTCTATGGAATTAGGGGCACCAATACAACTTGGACATATTTGCTCTGCTCCATATACAGTAATTTTTACACTTTTTTCTGACATTTTTATTCCTCCTTTATCATTTGTCATGTATAAAATTATTTTACTCATGGAAATATCAATCAGTTTTATTTACAAATTGCTTAAAAGTCGTTAAAATATAAGGAGATTGAAGACACTATTTATAAAACATTAATCGCTATGTATACATCCTATAGATGAGTACAAGAAAGGGGTTTAGAGCAATGAAAGAACAAGTACAAGAAGTGCTTAATAAATTACGTCCTTTTTTACTCCGTGATGGTGGGGACGTTGAGCTAGTTGACGTTGATGAAGATGGTATTGTCCTCATTAGATTAATGGGAGCTTGCGGAAACTGCCCAAGTTCAGCCATCACATTAAAAGCAGGTATTGAAAGAGCGTTAACAACAGAAGTTCCAGGCATAAAAGAAATCGAACAAGTATTTTAATTTTTAAATGGCAGACACTTTTTCGTCTGCCATTTTTATTTAACCTCTGTTAACACATCTTTACCATCAAACAGGTTTTTAAAATTATTAAAACAAAGTTCAATCATTTCTTCTCGAGTTTTTACCGATGCAGAACCAATATGCGGTAAACAAACGACATTGTCTAATTTCATTAATGGATGATCAGCTCTGATCGGTTCTTTTTCAAATACATCTAATCCTGCCGCCGCAATTTCCCCTTCAATGAGCGCAGCATACAAATCTTCCTCTATCATCGTTTGCCCACGCCCTGCATTAATGAAAATTGCTGATTTTTTCATTTTAGCAAAGGCATCTTTATTAAATATACGCTTCGTTTCTTCAGATAGTGGAACAAGGGATACGACATAATCCGCTTCAGTTAATAATTCATCAAAGGATACGTATTTTGCCCCCAACTCTTTTTCTGCTTCTTCATTTCTCGAACGATTATGATAAATAATCGGCATATTAAAACCTTTCGCCCGTCTTGCTACTGCCGTTCCTATACGCCCCATACCAACGATCCCAATCGTTTGATAATGGATATCCTTTCCAGCGAGTAAAAATGGTGCCCAATCTGTCCATTTATCTTTTCGTATGTATTCTTGAGCTTCAATAAGTCGTCTACCTGTAGCCATTAATAGACCGAACGCTAAATCAGCTGTTGTTTCCGTAAGTACATCAGGTGTATTCGTTATAACTACATCATGCTTTTTGGCATCCGCTAAGTTTATATTGTCAAAGCCGACTGCTAAATTAGCGACAATCTTTAAATTCGGTGCATGTTGAAAAAGTTCATCATTAATGTCATCGGATAACATACTTAACAGTGCGTCTACTTGCTCAACTTCTTGTAACAATATTTTTCTTGGAACAGGTTCATCCTCTTTTGACCACATGTTAATATCAAAGTATTTTTGAAAAGGTTCGACGATATTTTCTGGTAATTTTCGAGTAACATAAACCTTAGGCTTACTCAATAATATATGCTCCTTTCATTATTGCTTATTATGTATTGTAGCATATGGATAAGTAAACGTTTAAAATTTCGCTCAGTTTCTCTTTATCACTGATGATAACATACAAAAGATTATATAAAATATTACATGAGCTATATGTTCAAAATAAAATTGCTTCCTTCATTATTATCAATAAAAGTGATAAAATAGATGGTATCCTATCTTTTATTCGTGACATTCATTTATAGGAATAAAATAAAGTTAAATAAAGAAGTAGGTGAAAATATGACGGAACATGTGAAGGGAAATGAACTCGAAAGAAAAGCGAGAGAACTTTTAACTGAACGGGGTGTTACGATAGATGACATGGCTGAACTCGTTTTTTACTTACAATCTAGTTATCATCCAAATTTAACGTTAGAAACGTGTAAAGAAAACGTAGAAAGAGTTCTTAAAAAACGAGAAGTACAAAACGCAATTATTACCGGTGTTCAATTAGATAAACTCGCAGAACAAAACAAATTAGAACAACCACTCCAAAAAACGATTGAAACCGATGAAGGATTGTATGGTATTGATGAAGTCATTGCTCTTTCTATTGTTAATGTTTATGGTTCTATCGGATTTACAAACTATGGATATATTGATAAACAAAAGCCTGGTATTCTAGCCCGTTTAAATGATCAATCTACCGGGGAAGTCCATACGTTTTTGGATGACATCGTTGGAGCAATTGCCGCCGCTGCTTCAAGTCGCCTCGCCCATATGATGGCAGATGAAGAGATGAAACATCAAGACGATTAAGAAAGAGTCTAGCTTATCATAAGGCTAGACTCTTTCACTGTCATGATTGATATTTTGGTCGTCTTATTTTTAGCTTACAATAATTATCACCTTTTGTAATCATTGACGTTGTTTCTACTTCACTTTCTGAAAAAATACTACCTAATACTTTCATTTCCTTTTTACATAATTGATTGTATGCACAAGCAACTGTAAACACAGGGCAGTTATAATGTTTTAACGTATAATCGCCCTCTTCAGTTTTAGACACTTCTACCATATAACCTAATTCTTCGCGTACTTGTGCAATTCTCTTTACTTTTTCATCAAAGTTATCTGTGTCTGCTTCGCTTTCTAGTAAAGATTTTTCCCGTTCTAACCATTTATTTAAAACTGCAGTGACCGCTTCTTCACCATATAATTCTTCTAAGTCTTCAAGTAATTCAAGTGACATCGCCCGTTCATGTGTTGGAAAAGTGTCATGTCCTTTGTCCGTTAACATATACGTATAAAATGGGCGGCCAATTTCTTGGTGATTTTTTTGTCGGACAACAAACTCTTCACGAACTAATTCTTGCACATGTCTACGCAAAGCAATTTCAGAAATTGAAAAATGCTCCGTTAATTGCTTAATCGTCTGTTCACCATTCTTTTTTAACACTTTTAACAACTTTTCTTTTACTGTCAATTGATTACTCATTTATATCACTATCCTTACTCATTCGTGAATGCGTGAGGAACATCTAACTCCTCTTTTAAATATTTACGAACATAATTAGGAAATGTAAGTAATGTATCTTTATGTTCATTTAATGTTTCATATAATACATCGTGTTCGATTGTTAAATAGTCGATAACGACCATTTTTCTTAGTCGTATTAATGCTTTGTATGCTTCCTCATCTTCATCTGGAATCACTTTTTCATCAGCTAAAATATCAATAATATCTTCATAACTACCAGGATCTCGCATGACGAATCCATCAATCATCATTCTTCCAACATCTAAAACTGATTCGATTAACATATGTGTCATACGTTCTAAACTCTGTTTTTCAACGTTTGTTTTAAAAGTCTCTTGATTTTTAAAAGTCATTAATAGTTCTTCAATATAGTCTAAAGTATCTCTAATTTCTTGTCGATCTACGAAATACATTACGTATAACCTCCATAAATTGTCTACATATATTATAACATATGTCATACAAGTAAACCCATGAATCTGCTAGGTTCAACACATAAAAGATAATTTTCCAACTAATTTAGGGAATTTCATGAATTATGGTAAAATATAAACAAGCGAAAAAATAGCACAAAAAGGGGGATTAAAATGAGTAAAGACATTTTATCTATGGATGCGACTCATCTATATGAGGAAATTGTAAGCGGTGACATGACATCTTATGAAATTACTAAAACATATATAATACATTTGAAAAATAATGAAAGAAAAATTAATGCTATTGTTGAGGACCGATTTGACCTTGCTTTAGAAGAGGCAAAAGATGCTGATCAATATCTAAAAAACTACGGAAAGCCTATAGGCCCGCTTCATGGAGTTCCTATATGTGTTAAAGAATCTTTTGATGTAGAAGGTATGAAAACGACAGGAGGACTTATCCATTTAAAGGACAATATTGCTAAAAAGGATGCACATATTGTTAAACGATTAAGAGATGCTGGAGCTATTGTTTTATGTAAGACTAACACATCAACATTATGTTATGCTCAGGAATCTGTTAATAAACTTTATGGTACGACAAACAATCCATGGGACTTGAGCCGTACAGCTGGAGGCTCAAGTGGTGGAGAAGGTGCAATATTAGCTATCGGCGGGGCAGCTGCTGGAATTGGTTCAGATATTGGCGGCTCGATTCGATTTCCGTGTCATTTAAACGGTGTGATCGGATTTAAATCGGGCATGTTTCAAATCGATCAAACAGGTCACTTCCCTCCGACAGTTGTTCCGATTCAAAAACGCATGTCTACATCGGGACCAATGGGAAAATCCGTTCGTGATATGAAAAGAATGTATCAATTGATTGCGAAAAAACATGAAGAGAAAACAGAGCTTGAACAAATAACGATACAATTTTTACCAGAGGATCAGCCCTTTCCCCTATCCGCAAAATCAAAGAAAACGATACAAAAAATAGAGGCTTATTTAACTAAAAATTTCAACATTGACCAAAATATCCCTCCCTATTTCAATGACAGTGCTTTACTATGGCAAGAAATGATGTCTGCCAATGGAAGTGATGAAATAAAAAAAATAACCTTTAATCGCGTTAGGAAAAATGTTGTCTTTACGTATATTAAAGAAAAGTTTACGAAAAACACACCATATCATGAATTTTTACTTTGGGCATTAATTGGTTCTACTCTTTTTAAACCTTCTAAAAAAAGGTTAAAAGAAATCGAAAGTATATTACAAAAAGGTGACGAAATGCTAAATAAGCATTTTAAAGATCGGGTTCTCATTTTACCTGTATATCATACGGGAGCCCAAAAACATGGAAACATTTTTAAAGAAATATTCTCGATAAGGAAAACCTTTAAGCAATATATGCCTTATACAGCCTATGCAAATGTATGGGGATTACCTGCTCTAACGGTACCGATTGGAAACGACGAAGAAAATATGCCTATCGGTGTCCAAGTGATTAGCAAAAATGGAAATGAAGAACTAATATTTGAAATCGGGAAATTGATTGAAGAAA
This sequence comes from Bacillota bacterium, assembly GCA_035303185.1. Classification (GTDB taxonomy): domain Bacteria; phylum Bacillota; class Bacilli; order Bacillales; family Amphibacillaceae; genus CALAMD01. The sequence goes on from DATGRX010000054.1 coordinate 36,947, forward strand.
ACTTTAGAGGCTATGTAAGAAATAAAGAATTCGATTCATAAAAAGTAAACTTTTGGTCACCCTAATACTTAGGGGTGATGACAGTGAGTGAAGAAAAACAACATGAACTACAAAAGGCACATGAACGAAAGTTAAATAATAAAGCAACACCACCTGAAGAATTTCCCGAAGGTTCATTTGGTGCACCACCTAGGTCGAAACAACATGAAAAAGCCCTTGAAGATATCTCCTACTATGAAAAAGAATATGATGAAGAAAACATGAGCAATGAAAACAATGATTAAATCGAGCGAACCTTTCGTCTCGATTTAATCTATTTTTTGCAATACAAAATATGCACAACCGAAATTACAATACTCTAATAAATAATCTTCTAACGTGCTTATTCTTGCATCAAAAGCAACATTTTTTCGATAATCATGATAAAAGCCTTTTAAACGTAATTGTTCATAACCCCAATCACCGACAATAAAGTCATACTTTTTTAAAATCGATGAATACCTCTCTTGGAGAGCCTCTTTCTGAAAGCCATCTTTATTATTTTCAATAAGCTTATACTTTTCGCCATATAATTCTACAACCATGCTTCTCAGCTCCCTGTCGCTTAAATTTTCCAAATAAAAATAATTTGTATGATTTTTATTTTCCGTTCCAAACTATATTTAGTAAAGATATCATTAAAAGGATGAAACATTTAAGCTTACCTTTTCATCTGTCGATGTAATTCAAATGATTACATACAATGAACATGAAATCAAATGATCATAATTATTTAAGCTATTAAAACTTTAATTTTGGTGGTGAACAAAGATGTCATATAGAAGAGCAATTTTTATATTATCCTTTGTATTGTTGTTTTATCCGAAACTCATCAATGCGGAATCTGAAAAGGATATTTACGAGCAAAGACTTCAATTATATAAAAAAACAGAAGCGGTTACGAATATACCATGGTACTTTTTAGCAGCTGTTGATCAATATGAACGAAATACTTTAACAGATACTTCGGATGAACCACTCATCTCAATTACTATTCCTAAACACATTTGGTATGGCACGGGAAATGTCTCATACATAGAAGATGAACGTATAATTTCTTTTTTCAATGGATTAGGTAAAGATGGAAATGGAGATGGAAAAGCTACGATTACAAATGAGGAAGATATTTTATATACTTTTGCTCATTACTTACTTTCCTATGGACCAAGTCGTGAAGATATAAAAATAGCTCTTTTTCACTTTTACAAACGGGATTTAACTGTAAAAACGATTATGAATACAGCGCGGATATTTAAGAAGTTTCATACGACATATTTGCCAGAAAGAACATTCCCAGTCTCCACTGATCATAATTATAGTTACCGTAGTACATGGGGTGATCGGCGTGGTTTTGGTGGATTAAGAATGCATGAAGGGACAGATATATTTGCTAATTATGGCACTCCTATTTTTTCAACAACTTATGGCGTTGTCGAGTTAAAAGGATGGAACCGTTTCGGCGGTTGGAGAATCGGTATTCGTGATATAAATAACATATATCACTACTATGCTCATTTAAATAGTTATGCGGACAATATCGAAGTCGGAGATATTGTCTCTCCTGGTGACTTACTAGGTTTTGTCGGTTCAAGCGGATACGGACCTCCAGGAACAATGGGGAAATTTCCACCACATTTGCATTACGGCATGTATAAAGATAATGGAAAATCCGAATGGTCTTTCGATCCGTACCCATATTTAAAAAGATGGGAGTCGATGACTAAATAATTAGTCTTCCTCTGAGCGATACTTTGGGATAGATATTGATGGACCATCTGTTCCACTACTATAAAATTCTGGAACACTTCCCATCACTAAACGGGAATCAATAAACACTCGGGTACTTACTTCTGCTACAGATGTAGAAAAAGGAATGACAATTTGAACATTTACGGTAACAGGAATATAAATTTCAATTAATGCAGCATTGACTCCAAACTCTTTAATTTCATGGACGACATCAGAACGTAAGCTACCGACGATTTCAAAATGGACAGGTACTTTTGGGCCTAAATTAGCTAAAATCGTGTTCCCAGTTGCTTGACCTATCGGGATTTCAACAACAGTCGGATCTTTTGCCGCTAAATCACCAACGGAATCGCCAAACTCAATCGGCTTTAAATCCGGGTCATCAATGTCTAACGTTTCGCCTTTATTCATCCCATACAAAAAGTACTCAGCCCGATCTGTGGCTGTACGTAATGCCTCATTTACGGCTGAAGAGTTCCAACCTAAGGTTGAAACGTTCCCATTATTATCGACATTCATATCAATTAAATCATCAAATGTAATATTTTCCGTTGATTTAACTGCTGAATTAATTGTTCTCGTCGCAAATTCAATTGTTTTTTCTTCAGCGATATCCATTAAGGTCGGCTTGATTCCCCGATCTATAATCCAGATTGTAAGAAATATAACGAACAAAAATAATATCGACGTTAGTAAAAAAAGCGAGCGTGGTGTTGCATCTGTTAGTAGCCGAAATCGTCGATTAAACATAAAATAACCCCCTACAAATAACTTATGATTGAGTGAAGGGGGTTTAGACTTATTTTTATTCTTTTTTCTTTTAAGCCATATAACTGTTTTCTACTATTATATTTTGCAATTTAGCTAAATTTATTTCATAAGGAGTTGTTTCTTTACCATGCTCTTCAAAAATCCGTACAATTGGTCGATCACATATATGTTTATTTTGCTTAGATACAATACCTTTTCTTCCGTCATTTAATTCAACGGTTATACCATTTGGATAAACGATGATCGACTTTTTAAATAACTCAACAAAATTTCGATCAAATTTATGAACAGCATCCGCATATAAAATTTCTAACCCTTGGTGTGGCAGGAGTGCACGTCGATAAACCCGTTCACTCGTAACCGCATCAAAAACATCTGCAATACCAATAATTTGTGCATACTCATGAATTTCATCACCGACTAACTGTCTCGGATATCCAGAGCCATCTAATCTCTCATGATGTTGATAAGCACAATGGGCAATAACACTCGGTAAGTCAGTTTTTTCTCTCAAAAAATTAAAGCCCAATTCTGTATGTGCCTGCATCGTTTTAAATTCCTCGTCTGTTAATCTACCTGGCTTTAACAATATTTTATCATCAATAAAAACTTTACCAATATCATGTAAAACTGCACCTATACCTAATTCATTTAACTTTCTTTGGTTAAACTGAAGACTTTTTCCTAAAGCAATTGAGTATAAGGCTACGTTTAAAGAATGTTGAAACGTATAATTATCAGCAACTAACATATCAGCCAACATTGATATGGCTTCCTCTTTTCCATTTATCTCATCGACAATGCCTTCAATTATTGATGTTAATTTATGATTTTTCTCAGAAAGCAAATATGACCTTTCGGACAAATCAGCCTCACTAAGTTCAGTAAACAATGTTTTAATTTCCTGGATTGCTTCTACTCTTACATCATTAGGAATGCTTGATTCAGCTATAATACCTTCTGTTAATTCATCATCGATATATACAAATCCAATATTTAGTGAGCGTAAACGATGAATCATACGCTCACTAAGTTTTACACCTTGCCTAATTAAAGGTGTACCTTTTTCATTATATATCGTCTGTGCTAAAACAGACCCTTTTTTTATGGAATCTGTGCGAACTAATCTCATGGTTATCCCCTAAAAGTAATTATATTTATAACAATTTGCATCATAGCAAATATTTTTTTAAAAATCCATTATCTTTACTTCAATCTTGTTCATTATATCACATATGAATTTTAGATATTTTAAGAAGTGCATCTCGACCAGATATTCCTTCTTCCCAGCCGTATTGTTTTGAGGCCGTTGTTATTTTTTGCAATGGAGCATCAAGTAAGTCTTCTATCGTTCTTACACCGACGGCTCGTCCTGCGATAATATTTCGCTCTGATAATTTCTCATTTAATAAATCTACATCCAAGGCTCCACACATAATATAGCCTACTTCATTTCTAATCATTAATAAATTTGTTTTCGGTAACTTTACGTGTATTCCTTGAAATTGGTGATTTTTAATTGAAATTGGTTTTAAAGTAATCATCATATACCTCCTCTTAGCATCTGTACATTTTATGCAAAGGTGGATATGATGTTACAAAGCTTATACTTTATATAACGTATGTACGAGTATATCGCGGATAAATTCGGGTAAAAATAAATCCTTCCGTTTCGATTTCGCCACTTCCGGTAGTAATCGCCCAAAAATAAACATATCAGCCGTTGCAAAAGAATATATTTTTTCATCTACTATTCGTTTATTATTAATAAAAACATCTTTAATATAATGGTCTTTTTTATTTTTAGTATCAAAAGTGATTCCTGAAAAAACTGCTTTTCCTATTACTTTTCCTCGGAAACCAAATCCTTTTAAATGAAGATTCATAAACTCTTTCGTTTGTCCGACTCTAACGATTTCCTTGATTTCTCTCCCCGAAACATTAACGACAACAGGATTTATCGGATGTGGACAAATGCGATGAACATCTCCCAAAGTAATTTCACCTACAGGTAAATGATCTAATAATAACCCTGATGGCAACATCGCACAATCTGCCTTTGTCCATTTTTTTAATGTATTTGTTAACTTTTTCATCAAAAATGTTTCTTGATACCAATTTACCGTAAGTTGTTCCTTTGTTTCTGCAATTACTTGTGACATTTTATCATGAGCTTTATCCTGTAAATCTTTGATTACATGAACAGTTTTTTCATCTTTTTTCATATGAGTAATATTTGTGACATACGCTTCTTTTTGTACAAGCTTCTTTTTCTCATGATCCCATAATAACATAACCTCTCCAATATGTGAGCAATGTTTTCCTGCAGCTGTTAAAAGAGTTTCCCGAACAATTTCACCTGATTTTAATAGATGGTGTGTATGGCCACCGATAATGAGATCGATTTGTGGAAAGTTTTTAGCGATTGAGCGATCCTCATTTAATCCTAAATGAGATAATAAAATCACGATATCAACGTCATCAGTCAATCGCGCTAACTCATTATGTAATGTTTCCGTCGGTTCCTCTACATGCCAATCGAGTAAGTTGTAAAATGGATTAAAAGCTGCCGTTAATCCTAAAATGGCGATTTTCACATTGGAAGCAGTTTGTTTATATATCACTTTATTTAACCAATCTGGCTGTTTCTCCGTTAAACTATTAAGATTTGAACAAACGACGTCAAATTGTGCTTCATTATAAAGATGAAATAAATCATCATGACTTAATGTAATTCCTTCATTATTACCTATTGTAATAACATCATAACTTGCCTCATTTAATAGTTGCACATTTCCTTTGCCCATAAAAGCTTCCGCGATAGGGTGAACTCGATCAATATGGTCTCCAATATCAACGATAAAACATGCTTCATCTTTACGTTTATGTTTTATACGCCTTTTATGAAAATAATGAACGACCTGAGGCCAATACGTAAAATCACTATGTAAATCGTTTGTATAATAAAAATAAATTTGTTCTTGCATAAATTAAAACTCCTATAAACAATAATATCAAAAGCTCAGCGCTTGGTACATATATTTAACTGTATGAAAGCGGTTCCATTTATTTTACATTTAATGTTAAACCAAATATAATTACCTATAATGGAGGTGATACATATGGGACCAAGATGGTTAAAAATCGCTGTATTATACTTAATCATTGGTATTGGAATGGGAATATTTATGTCTGCTTCTCTCCAACTAAAGTGGGCTTCTGCTCATGCACACGTTAATTTAGC
>DATGRX010000055.1:0-7177 GCA_035303185.1 Bacillota bacterium
ACGTATTTTTCATCCTTGGCGAGGGGTGAAAATTCGTTGTTTTGAATTTGCGAAAGGGGTGCATGTATCGCTCCTGGAATATGTCCTTCCTCATATTCATCAATTTCACGCACGTCGATGACCGAATATCCATTAGCGACATAGCCTTCAATTTCTTCAATTTCAATCGTTGAAAATGCTTGTTCTTCTTCCATATTCACATGGCTCCCGTCTGCTGTATTGGAACAAGCTGTAATGGATAAAACAATAAGGATGGCTAGTAGTAGTCTTTTCATTATATGTTCCCTCTTTTTCTTAGTGGTTTCTTGTCTAACTTCCCTCACACAGTGGTCCTTGTTTATTTTACCCTAAAGATTAAAAAATACTTTAAGGGAGTCTTCGATATGGAAAATAAAAAAGGGTAACTTTTATTAGAGATTTTTTCATTACTTCAACCGACTGCCTTTTAGTAATGGAGATAAATGTCCTTCGACTGTTCTCGGTGTTTTAAGAAATGAAAATGACAGGAAGAAATCATGACGAAGTCTCAATAAACTCGCCCCTCACAGAACCTCTACCATTTTTACCACTTAATACAATTTCATGAAATCGATTTGTCGCTCGAAAGGTAACCTTCCCTTTCGCATCATCCGTAAATGCCTCTTTAAACAAAGTTTCACGGCTCCCGTTTCTCACACTAAGGATCACTTCCCCCTGCTTTATCGCCACGTCATAACGAAACGTATACTCTTCTCCATCGCGAAGGTAATAAACATATACCCGGTCATCGCCAAACTTCCAAAATCTAGCACTAATTGACCGCCGCCCCTTCCAATGCATAAAAAACGGCGTCGGCAGCGGCACCCGCCGGATAATCCCCTTGCGATAAAGCACATAAAGTCCCACAAAAATTAAAATGACAACTAATATTTGTCCAAACAATTCTCCCATACAAACACCTACTTTTCACCCTTTGATTATAATGCTTTTCCAATTCCTTGCACATCCCAAAACCAAAAATAAATAAATAGCACTATGGCAAACGATGCAAGCCCATTCAAATAAATTTCCGAAATAGCGAACTTTATTTTACTCTTTTTTACATGAACGTCTATGATACAGATACTCACCGATGAGTAAAATGGACGCTGTTAAAAGAGCAAGAATCAGACTGCTTGTTTGAGCGATTCCTAAAAATATACTAATGACATAAAACATGAAAAATCGCACAAGGAATATTACGAATTGATATAGCAAACCTTCGCCTACAATAGCCTTCATAAGGACTTCAATTAGAGAGTCTAAGGTGAAAAAATACACAATGAAAGAAATAGCTAATAGCATAAGTTCCCCTTTAGATATGCCTAAGCTAAGAGAAAGATTCAAGACCGTTGTAAATCCAAAAAAAGGAAGCAAAATGATGGCAAATAAAACCGTGGGGATTAATGCAAGAGTAAACGCAGCGATGATGAGCGGAACGAGATGCGATTTCCCCTCATTTTTATACATCCAGATAAAAAACAATAAAAAGGAGATAATAAATACGATAAAAATTGGAATTAGCATTTTCATACGCGTAAAACCTCACTATCTAGAGCCTTATTCCCGTTCATAGAAGGATCTATTCTCTATTTATAAACTAAATAGCCGGATGCTTTTCAGTTTATCAAAAATTCTTGATGGATAAAACATTGTGAAGGCGATTTTAATTAAAAAAATACGAAAACGGTGCTAACTTATTTCACAGATTGCTCTCAAATAAACTTGACAAATGAGCATGAACTTCATTGAAAACTCATATGCAAGTAAACTCACAATAAAAAATCTGCGTTCACCTTACTTTGCATGCGGGTCCGGAATAAGCTTACGACGAAAATGTGCGCCGGTCTTACTTGAGGCACCGCCTTCAAGTAAACTTACAACGGAAATCACGCGCTACCTTACTTGAGAACCCACCTTCAAGTAAACTTACAACGAAAATCCGCGCACACTTTACTTGAAACCTCGCCTTCAAGTAAACTTAAGACGAGAATCACGCACTACCTTACTTGAAACACCGCCTTCAAGTAAACTTACAACGAAAATCCGCGCACACCTTACTTGAAAACCCACCAGGAAGTAACCTTTCAACAAATATCACGCACTACCTTACTTGAACACCCGAGCTCAAAGAACCACCCCTACGAAAAACTGCCCCTACCTTATCTAAAACTTTCAAAAAGGACAAGAATGTAAAGCAAATATTAAATAAGTTCCAATTTGAAGGCGAGATTAACAAAGTTAAGCAAAGTGATTCATAAAATGCATTGATCCTAAAAACAGATTGCTTTACAATAAAAACTAACAATGGCACTACAGACGCGCTATTTACCTTTTTTTAGTGAGGTGATTTGATGGATAAAATTTTAGTCGTTTTAATTTTAGGGATGGGTTTATCCGGTGCGATTTTAATTAGCTCAATACCGGCACTGTTTAATACGCCTATCAAACTGACGTCCATCATGATTAGTGCAAGTTCAGTCGTCGTTTTTATTATCTTTGCAAGTTTTGCTCTATCTCTTCGACACTAGTGGGACAATGAACAAAAATAAGGAAGGCGTTTTGCACGACCTTCCTTATTTAATATCCGACTTCAATGACCGCATTTACAATATACATTAAATCATTTTTATCGCCTTGGTCTTTTAAAATAATCCCACTTGAAGATACCATGCCGCCATCCATCACTTCTACCGTAACTTTTCCGTAGGGGATAAGCGCTCTTATTTTTTCTTTATCTAACTTTTCCTTATCCATCGGTACAGCGAGTTTAATGTGTACGCGCATATTGTTTAAATCATTATCCGGTAGTATGGTGCGAATTCCCGGCATTGAGTTGTAATGAATCGCGTCTTTCACCGCTCGACTGGCCGCTTCATTCACATCCTGACCGTGCACATCTATTCCCATTCCTGTTTCAATAAAAAGGACTTGTTCCATTCTTGTCCCTCCTGTTCTAAATACTTTTCCGTAACGTAAGACTTTCCTTATTTATCTTTAATCTTCTAGCCAAAGCTCATAATCTGGATGATCTTTATCAATTTGCATCACACCATCTCGAATCTTTATTGGTTTTTTGCCTTTTAAAAGTTTCTTAATCGCTTCTTCCGAAAATTCATATTTCTTTTGAGTATTTGTTTCTAAAGCTTGATTTTTATCCTTCATCCTGAACACCCCTTCTATATAATAAGTTTATTTTACTTGTAGCTTTTTTTCGGCTTTAATATCTTTATCGGTAAGTGTATAAAGTTCATCTAAAAAAGCTGGAATAAAGGTGCCTGGACCCTTCGCTTGTTGCATCGCCCTTTCAGCAGCAATACCATAGGCAGCGATCCCTTTTACACTTGCATCTAAAGGATCCTTAGCTACACTAATAAACGCACCAATAATCGCTGTTAATAAACAACCACTAGCGGTAATATTTGTGAGCATCGGGTCGCCATTTCGACAAAGAACGGTGCGCTCACCATCCGTTATAACGTCCGTTTCTCCAGTTGCGATAACGATTGATTCATACTTTTTCGCAACTTGCCCGGCTAAAGCAGGATCGTTTTCCTCAATTGCACTATCGGGACTCTCAGTTTTATCTAATGCTCCCGCAAGGACGGCAATTTCTCCAGCATTTGCACAAATCGCAGTTAACGCAACATTATCTAAAACATCATAAATAACACTGGTTCGAAAACGGGTCGCTCCTACTGCAATCGGGTCAAAAAGGACAGGAACATTTGCGTGATTAGCAGATTCTCCCGCTAAAAGCATTGCTCGGGCTCTTTCTTGACTTAATGTACCTGCATTTAAAATTACAGCATCGGCATTTCGACCACTTTCTTCCGCTTCATCCGGCATATTTGAAATGGACGGTGACGCACCGATAGCAATAATTCCATTGGCAGTAAAGTTAGATGCTACTTCATTCATAATGCTGTATATATGTGGTGATGTTTGACGAATCTTTTTAAGGTAAGTCATGTCATCAGCTCCCCTTTTTATTTTTTCTGTTGATAAACCGTCTGTCTATTTTTGGGGGATCACCTTTGGCAAAATAAAAAAGACTACATTCTCGTGTTGAGAGTGCAGCCTACATATGTTTTGATCTTTCGACTACACTTTCCCACGCTAGTATTATCTAGTTCGGGTGCAAAGGGTCAGAACGTGATCGTTCTTCTCAGCCAATATTAGCTCCCCTAGTGTTGCTATTTGATTTTCATTTTTATCGTAACATATTTTTAACGTTGTTCAAAGGGTTGTGTCAAGAAACATTTTTTACGATGTTTTCTTTTCTTTATAAACAATTTCCATATCTTGAACGGTGAGTTTGTTGTTTACTTGGAAGTTTAAATTTCTGACGATTTCACCACATCGTTCTTGGGTCATGTGCGCATATAACGTGACGTTTTTACTTTCATATTCTAAAAAGGCTTCACGAATGGCGTCAATGACCATCCCTTTTTCATTTTGAACGACAAATAAATTATGAAACAATTTGGCAAAATCGTTTTCAGTTTCTCGGATATTATCCATCGCATTTATTAATTGTCTTTCTTTATATCTAACGTCTTCAAAGTCGACGATACGAACAGGTACATGGATTGTTTTTTCATCGTCACTCATGACTACAACCCCCTTGCTAAATCAAATCTTTTCGAGATAGCGAGCTCTTCATCGAATAAGTTTTCGATGGCGTTTCGACTCGTTTCAATCAGTTCTTTTCCTTCATCTATGCTTCTCATCATATCTTGATATTCTTCAGATATGCTGACACCAACTAGTGGTTGGATATCATTTTTGGCGGTGAGTCGAACAATTTCACGGTTATGAGCTGAATAAAATCCGTATTCAGTTAAAAAATGTTGATAGCTGTTTGGGTAGGTTTCCATATTGTTGATTGTATTAATCGTCCTAGCCTTTTTCTTTTCAAAATAATCAAGAATTTCTTTTTCATAAAGCTCTTTAAAGTCTTTAATGTATTCTTCTTTTTCATCTAAAACATGAATTCCTTCTGAATACATATGTAGGGCATTAGAAATGTTAACCCAAATTTCTTGTCCGCCATAGCTAGCGGAATAATACAAATCTCCATCAATATATTTTTTTCCGTCGTCAAGGTCAAGAGCTGCTAATAAATTATAGATAGAGTGATCGTGTACAATTTCTTCCAAGATATTCATATAAGCTTCATGATCAAGTTTTTCCATGGCTTCGACTATGTTCTTTCCCGCATAATATAAGCTAATTGCCGTACTTAATTCAATTGCCATAACGTCAAACCGATTTACATAACGGGTTGCCTCGGATAAATCATATGTTGTGACAAGGTCATTAATATTTTTTTCGACGACGAGCAATTCTTTTTCTACGGTTTCAAGCGCTTCAGCAAGTTCTACCTTTTGATCAAGAGTAATGTACTTATTTTTAACGAGTTCATTTAAGATGGCATCTGAATTTTTTGTAATTTGATTGATAAGATTTAAAAAACTAGGTAAACGTTCATGAACATCTTTGATCATCTGTTCAAATTTTCCATGATTAAATATATAATCTTTTGCTTCGATCTCACTTAGAAATTCCATATCTAAACCGATTAGTTCTTCAATCGATTTATTTAAATCTTCGGGTTTTTCATAGTTGTTGAAGAATTGAACCGTCAATAATTGAAGGTCTCTTATAAATTTATCAGGAATGTTGTCGAAGGCAGTGCGAAGGCCATCAAAGTTATCATTTGTTTTATAATATTTGATATTGCCAATTTCCAAAAAACCACGTGAGCCACTTACCCAATGAAGCAAGTCATTCTCTGAAATCTCTTGATAAATATTATCAAACTTATCTTCATAATGATTTCTTGCGATACGTTCTATGTCTTCGGGCTTTTTCTGATAAATTAATTTAGGAGAGATATACAGATCCGGATATTCTTTCTTGACAAGTTTTTGAAAGTCTTCATCCGCATGATAAAGCTGGTAAAAACTTGCTTGGGCACCATTAACCCCATACACTTCTGTGAACGTATCAAAAGCTAAATGTGCTGTTACATTATTATTATTAGCCAAGGAGTGGCCTAGTCCAATTACTGGAATTTCATAGTCTTTATAATGTTTAACATTTTCATAACCAAATTTTTCAAGGGCTTCTTTAGTAAAACGACTGGTATGTTCCGCTTGAGAATAATCTAAGCCAGCAAATATTCCCCGGGCATTATACTCCCAGTCTTGTGCTGTTTGTGATCCTTCAGAAATAATATAAACTCAATATCGTTTTCTTCTGAATAAAAACGAACCGCGCTTCCTTTATATCCTGATTCACTATAATAATCCGCGTTTTGGCCTGTTTGATAAACATCTATTTCAGCAGGAAATTCTTCTCCTTCCACTTCAAGGTAGATTCGTTTAATTTCTCTAGCCAATTCTTCTCCGGATAAATCTTGGTATTCTAAATCAATAATACGCAATCTCATTTCATTTGTTAGTAAAATTTCTTCACTCATTCTTAAGCACCTTCTTCAGCCTTAACATCTATAAAGGAAAAAGATTCTATCCACTTTTGGACTCCTTTAAGGATTTTATCGAGATCATCTTCACAACCCTCTTCACAATAGACAGTTGTAGACAAGCTCAATGAACCCTCAAAGTCTTTGTTTTGGATGTAAGCAAAATATTCATAAGTTTTCGCTCCATTTTTTTCGATAGTATCTTCCAACAATGGTGAGATATATATGGTTTGATCCTCTTTCTCCTTCTTTTTATAGTCAAATTCTTCAGTATCATTACCCGTTAGCATGGAAAGCCCAGTATCTTCAGAGCCAGGTTCCCAATTTAAATATAAAATATTGTAAAGAACTGCGACATGTTCATCTTCAATGGATGAAAATTGGATTCTTTCTTTGTAATCTAAGCTTGTATAAAGTTCGATCGGGATGACACCGTTTTTTGGAAAGCTCATTTCATATCGACCATTTCTTGACCTTAAGGGATAATAGCCTGAATGGACTTCTTCTGTCGATAATAAAAATCTTCGGGTATATTCATCTTGAAAAGCCCGTTCTTCGGGTAAATCTTCTTCATTCATATCCTTCGGTAGCAGTTTTTCATCACTCATACCTATACTACACCCTCCTAATAAAATCAGTATCATAAAAAGTACAGTAAGTCGTTTCATA
>DATGRX010000056.1:0-43658 GCA_035303185.1 Bacillota bacterium
GTCTTCTTTTACCGCAATTGGCATCGATGAATCATAGATCATATCGAAAATTTCATCCATCGGTTTATCTTTATCAACGGTTGGAACATCTGTCGTTAAATAATCATCAAGTGTTGATGCATCTTGACGCCGAGCTTCTGCAGCATCTTCTGCTGTTACATAACCTTTTAAATTACGATTACCATCTACGACATAAATTCCCGAAATACCCTCTCTTCGCATACGATTTAAGGCCACTCTTGGACCATGCCTATTAATATTTATTGTTTCTGGACGTTGCATAATATGTTGAGCAGTCAAGACCTTTGAACGGTCAACATCTTCAACAAATTTTTCAACGTATTTATTCGCTGGTTGAACTAAAATTTCCTCAGGTGTACCAATTTGAACAATTTCACCATCACGCATAAGCGCAATTCGATCACCTAATCGAAGTGCCTCGTTTAAATCGTGGGTAATAAAAAGTATCGTCTTCTTTGTTTTAGCTTGAATGTCAATTAACTCATCTTGCATTTCTTTTCGAATAAGCGGATCAAGAGCGGAAAATGCTTCATCCATTAATAAGACATCTGGATCATTTGCTAAGGCTCTTGCTAAACCGACCCGCTGCTGCATTCCACCTGAAAGTTGATTTGGATACTGATCATAATATCCTTCTAATCCAACTAGATCTAAAGCATCTTTTGCTTTTTGTGTTCGCTCTTCCCTTGGAACTTTTTGTATTTCCAAACCGAATTCAGCATTTTCTAAAACGGTACGGTGTGGAAATAAAGCAAAACTTTGAAACACCATTCCTAATTTTTCACGACGGACTCTACGGAGTGATTCTTTATTCATTGTGGATAAATCTTCATCTTCAATGAAGATAGAGCCCTTCGTTGGTTCGATTAATCGATTGATTAATCGAACGAGTGTGGACTTTCCACTTCCGGACAGTCCCATAATAACAAATATTTCTCCTTCTTTTACTGAAAATGTAGCCTGATTGACCCCTACTGTATGGCCTGTTCTTTCCAGTATTTCATCCTTTGACAAGCCTTGCTCTACAAGCTTCATTGCCTGTCTAGGATTTCTTCCAAATACTTTTGAGAGATTTTGAACCTCTATCACTTGCAAACTTTTCACCTCATTAATTTTCTCATGCAAACTCATTCATTGCCTTTCTTTATTAGCCATGAGCAAGGCATTTGAATGCAACTAAAACCGTTTGCCTTGTTTCGCCCGGTTTTATGCATGGTTACACTATAACCTTTTCCGGTTGAGCAAATCAAACTCGATATAGACTAGATATGGAATATATACTTCATACAGTTTATACTGTACGAACTTAATACAACATTCCCTGCGAATTGCTAGGTTTTACTCCACATTCCTACAAAATAATGACAATTTATAAAAAATGATAGAATTTACAAATTGGAACTTGTCACTTTTCCCAATTAATACCATATAAATAAAAAATATAGCTGGAAATATAGTAGAATGTGTAAAAATTAAATCCTTAACATACGGGTTATTTATGAACCCATACATTAAGGATTTTGTAAGGTTTATTCATTTTTCTTTCGGAATATATTCAAATATCTTTCCACTTTCAGTAACTTCAATAAAACGTAGCAACCATTGGTAATAGTTTTTCGCATATATTAATCGTTCAATATCTGCTTGAATGTCCTGTTTTAACTCATCTGATTGAACTTTATCATATAATTTTTCAAGCACTTCGATTGCTTTTTTCGCTTCTTCCGTATTTTTCTCTGTACTTGAACGCCACTGTTTGCCAAATAATGTTGTAAAGGATTTATACCAATCTTCCTCAGCTTGATAAAGGTCCTTTCGAACACCCCGGCGAAAAGTTGATTCAACCATTCGCATATCTGACAACGCACGGATGCCAGTCGACATACTCGTCTTACTCATTTGTAATGCATCTGTCATATCATCTAAAGTCATTGGATCTTCTGAAAAATAAAGAACCCCATAAAGGCGACCGATAGAAGGTGTTATCCCATAAAGGCTCATATTTTTTGCGATACTTTCAACAAACCTTTCTATCGTTTGCTCATGCTTTTGCCGTTCGGGGAAATCTTCACTTTGAGACAACATGTACCACTCCAGTTCTATCTCTTTTCTGCCTTTCAACAAATAATCTTATCAAGCAGTTTATCATTAATTCTGTTTAAATGCGAATAGAAGGAAAAAAGTAAACTATCCTGCAACGGCTTTTAGAGGTAGTTTTCATAGATATAAATTCTATTTGATAACTGATATTTTCGAGGTGAAATATAGGTAAAACTGAGCAATAAGTTAATCACATAGCAATACTTACCAACATTTGGAAACAGCTAAGGGTTCTGATGAAATACTCTGTTTTACAACTTTATTCAAAAATATTCTCCGGTTTTTATTTCGAAATAGTACGTAGGCTTATAAGCTGATTTTTATTCACCAACGTTATTTATTGTAGAAGCAAAAAATATTACCCCTTTCTACAAATTGAACAAAAGAAAAAAAGAACTGAATGGATTCTTAAATACTATGATGTGGTGACTCCGCGTAATGGGAAATATACGAAAGAGATGCTAGAAAGAAAATTAGCCTTTGAGGAAGGCTTTTTTAAACTATAAACATTTATAATAAACTGTTATTTTACTTATCTAAAATAATTTTCCATAAAAAAAACCATGCTTAGCATGGATTTTCATTTAAAGTATATGTATGGAGACGGTGGGAATCGAACCCACGTCCAAAGATATTGCCACTTAGGTTTCTACGAGCATAGTTGGTATACTATCTTTCGCTATCAACTCGGCCTACCAACAGGCTTCCTTGTAGCTAACCTGATTCGTTTCAACTACTCATCCTCAGGTGGTGGACAAATAGTCTATCCCGCTTCATTGAGACCCTATTCTAGTACACGGGCGATACCAGATAGGACCCTTTAGCTAGCTTTACGCTGCTAAAGCTAAATTATCTTCTTCGCCAATTAAAGGCTTGTAACGTTTTACGAGACGTAACCTCGACTCGCCACCCAAGCTCAATCTATCCTTGTCGAAACCTGAACGTCCCCATTTGTATAAAGGTATTGTTCAACCATGCTCTATTATAACACGTTCCTCGCTTTTATCAAGTTCACTGCACGTTTATTTATATTGTTCCTTCATCGCTCGATCAATATCCCGCTGCATCTGCTGTCGTTTTAAATCTTCCCGTCGGTCATGCTTTTTCTTTCCTTTTCCAAGACCGATTAACAATTTTGCATAACCATTTTTAATATATAGCTTTAACGGCACAAGCGTATATCCTTGCCTTTGTGTTAAACCAATTAATTTATTAATCTCACTTCTGTGGAGTAACAACTTTCTCGTCCGTGTCGGATCATGATTATACCGATTTCCTTGTTCATAGGGAGCGATATGCATATTAATAACAAATGCTTCATTATTAATAATCCGTGCGTGAGCATCTTGAATACTAACTTTCCCTTCACGAATCGATTTAATTTCTGTTCCTTGAAGAACAAGGCCTGCTTCAAAGGTCTCTTCGATGAAATAATCATGGGATGCTCGCCTATTTTGCGCTAACGGTCGGTTTCTTTTTCTCGTCATTCTCATTCTCTCCCCTTACATTTTCATGGATATATATTTTATCAAAAGTAAGTAAATTTGCAATCAAAGACTTTATGAAAAAGGTGCCTACGCACTAACGATAGACACACCCTCTTCACTCCTCCACTAAATCAAAATCGACAACGCGCTCATCCAAATTCACACTTATCACACGAATACGCACGCGATCACCAATTCGGTAAGTTTTTCCCGTCCGTTCACCAATTAATGCATGACTTCGCTCATCATAATGGTAATAATCATCGGTCATATAACTGACATGAACGAGTCCTTCTACCGTATTTTCTAATTCAACAAACATGCCAAAGTTTGTCACTGAACTAATGTAACCATCAAATTCCTCACCAATTTTATCTTCCATATATTCGGCCTTTTTTAAATCATCAACTTCCCGTTCAGCATCAATAGCTAGGCGTTCTTGCTCTGAGGAATGACGGGCAATTTCTGGTAATTCATCTTTCCAAACATCCATCGTCTCGACATCTACTTTTTCATCGATTAAATATGTTCGAATTAAGCGGTGGACCGTTAGATCTGGATACCTTCGGATAGGTGCGGTAAAGTGTGTATAAAACTCCGTTGATAATCCGAAGTGGCCGACATTTGTCGGATCATATTTCGCCTGTTTCATCGAACGAAGCATGAGTTTTGAAATAACCATTTCTTCTGGAAGTCCTTTTACCTTTTTCAAAACGTTTTGGAAAACTTGTGGGTGAACTTCATTGAAGGATCCCTTAACAGAATGTCCGAGACTTGCTAAAAACTCAAAAAACTGTTGAAGCTTGCCAATATCAGGGTCCTCATGAATTCGGTGAATAAAAGGTACATTCATCCAATGAAAATGTTCAGCTACTGTTTCATTCGCCGCTAACATAAACTCTTCAATAAGTCGCTCGGCAACAGAACGTTCACGAATTTTAATCTCAGTTGGTTTTCCGTCTTCATCAACTAGTACTTGGGCTTCTTTAAAGTCAAAGTCAATCGCTCCACGATTCATACGCTTCGCTCGCAAAATTTTAGCTAACTCTTCCATTCGCTCAAACATCGGTACAAGTTCTTCATATTCTGCTCGAACGTCTTCATCTTTATCGACTAAAATTTTATTCACATTTCGATAAGTCATTCGTTCTTTTGAGCGAATCACCGCTTCAAAAATATTGTGATTGACAACTTCCCCATGCTCATTAATTTCCATTTCACACCCAAGGGTTAGTCGATCAACTCCTGGGTTTAACGAACAAATTCCATTTGATAATCTGTGCGGTATCATCGGAATCACACGATCAATTAAATAGACACTCGTTCCTCTTTCCAACGCCTCTTCATCCATTTTAGAACCTTGCTCAATATAATAACTTACATCAGCTATATAAACACCTAGCTTGTAATTACCGTTCTCTAACCGCTTTACAGAAATCGCATCGTCTAAATCCTTTGCATCTTCACCATCTATGGTAACAATCGTTTCTTCTCGTAAATCCCGGCGTTCCGCAATTTCTGCTTCACTTACCTCTTCAGGGACATTTCTTGCTTCTTCTAAAACTTCTTCCGGAAAATCAATAAGCAAACCATGTTTATAAATAATTGAGAGAATGTCTATTCCTGGATCGTTCTCATGTCCGAGAATTTTAACGACTTTTCCTTCTGCGCTCCTTCTTCCCTCTGGATATCGCAAAATTTCAACGAGAACTTTGTGCCCTGTAACCGCACCATTAACACCTTCTTTAGGTACAAAAATATCATTGGGAATTCGTTTATCATCGGCAATAACAAATCCGAACGAATGATTTGATTCAAACGTTCCGACAATTTGTTCATTCGCTCGACTTAAAATCCGAATAACTTTTCCTTCTGGACGTTGCCCACCCGAACCTCCTCGCTCAAGGCGAACGAGAACTTTATCCTTATTCATCGCTGTAGCTAAATCCGAATGGTGAATATAAATATCTGTTTCCGCCTCATCATCGGGAATTAAAAAGGCAAAACCTTTTTTATGCATTTGAATCGTACCCCGGACTAAATTCATTTTTTCCGGTAAACCGAACCTGTCTTTCCGTGTCCTGACAAGCTCACCACTCATCTCTAACTCATTCAGAGCGATTACTAACTGTTTAAAGTCATCCGCTGTTTCTATATTTAATTCATCCTGCAACTCTTCTACGGAAAGCGGCCGCACACCACTTTCATTGAAAAACCTGACGATAAATTGTTGCATTTGTTCACTCATGTTATCACCCACTTTTTCATACTTACCAATCTAACGAATGTAAGAACTTATAAATATTTTCTTGAAGTTGTTTTCGCTCAGGACCAAATGTAATGGCATGACCAGAATTTTCATACCAAGACAATTTTTTATTCGTTGATTGGACATGTTCATAAATGTACGGTGCACTCTCTGGATTAATCATTTCATCCTTTCTAGCTTGAACAACTTTAATCGGTGCTATTACCTTCGACAAATTTTCCCGGGTCTTTGTTATAAGTTGTCCAATTTCCTTAAATGTATTTGGTGCTTTTTCAAAAATCGCATTTATTTCTTGCTTAATTTCCGCATCACTCTTCTGGCTTAACTTTTTATACTCTTCAGCAAATTGCTTAAAACCACCATTTAACTGCCTATCATTATCTGAAAACATCGGTGTACACATCGGAACGACACCAACGACATCTTCCATTGTTGCCAGTCGCAAACTTAAAACCCCACCGAGGGATAAGCCAACAACAGCAATTTTTTCATAGCCTAACTTTTGCAAATGACGAAAAGCTTTTTCTGAATCTTCTACCCAATGATCAGGGGTATATTTTAATAACTCCTCAGGGCTTTTTCCGTGTCCACGATAAATCGGTGCATGGCTTGTATATCCTTTCGTTTCTAAAAATCTCCCGAGCATGCGTACATCCGCAGAGTTTCCTGTAAATCCATGGAGTAAAAGAACAGCTCGATCTGTATCCCCTTCAAAGGTAAAAGGTTTTGGCTCAATGATTTGCATCATCATCTCTCTCCTATATGTTAATATCTACTGATGTCTTTTATACATACAAAAACCCTTACTACCTAAGCGTAATAAGGGTTTACTCATTTACAAAACATACGTCCTAATAAACGCTAAGACGAATAATAACACAGCTGTCACGATCGTACCTCTGTGTAAAAATAAATCCATACCTCGCGCCTTCTGCTTTCCAAAAAGCTGCTCAGCACCTCCTGAGATTGCTCCCGAAAGTCCAGCACTCGTCCCCGACTGTAATAAAACAAATACAATTAAAACGATTGAGTTAATCACAATTAAAGCTGTCACAAGTCCCGTCAATCTCCGCACCTCCTGTAACGACAAGTCAATACATACAATTTTATCATGAATGAAACAAAATTAGCAAGTAGAAAAAGCTATACTTAATAAGAAAACGTAAGGACTTTCTGAAATACACCTTTTGAACCATATATAAACAAACTCGGTACAATAACGAGCTTCATGCCATCCGTCAACTGCCAAAGAACATCCCGGGATTGACTATAAAAAAACGACTGCCAAACATACTTTGTACAATGATTTTTTGAAACCTTTCGTAACGACGGATGAAGTGAATACCGCTCAATTTCATTAAACAGTAATTCCGACATTTCCGCAGCCTCATAACTCACTTTCTCACATTTATAGCGAAGCACAGACACATGAACAAAATTTCTAAAAAAATCATCTATCGAGTGCATCTGCTTCCCATAAGGAATCACATGCCGAACGAGTCCATCCGTTCCAACAATGCCAACGTGACCAACACCCCACGTATATTTATGCTTCCCACTATACAATATATCCCCAGGCCTAAGATAAAAGCCGAACTCACTCGGAAATGTCATGAAGATACACCCCTATAAGAATATCATTACTTAAAGTATACCAAATTTTAGGGAAAAAAGGTGCTTATTTCACAATAGACATTTTTTTATCTTATAGTGATTATTTAAAGTTAACGAGTAAATGCGATATAATTGAGATTATAAGATTTTTACATAGGAGGTCTATTATGAAAAGAATTACGGGTATTGCGGCATCATCAGGTGTAGCTATCGCTAAAGCCTATGAACTTACGTTACCTGATTTATCCTTTGAAAAAAAGACGGTAGAAAATACAGAAAAAGAGATCGAACGCTTCACAAGAGCTCTTGATATTTCCAAAGAAGAACTTGAAAAAATTAAAGTGCATACGGAAAAGGAACTTGACAAAGAACATGCTGAAATTTTCTCAGCCCATATTTTAGTCCTAAGCGATCCAGAATTTATCGATCCGATTAAAGATAAAATTTCAAGCGAACAAGTAAACGCAGAAGTTGCTTTAGATGAAACAGCAAATATGTTTATCACAATGTTTGAAAACATGGACAACGAATATATGCAAGAACGAGCGGCCGATATTCGCGATGTCACTCAACGTGTCATGTCTCATTTATTAAACAAACCACTTCCAAATCCCTCATTAATTGATGAGGAAGTTATTATCATTGCTAATGACTTAACACCTTCTGATACGGCTCAATTAAATAGAGAGTTTGTTCAAGCTTTCGCAACAGACATTGGCGGAAGAACGTCACACTCTGCGATTATGGCAAGATCCCTAGAAATTCCAGCCGTTGTCGGAACTGGAACAATTACAAAAGATGCATCCAACGGAGATGTGATCATCGTTGACGGACTAGCTGGTGAAATCGTCATTAATCCTTCAGAAAAAGAAATCGAAGCTTATAAGCAAAAACAAGCTGACTTTGAAAAACAAAAGAAAGAATGGGCAAAACTTAAAAATGAACCAACTGTCACAAAAGACGGTGAACAAGTTGAACTTGCCGGGAATATTGGAACACCGGAAGATGTTGAAGCAGTATTAGCTAACGGTGGTGAAGCTGTTGGCCTTTATCGAACTGAATTTTTATATATGGATGAATCGGAACTTCCGTCGGAGGATAAACAGTTCGAAGCTTATAAAACTGTTTTAGAAAAAATGGATGGTAAACCCGTTGTTGTCAGGACTCTTGATATCGGTGGCGATAAAGAAGTCGATTATTTAGAACTACCAGAAGAAATGAATCCGTTCTTAGGCGTTCGAGCCATCCGCTATTGTTTAGAAAACGAAGAAGTTTTTAGACCCCAATTGCGAGCTTTACTACGAGCAAGTGTCTACGGTAATTTAAAAATTATGTTCCCAATGGTCGCAACGATTGAAGAATTCCAACAAGCAAAAGCAATTTTCTTAGAGGAAAAAGAAAACTTGCAAAAAGAAGGCATTGAAGTTTCTGACGACATTGAACTCGGAATTATGGTAGAAATCCCATCTACAGCTGTCATTGCCGACCAATTTGCGAAGGAAGTAGACTTTTTCAGTATCGGAACGAACGATTTAATTCAATATACAATGGCCGCCGATCGAATGAACGAAAACCTATCCTACTTATATCAACCTTATCATCCAGCAATTTTACGTCTCATTGATAATGTTATTCAAGCTGCCCATAAAGAAGGTAAATGGGTTGGTATGTGTGGAGAAATGGCAGGAGATGAGCTTGCGATTCCTATTTTACTCGGACTCGGTCTTGATGAATTTAGCATGAGTGCAACATCTATCTTACCAGCTCGTTCACAATTAAGTTCCTTATCTAAAGAAGAAATGGCTAGCTACAAGGAAGAAATTTTATCTTTACGGACAACTGATGAAGTCCTTGCTTTTGTGGAAGAGAAGTTAACAAAATAATATAGAAAAATTGCCTGCATTATGGCAGGCAATTTTTTTGTACTACTTGCTTCACTTCCGAATAAACTCTATCTTTTCTTGAATAGGTGTCCTCCCTCGATTTCGCGGCACTTTTTCCGGATAACCTATTTGCATAACAGCGACTACCTTCTCCTCGTCAGGACATAAGCCAATTCTACGAACAAATTCCGCATCATGCATATACGGTGTAATCGTCCAAAGCATCCCAACGCCAAAGATCCAGGCTGCGAGCTGAGCATTTTGGATAAACGCACACACGGCAGCATACTCTTCCTCATAGCGAACAGGGTCCTCTTCAATCGGCATATAAATAAGAGCATGATGGGGAATATCAAGCAGAAAGTCTTTCATAGAAGCAATCATTTTTTCCGTCTTTACTTCACTACCCGTCTCAAACATGCCAAGACGCTTATAACTAGCCATACTTTCATCGATAAGCTTGTGCCGACCTTCCCCTTGATACATCTTTATGTTCCAAGGCTCTTTCATATAATGTGTCGGCGCATAAGAAGCATACGAAAAGATATCAATTAATATGTCATCAGGTACTTCTTGTGGTTGAAATGTATGAATCGAACGTCTATTTTTAATCACCTGTAAAACATCCATAAAATCAACTCCGTCCCTTAAATCTATCGCCATTTTACCACACCCTATCCAAGCGCAACACTGAAAGTCTTTAACAAAATCCAATCATCTAACTCTTAATTTAAACTAAAAAAGATGCTAGCCTAAAACAGACTAGCATCTTAAACAAAAAATTTATTTTAAATTGTAAAAAGCATCTTCCCCTGCGTAAGTGCTGACATCCCCGAGTTCATCTTCAATACGGAGCAATTGATTGTACTTCGCAACCCGATCCGTTCGGGAAGGAGCACCCGTTTTAATTTGACCAACATTTGTCGCAACAGCGATATCGGAAATCGTCGTATCCTCTGTTTCCCCGGAACGGTGGGAAATAACGGATGTAAATCCAGCACGCTTTGCCATTTCAATCGCTTCAAAAGTTTCTGTAAGTGTTCCAATTTGGTTCACTTTAATAAGAATAGAATTACTAATTCCTTCTTCAATACCACGAGCTAACTTTTCTGTATTCGTTACGAACAAATCGTCACCAACGAGCTGAATACGGTCGCCAAGTCGATCCGTGAGCAACTTCGTACCTTCCCAATCATTTTGGTCAAGACCATCTTCAATGGAAATAATTGGATACTTATCAACCATTTCCTCATACCAATCGACCATTTCTTCTGCAGTTCGAACGACACCTTCACCAGCTAAGTTATACTTTCCATCTTCGTAAAACTCAGAAGATGCAACATCCATCGCTAATTTCACTTCTTCATCTGGCTTATATCCTGCCGCTTCAATCGCTTCAATAATCGTTTGTAGCGCTTCTTCGTTCGAACCTAAATCAGGAGCAAAACCACCTTCATCCCCAACAGCTGTATTTAAGCCCTTTTCTTGTAATACACTGCTTAACGCATGGAAAATTTCTGTTCCGACTTGAAGGGCTTCAGCAAAGGTCTTCGCTGCTACAGGAATAATCATAAACTCCTGAATATCAACATTATTATCCGCATGATCCCCACCATTTAAAATATTCATCATCGGTGCCGGAAGAACATTTGCATTAAAGCCACCTAAATAATTGTAAAGTGGTAATCCTAAAAAGTCTGCCGCTGCCCGAGCAACCGCCATTGATACACCTAAAATTGCGTTTGCTCCTAACTTTCCTTTATTTTTCGTTCCATCAAGCTCAATCATTATTGAATCAATTTCATTTTGATAACGTGTATCAATTCCAATGACACGCTCAGCAATGACTTCATTTACGTTTTCAACAGCTTGTAAAACACCTTTCCCTAAGTAACGGTCCTTATCCCCATCCCGGAGTTCTACCGCTTCGTGCTCCCCCGTTGACGCACCACTAGGTACAAGCGCCCGACCAAAAGCACCGGATTCCGTATACACTTCAACCTCCACTGTTGGATTTCCTCGTGAATCTAATACTTCTCTAGCATAAACATCTGTAATATAAGGCATTCTTTTCTCTCCTTAAATTTATTTTTCTATTAAACTTGAACCTGTCATCGCTTCAGGTTGTTCCACATTGAGTAAATCAAGTAATGTTGGCGATAAATCAGCTAAAATACCGTCTGTTCGTAGACGCACTGCCTTATCGGTAACAATAACGGGTACCGGATTTGTCGTATGGGCCGTCATTGGCTTACCATCCTCCGTTAACATAACATCGGCATTTCCGTGATCTGCTGTAATAATCGCCCGACCACCAAGGGATAAAACTTCATCAACGACCTTTCCTAAACATTCATCTACAACTTCAACTGCCTTAATCGCCGCCTGTAAATCCCCACTATGACCGACCATATCCGGATTTGCAAAATTTAAAAGAATCGCATTCGGCTGCTCATCATGCAACTCCCGCACAAGCCGTTCTGCTATCTCATAAGCACTCATCTCCGGCTGCAAATCATATGTCGCCACTTTCGGAGAATCAACTAAAATTCGCTTCTCTCCCGGAAACTCCTCCTCACGCCCACCACTCATAAAAAACGTCACATGAGGATACTTCTCCGTTTCCGCAATGCGAAGTTGCTTCAAACCATGATCAGCCAACACTTCACCAACCGTATCGACTAAATCAACATCCTCAAACACAACCTCACCAGAAACCGTCTCACTAAATTCCGTAAACATTACATAATGAAGATCATCTAACACCTTATCCCCAAGAGCAAACCCATCAAAACCTTCTTGCGTAAACGCCTGGGACAGCTGTATTGCCCGATCTGGCCGGAAATTGTAAAAGATAACTGAATCCCCGTTAGACACTCGCCCGATAGGTTTGCCATCATCCCCATGAAGGACGGACGGGATGACAAATTCATCATGGATTCCCTCTTCGTAGGAATGTTCGACAACGGCTTTCGCCGATCGAAAGGCTGGACCATCACCATACACTAACACATCATAAGCCTTTTTCACCCGGTCCCAGCGCTTGTCCCGATCCATGGCATAATACCTACCCGAAACAGTCGCAATTTTTCCAACGCCGATTTCTGTCATTTTTCCTTCGGTTTGTTCGATATATGTTAAAGCCGTTTTTGGACCAACATCTCGACCATCTAAAAAGATATGGACGAAGACATCTTCAATCTTCTGCTCCTTCGCTACTTCAAGCAATGCGAAAAGATGATCCATATGACTATGCACACCACCATCAGACAAAAGCCCGAGTAAATGAACAGCCCGGTTTTTTTTCTTTGCACGTTTCATCGCCTGAATTATCGTTTCATTGCCACGAAATTCTCCCGATTCAATCGCACGATTAATCCGTGTTAAACTTTGATAAACGATCCGGCCAGCACCAATATTTAAATGACCGACCTCAGAGTTCCCCATTTGACCTTCTGGTAAGCCTACCGCTTCACCACAAGCAGTTAGCTTTGCATGAGGGTATTCATGCCAATATTTATCAAAATTCGGTGTGTTTGCTTGTTTCACTGCATTTCCGTACACTTCATCCCGCAAACCAAATCCATCTAAAATAATTAATGCAGCTAATTCGTTGTTACTCATTTTGCACCTGCCTGAACGAGTTGTATAAAGGAATCCACTTCTAAACTAGCTCCACCGACTAACGCTCCATCAATATCAGATGTTGCAAGGAGTTCATCAACATTATCCGGGTTTACACTACCACCATACTGAATGATGACTTGATTAGCAACATCCTCCGAAACAATGTCAGCGACAACTTTACGAATGTGAGCACAAACTTCATTCGCATCTTCACTAGAAGCTGTTTTTCCTGTACCAATTGCCCAAATCGGTTCATATGCAATAATCGTCTTTTCGACATCTTCTTCTGAAACACCGTCTAAAGCAGCTTTTACTTGATTTTCAACGTGGGATTTCGTCTCTCCCGCTTCCCGCTGCTCGAGTGTCTCACCAACACAAACAATAGGTGTTAAATTGTGCTTATGGGCTGCTTTTACCTTTTTATTCACACTCTCATCCGTTTCGGCAAAATACTCTCTTCGCTCAGAATGACCGATAATGACGTAAGTAACACCAATATCGACTAACATTTCTGGACTTACTTCACCGGTGTAAGCACCATCTTTTTCATAATGCATATTTTGCGCTCCAATTTTTACGTGACTATCTTTAGCCTTTTCAACGAGTTCACTTAAATATGGAAATGGTGCACAAACAACC
Organism: Bacillota bacterium; assembly: GCA_035303185.1. Taxonomy (GTDB): domain Bacteria; phylum Bacillota; class Bacilli; order Bacillales; family Amphibacillaceae; genus CALAMD01. Next base: position 13,641 of record DATGRX010000056.1, read on the forward strand.
GCTTCTACTTGTTCTGAAGCTTCCACCTTTTCCACTGCCTTTTCTATAAAGGCAACAGCCTCATCCCTCGTCTTATTCATTTTCCAATTTCCTGCAATAACATGTTTTCTCATCGTAAACCACCTCTTCTAGTCATTGTTTATCTGAAAGAGCATCAACGCCCGGCAAAACTTTCCCTTCCATAAACTCTAAGGAAGCTCCACCACCGGTTGAAATGTGATCCATTTTATCCGCATACCCGAATTGTTCCACCGCTGCTGCCGAGTCCCCACCACCGATAACTGTATATCCTTCTGTTTCAGCAAGGGCTCGCGCGACTTCTTTCGTTCCCCCAGCAAACGGATTCATCTCAAAAACACCCATCGGACCATTCCAAATAACGAGTTTTGACTCATCAACGAGTTCACCGTAAGCTTTTCTCGTCTCAGGTCCAATATCTAACGCTTCCCAATCTGCTGGAATTTCATCGATAGAAACGATTTTTGTGTCAGCATCTTCTGCAAAATCATTCGCAATAATGACGTCTTTCGGTAACACAAAATTGACACCTTTTTCCTTCGCCTTTTCAATAAACTCATTAGCTAAATCCATTTTATCTTCTTCTAATAGTGACTTACCAATCTCATAACCTTGTGCTTTTAAAAACGTATAGGAAAGACCACCACCGATAATTAAATTGTCAACGATATCTAACAAACGATCGATAACATTAATTTTATCGGCTACCTTCGCACCACCGATAATTGCTGTAAACGGACGCTCAGGATTTGAAAGAGCTTCACCTAAAACAGACAACTCCTTTTCCATGAGTAATCCAGCTGCAGACGGGAGCAATCTCGCTACCCCTTCTGTAGAGGCATGAGCACGATGTGCCGCACCAAAAGCATCATTCACATAAAAGTGAGCCATTTCAGAAAAAGCCTTCGCTAACTCTGGATCATTTGCTTCTTCTCCTGCTTCAAAACGGACATTTTCAATAAGCAAAATATCACCGTCAGCTAATTTGTCAATCGCTTCATCAACTTCCGGTCCATAAACAGCATCCGTTTTTAAAATTTCTTTACCTAACAAATTACTTAAATGCTTAGCGATTGGGTCTAGACGTAAATCCTCAATGACTTCTCCCTTTGGCCGACCTAAGTGTGATGCAAGAATAACTTTCGCACCCTTCTCAACTAAATGAGTAATCGTCGGAAGTGCCGCACGCACTCTTGTATCATCGGTAATTTCTCCACCAACCATCGGAACATTAAAATCAACCCGGCAAAAAACCTTCTTTCCTTGAACATCAAGGTCTTCTAGCGTTTGTTTATTCACAAGTTTCACCCTCCTCAATTTCACAACCAATATATGTATGAATGCTTATGTTTCCAAGTTTTACGATTTATATTTATTTTAGCAGAAAATTCCTTATTCATAAACGGAAAAAAAGGGAGGATCTAAGTCCTCCCCGTTTCATTCTTACAGTCCTTTTTCCTTCATGAAAATTGCTAAGTCAACACAACGGGCGGAGTAACCCATTTCATTATCATACCATGATACGACTTTTACCATTTTATCTTCAATCACAAGGGTGGATAATCCATCAACAATTGAAGAATCTGGATTTCCTACAATATCACTAGAGACAAGAGGCTCTTCTGTATAGCTTAAAACTCCGGCTAAATCTCCTTCAGCCGCTTCTTTAAAGGCTGCATTTACTTCTTCTTTAGTTACGTCTGTTTCTAACTCTGCGACTAAGTCAACGAGAGAACCGTCTGGTGTTGGTACTCGAACTGCCATACCATTTAACTTACCATCTAAACTTGGTAGGACTCGACCAACTGCTTTTGCTGCTCCGGTTGACGTTGGAATCATATTCACCGCTGCCGCACGAGCACGACGATAATCCTTATGAGGCAAGTCTAAAATCTGCTGATCCGTTGTATACGCATGAACTGTCGTCATAAGCCCACGCTTAATACCGAACTTATCATCAAGCACTTTCGCAAATGGTGCTAAACAGTTCGTCGTACAGGACGCATTAGACACAATATGATGCTCCTCAGGGTTGTAATCATCTTCATTAACCCCTAAAACAACCATCAAATCATCATCTGCTGCTGGTGCTGAAATGATAACTTTTTTCGCTCCCGCATCAATATGTTTCTGCGCATTTTCACGGTCTGTAAAACGACCGGTAGACTCAATAACAACTTCAACCCCGTGATCACCCCACGCTAAGTTCGCCGGATCACTTTCTGATAACACCTCAATCTCACGATCTCCAACCTTAAGCGTAGAACCTTCTACGGAAACCTCTTCATCTAATGTACCATGAACAGAATCATACTTGAGTAAATGAGCTAACATGTCAGCATCTGTTAAATCATTCACCGCAACAATTTCAATACCCTCTTTACCTAATGCATGACGGAAAACATTTCGGCCAATACGACCAAAACCATTAATACCTACTTTTACTGTCATCCTCATTCCTCCTAAATATTTTTTTATATAAAGGTAGTAATACCTTAATAGACACCCCACTTAACTATCCTTCAAAACCTCAAGCATCGCTCTCGCGGCACCTTCATCGGTAATAAGCAAATCGCTTCGTCCACGCTTAAAATACGATAAGATAGCTTTCGCTTTTGACGCACCACCAGCTACAGTAATGACACATTTCGCTTGATGGACGTCTTCTAGTTGAATCCCTAATGTACGCACTTGATGAACGACTTTCCCATGTTGATTGAAATAATAACCGAAAGCCTCACTAATAGCTTGTTCATCTTTGATCTTTTTTAGCACACGCTCCGAGGTTCTCCTTCGTTCCGCCATCGTCAGTGCATCACCAACCCCGTGTACCACGACATCGGCATCATTAATAATACTTAACGTCTCAGCTATCACTGGTTCCTCTATCATCGTTTCATAACTCGATTCACTTAACGGATCGGGTACATAAAGCAGTCGATAATCACCACCGGCTTTCCGGGCCATTTCAGAAGCGATCGTGTTCGCTTGATTTTCCACACGTTCTCCAATTCCACCCCGGGCAGGCACATATAAACATGATTTCGCCACTTCAAAGGGAGTCATCTCACTAGCAATGGCCGCCATTGTTGTTCCTCCAGTAACAGCAATCGTCTCTTCCGGACGTAAGTGCTTTTTTAAAAATTGAACACAAGCCTTCCCCATGGACTGCTTGATCCATTCATTTTGATCACTATTTCCAGCAACAACAATAACTTCTTCAACTCTTAATCGCTTCTGAAGTTTGCGTTCTAATTTACGCATTCCCATCGCTTCATGCATGAAAGGGGCTAAATCTTTTAATATTTGTTCTCCAGCTTCAGTTGTATACATCCCTTTATGTGTAATTCGAATGAAATTTTGTTCTTCTAAAAAATCGATTTCTCTTCGGACAATACGCTCGGTTTCTGAAAGTTGTCTCGCTAATGCACGTCTCCCAATCGGCTGTAAAAAGTGAATCGATTGTAAAACGGTATAACGACTTTGCATCGTTTGTACAATTTCTGGATACAATTGTCTTTGAAGCCGAAGAATCGTTTTCATTTAAAAACACCTTTTCTTACAAAAGTAGGTGGGTCATTTAACGTCCCGCGATTATAAAATTGTCCCACTTGATGTATAAAAAACATTGTACTTTAATTATAAAGAAAATCCAACACTACGTCAATAATGAGATAAGGGTTTACATTTTTATGTGTGACGCTCTAAAAATTGTTCTAAAGATACAATATTTAATTCCTCTGCTTTTAGTTCATCACCGTTTATTTCAAGTACTGGAATTTCGGTACGGTATTTTCGCAACCAATCGACATTCGTCGTAATATCCCTTCGTTCGATCGTATGTGGATATTTGTTTTCAAACATTTTTAACAAATCTAACGCTTGATCACAGAGCGTGCAATGATCCCGCGTATAAAAATAAATTTGAAGCATCTTCGCACATCTCCTAGTAAAAAACATTTAAATTTATATTACCATGGAGTATGGGAAAAATCGACTACGAACATATCATTACTCTTTATTTTCGCTTCTTTTTTATCTTACGCTTTAACTCATCAATATCAACAACCTTTTCTTCAGAAGCTTCTGTTTGAAAATCTACTTCCATATCATCCTCTTGAATATCAACATGAAAGACTCGCTCAATAACATACGCATGAAAAAGCGGCTCAGCTAATGTTAAAAAGTACGCTGCTGCAAGGGATGCGAGGGTAATTCCACTTTGAATTCCAATCACCGATCCAGCTAACGTCCAAACGGCTAAAAAATAAATGACAAAGTCGATAATCGTAGCGGCGACATTACCAACTTGATATAAAATATACATATCTCCAATGATGTAACTTGCTAATGTAATAAGACCACTAATGACAAATAACGCCATAAAGGACGTTGAGGAAAACAACCCTAAAATAGAAAAAATAATCGTACCGACGATAATAAATTTAATCATTAACGCAAATAAATGTCGCATATATTTCACCCTTTTTCATTACTTTGAGCGAGTTTCAGGGAAATATACACGACATTCCAATTAATCTATAATAAATTTCGTTTGGCTATGTCCTTCTAGTGATTTTTCGACTTGTAAAACTGCTGGAAAAGCATCTTTTAACTCCTGGACGTGGGAAATAACACCGATCATTCGACCGGTTTCTTGTAAGCCTATAATCGTTTGAATGGCTTTTTGTAAGGTTTCATCATCTAGGGAGCCAAATCCTTCATCTATAAACATCGTATCAATAACAACATTTCCTTGATGACTTTGAATAATGTCTGATACACCTAATGCTAAACAGAGGGAAGCATTAAACTTTTCTCCGCCCGATAACGTCTTTACATCACGATCAAGCCCAGTGTATGCATCATACACATCAAGGGCTAGGCCACTTTGACGACCATACGCTTCTTGCCGATCACTATGTTTAAGCACATACTGCCCGTTTGACATGTCAAATAACCGTTCATTAGCCGCTTCTAAAATTTGCTCTAAATAATCGATTTGTAAATAACGCTCGAAAGAAATTCGTAGCTCATTTTGACCACGAACGATATCATACAATTCACTTGCATTCGCATATGCCTTCTCTTTATCTTTTATATTTTCATACGTTTCTTCTAGTTGTTGGTGCAAGTTTTCTGATTCTGTGACATAATGTTTCGTTTGATTTTGCTTTTGTAACGATTGTTCATATTTATTTTTAAATATATCAACTTGCTTAGATAACTCTTCAACATCTTGTTTTTCTTTATCTTTTAATTGTTCTTGTAACTGTTTAATTTGACTGCTTAATGTATGAACTTGTTGCTTATACGATTCAATATTTGTTCGTAACTCATCAAGAGCTTCAACAGACATTTTTGCTGATCGATAAGTCTCCTCATCTTCAAAGTTCGCATGTTTTAGTTTTTCCTTAAATTGACGATTTGCTTCTTTCCATTTATTTTCACTTTTTGTTACTTGATCCGTTAAACGAGTCATTCGCTCTTTTATTTTCGTTCGTTCATTTTCTACGCGCTGTTTATTTTTTTGAGCTTGTTTCCATGCTTTTTCTAACTTTTCTTTCGTTTTCTCTGTCTTTTTTATTTCTGTTTCTAATGCGGATAGTTGTCGCAAATTTTCAGGAATTTGTTTCAAACGTTCTTCAAAAGCCGCATGTTTTCGTTCATAGATTTTCACTTGTTCATTATAGTTTTCCCGCTTTTTTTCGAAATTTTCCTTTTGCTTACGTAAATCTTTCTCGTCCTTTTGATACTTTTCTTTCCATTCACGTAACTGTTTACGACGCCTATTTAAGTCATCCTCTTGCTTCTTTAACTGTTCACCACGCTTTTGTACCTTTTTGATTGCTTCTGTGGCTTCTGCTGCAGGAAAACCTTCTTGTTCAATGATGCTTTTTTGCATATTTAATTGATTTTGAAAACTGTGAAGATCAATAGATATTTGATCGAAAATTTCTTTTTTCTTTCGTAAAACTGTTCTCTTTTCTTCCAGCTCTTCCCGGGAAACTTCCTTCGCCCCTTCCACAGCTTTATTCGGATGCTCCAAACTTCCGCAAACAGGACAAGCTTCACCATCCTGTAAATGTCCGGCAAGTACGACTGCTTGATTAGCAAGCCAGCTTTGTTCGAGACGATTAAATTGTTCTTCTAACTTTTCATAGGCGGATCTTTCATCGTTATAGGATTTTTGACAGTTATTAACGTTTATTTGTAACTCTAAATAATGTTTCAACTGTTTCCAATGTTCCCGAGCTTGACGTAATTCATTGCTTACATCTTGAAGTTTTTCTACTTTTTGATCGTCTTTTTGAATACATTCAAATAACTCGTTTAAGTTCTCTTCATTTTTTTCAATGGACTTTCGTTCTTCTTTTACGTAACTTTCAAGCTTTTGAAGAGCTTCATGCTCCTTCTTTAATTCCGTTTGTTCCCGGTCTATGTCTTTCACCGTCGGAAATAATGTTTCCAGTTGCAAGAGGCGCCTTCGGGTATTTTCCCGCTCATCTTCCCGATCTTGTTCCTTTTCTTCAAGCTCTATTGCTTGTTTAAGTGCTTTTTCAACTTCTACTTTTATACGAGTTGTTTCTGTTAATGCTGTTTTCGCTTCACGAACACTATTTTCCCAGCTCATCACTTGCTCTTCATACGGAGTAATTTGTAATGCCTTTTGTCCTTGGTTAAGTTGCTCTTCTTTTTGCTTATACAATTTTTCTTGCTCAAGGAGCCTTTTATATGTTTTTTGTTTCCCTTCTAAATCGTCAAATTGCTCGGCAATCGTCTTTGCCTCGTGGTACACATTTTGTATTCTTTGATATTGTTCATGTGCCTTTTTTGTCGCCTTTTGATCTGCTTCATATGCTCGTTTATAAAAGTCGATTTCCTCATGTAAAGCCGTTAACAATTGATCAGGGTTATAATGGTCTTCTGCTAACAATTGAAAAAGTGGCGATTCATCCCGAGCTGGAAGTATTGCTTGAATTTGTTCAATATAACTGTCGAGTTGATGTTTAACAGCTTCATGATCCTTTCGTAATTCATCCCGCATGAGTCCAAGTCTTTCACTCATTCGTTCATACTTTTCTGTTTTAAAAATGCGGCGTAATATCTCTTCTTTATTGACAGTTTCAGATGTAAGTAGTTTTCGAAATTCACCTTGAGGCAGCATCACAATTTGCTTAAACTGGTCCTGGGTTAAGCCGATTAAAGATTCAATTTTAGGATTCACTTCAGAAACTAATTGCCGGTCAACAGCGGGAGTTTCTTCTCCATCAATAATTTCGTAAAACTCGCATTTATCACCGTATGCATGCTTATTTCCTTCTTTTCTGTGGGCTAACTGGCGAAATACCCGATATCTTCTGCCATGCTGTTCAAACATAAAATCAACGGATGTATAATCATCATCCCCGGCAAAATGGCTTCTTAGTAAATTTACATTTTCTCGATCTTCACCACTCGCTTCCCCATAAAGCGCAAAACTAATCGCATCAAAAATTAACGTTTTTCCCGAACCAGTCGGACCAGAAATTACGAAAAGTTGATGATCCTGTAATTTTTCAAAATCAATCGTTTCTTTATCTTTATACGGTCCAAACGCATTCATCGTTAGTCGTATCGGTTTCATTTCTCACACCTCTTTTCTTTCTATTATTCATCCCGTTCAGCTTTTGCTTGTTCATCGATTGCTCGTTTAAATAAATCAATGACTTCATCCTCCGGGTTTTGCCCGGTTACTTCTTTATAAAACGCTTCAAATAATTCGAGATCATTCATTTGGCTTCGAGCTTTACGTACTTGCTTTTTTTCATCCGTTAACTCAGGTATATACTTTCGCATGACATGCATCGCATTTGGAAAAATCGAACGCACTTTTTCCATCGGTGATAAAATCGGCGCTCGATCGGTTAATTCAACGAATACGTAATCCTCCTTTCTTTCCATGGCGAGAATCTCTTCTAAGGAAGCCGTCACCGTTCGCATATCTCGACGTGGAATGAGTTTGCGCTTCTCAACGGACACGTCATCATCCGTTAGCTCGACAATTAAATATCCTTTTTCATGGTGTTCTTCGGAAATCGAATATTTTAACAAAGAGCCTGAATATCGAATATGATTTTCGCCGACCTGATGTTCCCGATGTAAATGGCCAAAAGCAGCATACGAAAAACCTTGAAAATATTCATGGCTAACATGCTCCGCGCCACCAACGGAAAGTGCGACTTCCGAATCACTCGTATTTTCTCTCGCTTCTCCACGCGGTGTAACAAAGGCATGTCCAATAAACACATGTCTTGCTTTAGGATCCTTCATTTCATGAATGTGTGTCGTAATTTTCTTCATCGCATCATCGTGCGAACGAATATCATCATCTTCAAATTGTACTCTCACAACACTCGGATCACAAAAGGGGACAAAATGAAAATGTACTTCTCCGTACTCATCCTGCAAAATTGCTGGTTTTCGATCTTTTTCAAACTTTCCGACGATATGTAAACCATTTCTCTCCATCATTTTTGAACCAAAATGGAGCCGTCCTGGACTATCATGATTTCCGGCAATGATAAAAACGGGAATCTCAAGCGATAACACAATTTCTTCTAACACTCCATTAAGTAAGGCAACAGCTTCTGTCGGTGGCACTGCCCGATCATAAATATCTCCTGCGATAATGACGACATCTGGTTGTTCCTTTCGAACATCTTCAACAAATTGTTTAAGCACAAAACGTTGATCCTCTGTCATATGGACACTTTGTACAATTTTGCCTAAATGCCAATCGGCTGTATGAAAAATTTTCATCCATTTCCCCTCCGAAACTTTACATGTATACATACTAGTTTACTAAAATTCGACGGTTTCTCCTACTGTTTCAAAAAATTTCGGAGGAAAATGAAGTCTTTACTGACAGAGCAATCATTATTCGTTACAATGAATATATCTAAAGAGAGGTGAGATTATTTTGAGAACTTTTGTTGATCATATCAATCGAGAAGTACATATGCCCTTTCCGCCAAAACGAATCGTATCCCTTTGCCCGGCGATTACAGAGACGATGTTTCATTTAGGATTAGAAAAACAAGTTGTTGGTCGAACTCGCTTTTGCATTCACCCACAACCGGACGTAGAAAAGGCGATGAACATCGGTGGTACAAAAGATATGAAACTCGAGCGTATTAAAGCCCTTGATCCCCATTTAATTATTGCGGAAAAAGAGGAAAATACGAAGGAAATGGTTGAAGAATTGGAAAAACACTTTCCTGTGTACGTGTTTGAAATTCAAACAGTTGAAGATGCATTACAAATGATCAAAGATCTCGGAAGAATTACGAACCGAAGCCTTGAAGCCAATCAAATGATTTCAACGATTCAAACGAGTTTCACAAAACTCCCCGATGTTTCCGGAAAAAGAATTGCTTACGTTATTTGGCAAAATCCGTACATGGTCGTTGGTGAGGACACATATATTAACGATGTTCTCACAACTATTGGTTTTGACAATCCATTTATCGCTTTCGACGGAAGATACCCCGAAGTAACGACAGAAAATTTACGTGAAGCTAATTTGGATTATATTTTTTTAGCTAGCGAACCCTTTCCCTTTCAAGAAAAACACGTTAAAGAGTTCTCAAAATTACTTCCAAAATCAAAACCTCTTATCGTAGATGGCGAAATGTTTTGGTATGGGGCAAAAATGATCGAAGCAAGCAGTTATTTCAAGCAAACATTTCAACACTTATAAGGTGATCCCATGAACATTTGGTATATATTAAACGGACTTATCCTTATTTTTGCGATAAGTAAAGTAGCGATGAAGCCAATTTCAGCTATCACATTTTTTGGGCTTCTTGGCTTTCTTTTCATTATGTTTAACTGGACACGTCAAGCGGTATTTAAAACGATTCGCGATTCGCCTTACCGAGAACAAAAAATAAGATTTGCCAACTTTTCTAAACGAGTGCTACCCTTGCATAAATGGACTGGGACGATATCACTGATCTTGATCCTCATTCACGCCATATTCGTTATCCAAATGTACGGTCTTTTACTTACGAATAAAAAAATCATGACCGGACTCTTTGCGATTATCGTCCTCATCTTTCTTGTTGTATCCGGTTGGCTTAGATGGGTAAAAACAACCCCTATACGCCGGTACGTTCATTGGGGTCTAGGATTTACCATATTCTTTTTAATCATTGTACATATTATTTTGTAAGTTCACGCAAATCCTGCCAACCATAGACAAGCTCTCGGTGAGTTTTCGATCCGATCGTAAGTGTTCCTTCATCGATTAACTCACCACCGAGGGCTTCATAAAAATATTTCGCCTCATTTTCTGCTAACACAATGACAAGCATCGATTGAAATCCCTCAGCCACAAGCCGCTCAACAAGTCTACGTGTAAGCTGCTTTCCAATTCCTTTCCCTTGGTATTTTTCTAATAAATATATCGCATAAATTTCACCTTCATAGCCCGGATAATTACCAGAACGCTCTTTTCCACCATGGGCAAAACCAATCACCTCACCCCTACGATTACACGCAACAAGCGGTGGGTCCTTATCAATCGTTTCCATCCAACGTTTTGCTCGCTCCTCAATCGATAGTCCAGCTAAAAAATCCTCATCGACAATCCCTTCATAAGTCGTGCGCCAACTTTCAACATGAACCTTCGCAATACCTTTAATATCATCTCGCGCCGCTGGTCGAATGTCTATCATGAACTTCCCTCCTTCGCTCAAATGCTAGGAATCTATTTAAAAACTCAAGTAAAATAAAAAATCTCCCAAACCTAAGGAAGGCAGGGAAACTTTTTATCCACATTCAAAGGTTGAAGAACACTTTCTATGTATTCAATTCTTCAACATGAATGACTGTAAAGTTTTCTTCTTCTAACCCTTTAATAATTTTATCTAATTTCTTCTTATCTACATCTTTGTCTAAAACGATCGTCACTCGACGGACAAACTTTAACGTATCCTTTAGTGTAACGACACCTTGGACGTTCGTATACTCATTTATGACATCAAGCATATTGCTTAATGCACCGGAATATTCGATCGTTCCAATCGTCAAGGAATAACTACCATTTTTCACATCCCACGCACTCTCAAGCACATCTAACACATTTGCATTCGTTAAAATACCTAAAAACGTCTTATCCTCATCAACAACCGCTAAAAAGGGCAAGCGCTTAATCGTCTTAAACACATAAAAAAAAGGTGCCTCTTCTTCAATATAGCCATCCTCTTGATCTTCAATAACTTCATCTAATGATCCAGATAGCTCATTCTCTACTTCTTTCTGTAGTAAATCAACTTTATACACGTTCCCGACATACTTTTCGCCTGCTTCATCAAGTACCGGAATACACCGATAACCTGACTCAACGAGCTTATCGTAGGCTACTTGCATTCCATCAGATTCCTTTACATAAACAACATCTCGAGCATGTACGTAATTATTACTAACTAGCATGTAACTACCTCCCATTGTGTAAAAAAAATATCATATTCACATTATGCATTATATTCTGTAAAATTTCAATATACAAAATATTAATTCAAACTAACGTCATAAAAGATGCTAAACTAAAAATAGACACACCATTAAAAAAACGAGGCATCACATATGCCCCGTTCCTGTTCTCGTAAATTTAATTTGTTTTAAAGAATTAAAATCAATAATCCTATGGTGAAAACTGTCATGTAAGACCCCTGTAAATACCTAAAGATATACTCTTTACTTTCTGGCAAGCCTTTTTTATGTTCCATATACCCTCGAAGGAATTGTATGGAAAGCATATGCATAAAAACAGCTAACATGCCACCAAAAAAACCATAGAAGTATACACCGAAAAATATAACAATGACAAATCCAGCAAATAAGATTCTTTCCGCCCATTGATGAACATGATTAACTGGTCGATACTTGAAAAATCCGATACCATACTTCCTTCTTAAATAAAACTCGATCGATAGACTAATGAGTAAGCCGACAATCACATACAAATACTTTTCTATCTTATGTCACCTCTCATGACAAACTTTAGTCCTCATCAGACATTTATTTTATAAATATTTGAAAGACGATAATAGAAATTTTAAGTAATTATTAGTCTACTCACATTTTACTATATATTCAGTTAACCCTCAATGGGAAAAAGGCTAAAGTCTTCTTAAAACCTTTAGCCTTCTAATGATTTATTTAATTTTTATTTACATATTTACGCTCATGATTTCTAACCCCAGATAAACAAATACTACCTGTATCTTCTTCAACATTCAGCATGGCTTCACTTCCGTCGACGGGAAGCTTTTCTTCAAATATTTCTTCATATTCAGGGATAGAAAGTTTCGTCCGATTATCGAGCATTGCTTGATGAGCTTCCGCAAATAAATAATCTCGATATCCTTTTTGTAAGTGACCGGAGAAAAACTCTCCTACCCCACCAGAGCCATAGCTGTAAAAGCCGATTTTCACTCCTTCTTCTAATTCCTTGTTTTCAAGGAGTGAAATAAAGCCTAAATATAAGGAAGCTGTGTAAATATTTCCGACGCGTCGGCTATAGGTCGTACTTGCTTCATAATTGTCCATAATTCGTTCTTCGTTTTCACCAAGTCCATCTGGATAAATGGCTTCTAACGCTTTTCTTCCCATTTTTGTGTACGGCAAATGGAAACAAATCGCTTCAAAGTCATCGATCGTTAAACCGGTTTTTTCTTGATATTCCTGCCAAACAGCTCCAAAATATTCGATATATTGCTCATTTGAGTAATGTCCATCAACAAAAGCATACTCAGAATAAATAGGCCGCCAAAAGTCCATAATATCCTTTGTCATTGATGTAGCTTCCCTATCTAACACCAACACGCGAGGGTTTGCACTAACAAGATAGGCAACCGCACCTGCCCCTTGGGTTACTTCTCCCGGTGTAGCTAGGCCGTATCTCGCAATATCAGAAGCTAGCACTAACACTTTACTTTCCGGATGTAAAGCGACATGTCCTTTTGCAAGTTGTAAGGCCGCTGTTCCCGCATAACAAGCTTGCTTCAGTTCAATCGACCGGGCTTCACGCTTCAAGCCGAGAAGCTCATGTAAGTAAACACCGCCAGACTTGGAATGATCGACTCCTGTTTCCGTTGCAAACATAACAAAGTCAATCGCCTCGCGATCTTCCTCTGTTAAAATTTGTAAAGCTGCATTCCCCGCAAGCGACACAGCATCTTGTGTAACCGGCGCAACAGCCATTTCATCTTGTCCAATTCCGATCGTATATTTATTTGGATCTTCATCCCTTGCATGGGCAAGATCAACCATATCTACATAATAATGTGGGGAATAAAACCCGATTTTATCAATTCCTATTTCCATGAATAGATTCTCTCCTTCAATGATGCAAGTAGCATCTAAATTTAAGATGTAATATGTAGTAACATACTAAAGTATGAAAATAAGTCAAGAAAAAATAATCATCGCCATAAATCTTTCAAATAGATAACGGTTTCATGACTATATGTAGAACAACAGTTTAGAAAAACAGCTCACTACATTCGAGAAGCTCCCATGCAGTGAGCATATCATAAGGCTTTACAAGTCAAAGATTGTCTTAAGAAACATTTTACTTTAAGACACTAAATACGGAAATCACACGAACAAATATATATAATTCCCAGCAGGATCTCTCGTTAAAAAGTCTTCCCCATCTTGCTGAATGAAATACTCATTAGCTGACATGCGTTTCACTACCTCTTCTCGTTTTTCTTTATCCTTTAAAACAATCGTATACCAATTTAAGCCGACACTGTTTTCCGGTGGAGTTTCCGCTCCTTCGCCTTGCCAAACATTGAGTCCGAGATGATGATGATACCCACCATCAGAGATGAAAAGAGCTCCAGGATACTGGGCTACAATGGAAAATCCGAGAGTGTCAACATAAAATTCTTCTGCCTCTTTTAAATCATTTACATGTAAATGAATGTGACCGATAATTGTGCCATCCGGTAAATGTTGCCACTCTCCATCTTGCTCCCTTAATAAATTTTCTTCATCTAATGGGAGTGTCGCCATCTCTAGCGAATCAACATTTCCCGGGAAATCTTCTTTCTTTTTATCGTAATACATTTCAATTCCATTTCCATCCGGATCGTTAATATAAAGTGCCTCTGTTAAAATATGATCCGAAGCCCCATAAGTCAAGCGATGCTCCTTTAAAAACTGTAAAAAGTTTGCTAATTGATTGCGCTCAGGCACGAGTAAGGCAAAATGATATAGCCCGGTCGTTCGCTTACCTTTAGGCATTACTTCTTCTGGGTGTTCTAAGATCAAGAGTGGCCGTTTTCCGTCCGCTGTTAAAACGACCCGATTTTTCTCCCGCGTCAACACTTGAAAACCTAACACCTTTTCATAAAAAGTTACAGAACGTTTTAAATCCATGACATTGACACTTAAATAATCGACATAGGTAATAGGTTTTTTATGATACTTACTCATCACAAGCACCCTTTTCCTGAATCTATTTTCATTAGCATATCATAAAACGAGTGTCTACATGTGAAAATATGCACATTTTTTCACATAAAAAAGACCTTGAGTGGGACAAATACAACACTCAAGGTCAACATTATTTATCGACTTACAATTTAAATTGCCCGATAAGTTCTTCTAAATCATCAGCTAATTTCTTTAAATCTTGGGAACTGCCGGCTACTTCTTCCATAGAACTGCTTGCTTGTTGGGATTGAGCAGATGTTTCTTCTACCCCAGCAGCTGATTCTTCGGAAATTGCTGCAATATCTTCAATGGAAACACTCATCTCCTCGGAATCCTTTGCTATCGTTTCTAAATTTCCTGATACATGTCTAATTCGTTCAGCCATTTCTTCAACGGCTTCACTAATTTGCAAGAAGGTCTTCCGAGTTTCATCTATTTGAATCGTTCCTTCCTTCACTTCTTCATAACCAGATCGGAGGGATGAACTAACGACACTTGATTCATTTTGAATTCGTGTCACGATATCAGTAATATCCGTTACAGAAAAGGAAACTTGTTCAGCAAGTTTACGAACTTCATCTGCAACAACGGCAAATCCTTGCCCATGCTCTCCAGCTCGAGCAGCTTCAATCGCCGCATTTAAGGCTAGCAAATTCGTTTGCTCAGCAATATCTTGAATGACAAGAATAAGTTCCGAAATTTCCTTAGAATGCTCATCTAATCCTTCAACTTTTTCAACGGAATCTAAAACAATTTCATCAATAATTTGCATTTGTTCATGGGATTTTTCCATTAAACTCGTTCCAGCATTCGTTAAGTCAAGCACATTGTTAGACGATGAGAAAATTGCTTCGCCACTTTCATTCGCTTCTTCGACATGGTCCAAAAATTGATTCATCATAGATGCTAAATTGTTAGAATGCTCAGCTTGATTTTCTGCACCACGGGCGAGTTCTTCCATCGTCACTGCAACTTGCTCTGCCCCCGCTTTTACTTCTCCGGCGGAATTTGTCAGTGCGTCACTCTCTTCGTTAATTTGTTCGGAAACTCGATGAATGTGATGGAGTAAATTTTGATTATTTTCATTCATCAAGTTCGTTGCATGGATGAGTTGTCCAATTTCATCCCGCAAATTAGTCTCTAATGCAGCTTGACTTAAGTCTCCATCTGCCATCGCGTTCATCCTTGCCATTGCCTCCCGTAAAGGATTGGCAATCGTTCGTGCAGTTCCTAAAGCGATAACAATTCCGACGATAACAACGATAACCGAAATCGATGTAGCAACAATCATTGTCATCTGACCACTTTCAATGACTTCATCACCAGAACTGCGAATTTCATCCTCTCGGTTAAGCGCATAATTTTCAAAGTATTTCATAATCTCTTCTCCGTCAGTAGCTAAGGATTGAAAATTCGCTCTCGCCTGTGCCCTTTGACGGTTAGCATAACTATCAAAAACTTCCGAGTGAATATTTTCTTCCCACTCCTGTAAAGCAGTGATTTGCTCAAAATCGAAAGTATTATCAGCTATTGTATCTTCTATCATGGCTATGTATTGTTCACTGGTTTTCGTATACTCTTCAAACTTTTTCTTATGTAAATCTTCGCCTGTTGCTAAAAAGTCTCTAACTATCGAAATTCGATTCGCTATTGTAAAAGCAACTTGTTGATTAGATATTAAAGCAGGCACTTCACGGTCAATAATTGTTTCTGTCTCTTCATTAACGAGATTCGTCGAATAAAAATTGTATAATCCTAAAATAATGACAAGCGCAAAAATAAGTGTAAAACCGACCATCATTTTATGTTTAATACTTCTAAATCCTAGCATCTTACGCAATCTTTTGATCAACGTATTCCCCACCCCATATGTATATAATAAAATAACTACTTAATACTTATATCGGTTATTCATGAAAAGTTCTTAAGGGGAAAATCGAAAGTTATTTGGAAATTTTAGACGATCATCACATCCTGAACCCTCTTTTAATGTCCTTCCCTGCAAGAAAGGGACACAAACTGAAAGCAAATATTCTCGAAACAAAAGTCTTTTTTCGTTATGATAGAAAAGAGTAAAGAAAAAGGAGTTTACGAATGATAGAAATATATACAGATGGTGCTTCCCGGGGAAATCCAGGTAAAAGCGGTGCAGGCATATATATCAAAGATAAAGATAAGACAATGAAGTACGTCGCCCCACTTAGTGAAATGACAAATCATGAAGCTGAATTTCATGCTGTAATTACCGCTCTTAATATTTGTAAATGTAAATTTGCCCATAACATACTTTCTATTCGAACGGATGCAAAAGTCGTCGTTGATGCCATGGAAAAAAATTACACGGGCAATGAGAACTTTAAACCTCTTCTTCAGGAAATAAATGAATTAAAAAAACACTTTCCTTTCGTTTTTATCAAATGGATCCCAAATAAAGAGAATATTCATGCAGATGAGCTCGCGAAGTTAGCTATTGAATCCCAGGATTTACAAAAAATCGAATAAAATCGCTTTTTCAGAAAGAGGCTCTTACCATTTAATACGGTATCGGATCATTTAAATCAATTTCATAAAGCTTACCTGTATGCGCATCAACCGCCTCTACAAAATGATGTTCTTTATCAAACTTTGCTAAATAACCTGGTTGATAAACGCGCAAATCACCTTGAAACTGTGGTAGTAAAGAAAGTTCCATTCGAAGGGCCTTATCATACATAGCTAAAGCTTCTTCCTTCGAAACTTTCGGTCTTAAATCCATATGGGATAGTGCCGTTTCACTACGTATCGTATTTTGCAAAAAGCGAACTTGTCCGGTATATTTCCCAATACCGATCGTAATAAAATGATCGGAAACAAAGATGCCTGACTGTACCCGCTGAAATAAAAAGCGATACATCTCCTCATGACTCGGTTGTGAATATAAACGTAACGACTGTTCATCATTCATGAAATGCTCCTGAAGTTCTTCATCATTAACAGGTTGCATTTGATGGATTCGCCGATAAAATTTTTCATCAGCTTCTGGCTCAATAAAAAATAAGAAATCTAACGCCTTTTCTCGAGCCTCTTCAACGGATAACTTATTTGTTAATCGCGAAGTAAACTCACCACTTAAAATATGTTTAACTTTTCCCTGCCAATCATAGGCAATTTTGATGACGTGATCATCTGGCAGAAACATAGAATACTCGAGATTTCCCACTTGCAGTAATTTCGAATACGCTTCAATCTTTCCCGATGAAAAGGATTGTTCACCTATTTTATGATAATATTTTGAGATACCAAGCGCCTCATACAGCGATGAAAAAGATGTCCTCTGATATTCAATCGGCACGTAATCAAACTTATCATCATTGGAAACGATACGAACTTCGCCCGTTGCCGGAATAGACGGCGCACTGCGATTCACTTTATAAAGCAAATGATAATTATTATCCCCATTTATATAAGTAGACTTATCACAATATTCAATCGCAAGCTCTAAGTCGATATGATTCATAAACTTCTTTTTTGCTTCCTCATGGGTAATCATTTCATCTAAATACTCAATTTTATATTTCGGATAATCAAAACTAAAATCAACAATTTGTCCATCTACCGCTACTCCTACATTAAAACCGACATACGGAATCGTCACCTGTAAGCAGTCATCCTTTTTTTCAAAATAAATCGAATAAAGTTCCCGCATATTAAAAACAGCCGAAAGTTCATATTCTCCACATATATCTGGGTAAAACTCTCGAACGAACTCCCGGGCAATGTCAATTAATTCTTCCTCCGTTAATTCATTATCTGACAAAACAACACTCATCATGATTTCAAAATGAATTAACCGTCCCCACCGATTTAACTCACACCTCCCCGCTAATTCCTCTGTACCACGAATTACAAAATCGTAAGTTTTTATATCATTATATTGTAAATACTCGCTACTTTGTGCCACATAAACAGGTTGATGAAAATATTTCTTTAACCGTTGTAAAATAATTTCGTTATTCATATGCAAATGCTCCAATTTTTATAATCAATTCATGTATAATGTTTATCGACAATATCATATCATACATAAAAGAAAAATCTAATCTTCGATATAATACATCCCTTTTATTGCAACAAAATCGTGAAAGTTAGACGACAACCATTGACAAACTTTGTCTTTTATTCATACGATATTATGAATGAAACATAACATTAATCATCTTTTAATAATCATGATATACTAGGTCCGAAAATGAAAATATAAAAGGGGATTTATATGAAAAAGTTACTCACTATTTTGATCGTTGGCACATTAGTGGCGTGCAACACATCAAAAAATACAGAAAACTACAACGATCAAGCAAAGGAAGTGGAGAATGCTGAAATACTAGCAGAAGAACCGCCAAAAGTTTCAAAAGATGAAGTCAAACAGAATGCATTTTTTGAAACTGAACTTCAAACAAAAGAAGAAACAAAACAAGTTTACGTCGAAAAACTATCCAAAGAAAAAGAAATCGACGGAAAAATATATGACAGCTTTATTTTTTACGTAGCCGATCTAGAAAACGACGATGCTTTCGTCCAAACAAATCTTGAGTTTTATGATATTTCCCTCGAACAACCAAATGAAATAACCTTTGATACGGCAAAGTTTCAAGGAGATACGACGATGTTCGCCATCCATCCGATATCAAGCGATAAGAATGAAATATTTTTTTGGACCCTTGATGATGGCTCCTTAATGAGCATCACCTTTGAAGATGAAATTTACACATCGTCAGCAAAATCTGAAGAAATAAACGTAAAAATTTTAAAAGATGAATTCGTACAAACATTAACCTACAATGAAATCGAAAATGATACTATAGTTACTTTTCAAACATGGGTTTATGATCCCGAATATAAAAACTTCCAAATTCGCGATCTGCTCATCATTGATGAAGAAAATGAAACCGCCGAATACTTTGCTGAGAAATGGCTCTCTTTTGAAGACTATTATATAGACTTTCCATATTACACTTTCACTGCGAAAGATGTGGACACAATCAAAAATGGCCAATTACCAGATAACGATTTTCCACTTGGCACATCAATTGAACAAGTCATTGAAAACAAAACTATTTTCGAAGAAGGTTATTATGATGGCGGAGCATATTATGAAACAGTTGATGGTATGCTTTTTTACAATGAAGAGACCGAGATTCATACTGTAGCGATGTACTCTGGCAATCGATTTATCAACCAATATGAAATAGAAGATATTTTAGGTGAACCGAAGTCTTCTGGAAGAAGTGACATATATCCAGACGAACTTTTTTCAAATTATGAATGGGACGATATTATGTTACGACTCATTTATAATAATGATGATGAACTCATTCGAATGGAATTACATGCAAACGATCATAAATAATCGAGAGACTAGCACACTTCATGCTAGTTCTTTTTTTGTCTAAAAATGTAAACAGTTTTCCTTAAATTTGACACAATATCGCATAAAGTATTGACATTTGCTAACATTATCTATAAAATTCTAAACTGTTCATGTTGCTTATAACGAATACATGAATTACGATAGATGGAACAATTCAACATTCGCACAAATTGCAAGTAGGTTATTGAAAGGGGATTAGATGCGAAAATTTACACCAGTCTTTATTATTTCACTTAGTATCATTTTAGCATTTATTTTATGGGGAACAATCAACAATGAAAACTTATACAACGTAACAACAGCCATTCAAAACTTCTTACAAATACGTTTCGGATGGTTTTACCTAATTTCTGCAACAGTTATCCTCATTTTTGTCATTTACCTCGCATTTTCAAAATATGGTAATATAAAGTTAGGTAATGATGACGATGAACCAGAATATAGTACCTTCAGCTGGTTAGCGATGCTCTTTAGCGCGGGAATGGGTATCGGACTTGTTTTCTGGGGTGTTGCCGAACCAGTGTCCCACTTTTTTGACCCAGCAACAGGTGAGCCTGAAACAGGAGCAGCTGCAGCGGAATCACTTCGATTTACCTTTTTCCATTGGGGCTTACACCCATGGGGCGTATATGCACTCATTGCGTTAACCCTCGCCTTTTTCAAATTTCGAAAAAATGCACCGGGAACAATAAGTGCGACCTTTGAGCCACTAATCGGTGAGCGAACGAAAGGATGGATCGGAAAAACAATCGACATTATCGCTGTATTTGCGACCGTATTTGGGGTAGCAACATCCCTTGGACTTGGGGCCATCCAAATTAACGGTGGACTATCATACTTAAATAGCAACATACCCGATGCCATCTCAACACAACTTATTATTATTGCTGGAGTAACGATTTTGTTCACATTGTCAGCCATATCCGGAATCGGACGGGGAATTAAATGGCTCAGTAACACAAATATCATACTAGCGATTTTATTAATGTTTTTCTTTTTATTCGCTGGTCCAACAACCTTTTTACTCGACTTATTAACAACAACGGTCGGAGCCTTCATCCAGTATTTCCCAGAGATGAGCTTCCGTATGGCACCCTTTAACGCTGATAATAGTAGTTGGATTCAAAGCTGGACAATCTTTTATTGGGCATGGTGGATTAGCTGGTCACCCTTTGTCGGTACATTTATCGCCCGGGTATCAAAAGGACGAACAATTAAAGAATTCGTCTTCGGTGTCTTAGCCGTTCCGACTGTATTTAGTATGATTTGGTTCGCTATTTTTGGAGGAACAGGCATTTACTTTGAAATGTTTAAAGACGCAGGCATCTGGGAAGCAATGAATCAAGGTGAATATACAGAAATTGCCCTCTTTGCTACTCTAGGTGAACTACCATGGGCGACAATGATTACAGTTGTTGCGATCTTTTTAATTAGTACCTTTTTCATTACGTCAGCCGACTCCGCAACCTTCGTTGTCGGTATGCAAACGACAGACGGAATGCTAAACCCACCGTTAAGTATTAAATTAACGTGGGGGATTATCCAAGCAGCAGCAGCGGCCGTTTTACTTTGGTCAGGAGGCCTCGAGGCACTGCAAACAGCTGCTATTATATCTGCCTTCCCGTTCGTATTCATTTTACTATTTATGATGATATCCATTCGCCGTGTGCTTGAAGAAGATTATCGCAAGTCCCATCGTCAAAGAGCATATCATTAAGGAGGTTTTGATCAAAGATGCGTTTAATTAATGTCAGAAGAGGCCAGTTCGTTTATTATGAAAACAAACTGCATAAAGTATATTCTGTCAAACCCTTTTTCAAACAGTCTGTCCACCTTATTAGACTATCTGATTTTGAACAAGTATTAGCAACAGCCCGAGAAATCGACTTACACAGACCAAAACATTTAGATAGCTTTATGTATAATGGCCATCGATTTACCCTTGATAAAAATAAAAAAGCTGAAGTTGGCGATTATATTTTAGTCATTAATCCAAAACCGGACTCCCTTGATCGCCATCATCTTCACGCCATTGAAATTGTCTCATCGATAGAGACCCATGGAGTTATTAGTAACAAAGCAAACGGCATTAAACACTCGGAGTATTGGGTAATGACTCCAGGTCTGCTTGAGGGAGCACGAAAAATCGATTGGCAAGATCCAGAATTACGAACAGAAGAAGATGACGCAATCGACCAATTACTCGAACAAGAAATGACAAAACCTCAAATTGGTGATATTTATCAGAAAAACGACGTTGAACCAATCTTACAAACAATGATCGTCGCTATTGAAGGAGACATCGTGTTTTTAGGCGGAGGATTTAAAATTCATATGAATGAACTAACGGATTCCGACCGTTGGACACCAGTTATTCATTCTGTTGAAAGTGATATCAACGGTGTTTCGAGCGAACAACAGGTTGATGACGCGAAATAATGCAATAAATTAAGAAACGCTGTGGTGCAAATACTACAGCGTTTTTTGCCCTTGAAAGCCGAGCTAATTGCAGATATATGAAATAAGCGTTATCCCACCGCGGTTTTGCCGAGCCAAAAAAACAAACTAATTGCCTCTCATTAGATACAGCGCTGTCCTAATACGGTTTTGCCAAGGAAGTTTGATTAAAAAACGATCGAATGTCTATTAGAGACTAAGCTCCTTTGACCTATATATCCTATGAAATGTTATCCTTAAAACTTATGAGAAGTCTTAAAGGGAAAAAGACGACAAATCTTTTAAGACAAGCACTTCAAGTAAACTTACAATGAAAATGTGCGTCTACCTTACTTGAGAACCCGCCTTCAAGTAAACTTAACACGGAAATGTGCGCAGACCTTACTTGAGAACCCGCCTTCAAGTAAACTTAACGCGGAAATGTGCGCAGACCTTACTTGAGAACCCACCTTCAAGTAAACTTAACACGAAAATGTGCACAGACCTTACTTGAGAACCCGCCTTCAAGTAAACTTAACACGAAAATGCGCATATACCTTACTCCAAAACACCTCTCGAAGTAAAACTACAACCAAAAATTAGCACCTATCTTACTCTCATTCTGCCCGCTCTACCCCAATACCCCAAGAATCAAAAAACTCCATCAAGGCTAAAAAACCCTCGATGAAGTTCCACTATCTACCAGTAATACTATTAGATTACAAAACATCCCTATTCAATCGATAAAGCTTTCGCGGTCGACCTTGAAGACCAGATGAAGAATCAACCATCCCGATGACGAGCCGCTTCTCCTCCGCCTCTTTCAAAATACGATTCGCACTACGAACACTTAATCCAACCGTTTCCGCAAATAATGAACTACTAATATAATCATTTTCCACACGATTAAAGGACAAGAAAATTTTATTCAGTTTGTCCCGGGTCATATCTAGCTTCTCTGTTAATTTCTCGATTTCTGCTAAACTAACAAGGCTACTATCTGTCGCATGGGGAATATGCCTTTTTCCGACTAATGGCCCGATCATTCGCTCTTCATTTTTTATAATATATGTACTACCTACGTTATTATTATAAGAATAATCACAAGCCATTTGTGCATTTACCCTTGCTTGAGCAAACGTCTTTCCTACACCCCAACCGATATGAATCGAATCAGAAAGCTTTTGTTGCAAAAAGTGTAGTAATGAACATGACTGAAAATTATTTGTAAGCATTTCTAATTCCATATAATTCGTCATTACTTCAAAATAATCGTCTCGTTCATGAATGATTAGTTCATGATTATCACGGTAGTTGTAATCAAGTAATGCCGAATGCAAATTGAGCATACGTACTTCTTTTAAATCTTCATTATCTACTCTAACTTTAACCGCACCACTTACAATTTGATTATCCTGAAGTAAATGAATATGAACATCATTCATTAAATCTTCAATCGTCTCAATAATCGTTTCATCAGAAATATCAAAATAATGATACGGAATTTCGTGTTCCTCTAATTGTGGAATAATATTTGCTAAACGTGTAAAGGAAATATCGACCTTTCCATCATCATGAAACTCCTTATGCATTTTAGATGCACGTTCATACACATCATCACTTGCATAAACATGTTCATCTTCCGCGATCAACGGACGATTTTCCTCTGGTAAACTGTTAATATAATCCGCAATCGCTTCACTTTCCGCATGGAAATCGATAAAAACACGGGATAAATCAATATCACGATCTCGCATCATAATATAAATTAATTTTTTATAAAAATCAGCATCAGACATTTTTAAATAAACAACTGGCTTATCAAACTTACCAAAAAGATCCTTTATCAACCAGTACGATAAGTATCCACTAAACAAATAACCGTCTAAAAACCGAGCATTTTTCTCAAAAGACTCAGTAACTTCCTCCACTTTTTCATAGGGGAAAAACTCAAAGGTTACATCCTCAAAAGTTTCTAATAATTTTTTTAGACGTTCTTTGTTGTCTAAAGCCGTAAAAACACCAATATGCATCCTTCACTACCTCATTTTCTACAAATTAATCTTTCCGCTCACATGTCCTATGATTTCCGTAATCGAAGAGGACCTTTGACTCAATCAATAATATACACTAAAATCCGACAATGTGCAAAATCATTTTAACAAATGTAAAAAAAAACTTAAAAAAGCGGATAATACGTTTATATTATCCGCCAAAAATTACATTTATCAAGGAGCTTAGCCTACAATAGACCTTCGCCCGATTTTATGAGACTCGCTTTATATCCTCCACGAGCTCGCCAGCATCTTTTTTAGACATACCGTCGTATCGTTTAATCACCTTTCCCTCGGGATTGACCAAGAAAAAGGACGTACTATGAGCAAAAGCATGATCCTCTGGACCACCACCTTCTAAAAAGGTTTCAAAGGAATGAATCGCAAGCTCACGAACATCTTCAAAGTCTTCTGGGATAACAAAACTCCAATTCGTCAAATCAACATCATATTCCGCCGCATATTCCCGTAATACCTCTGGCGTATCTTTTTCCAGATCAACGGTAAAAGCAACGATTTGAGTATCTATCCCTTCTGCTTGTAATCCTTCTTGAACGGAAACCATATTCGGTGTTGTCGTCGGACAAACTAATTTACAATCCGTATATAAAAAGTAGGCGATCCAATACTCGCCAGATACATCCTTAAGGCCAAACGGTTCTTCGGATTCATTTGTAAATAAAAAGTCAGCTACTTCTGAATCCATATTTTCTTCAATCGAGCTATTTTGACAAGCAAAAAGCATTATCGTACTCACAAAGACAACGAATAAAAAGCGTGCGATTTTCACAACTTATGCCCGTTCCCTTTTCGTTTTTGCCTTAACGAGCATGCCGCCACCTTCAGATAAATATTTATCAATGCCTTCGGCCGCCCGGTAAGCCATAGCCCCGACCGTACCAGTTTGTTGCGGAATTTTATGAGGTAAAGCAGAAGCACCTATTACGAAT
Organism: Bacillota bacterium; assembly: GCA_035303185.1. Classification (GTDB taxonomy): domain Bacteria; phylum Bacillota; class Bacilli; order Bacillales; family Amphibacillaceae; genus CALAMD01. The sequence continues at coordinate 39,002 of DATGRX010000056.1, forward strand.
AAATTTTCCATATCCCATACTTGCGAGTAATTGTTTACCGCTGAAGTTTCCGGATCATCTCCCATAATGACTCCACCGCTCGTTTCACCATATCCTTGCGTGTGACTCCATTTTTCAATGATTGGATTTTCCTCAACAATATCAGCGCCCATTTCTTCCATTACTTCAGCTGCTTTTTTATTCGTATATTCCATAAACTTTTGATCATGCTCTGTTATCGAATGGGTAATCCGTAAAAGCGGATCATTGAAAATATCCGTATAATTCGGATCAAGATCCATATAGTTAAAACGCCATCCAAAAGACGGAGACATAAAACCAACACTTAATGTTCGATTCCAGTAAAAAAGCGATTTTTGCTTGAATTCTTTCCCCCAAGAAGGTGTACCTCGTGGGACAGGGTTATAGCCAATCGCGCCGGCTCCTCGCTGACGAATTTCCATAATGCCGCCACCAATAAAGTCTAAATCTGAATTATCTATGTTGTCACTATCAAGGTCACTAAAGGTTCCCCCAATAGCACCGGCTCCGGCTGCTAAATTAAACTTTTTATCTTCAAAAAATCCTGTTGCCCCGCCCCCGGGTGAACTTAGCCCACAACTATTTTTACCAATGACCCCTGTACCAGTTTCTGGATCGTACGGTTCACCAATTTCAGAAAGCAACATGAGGCGCGTATTTGAAATAGAATACCCAGCTAAAATAACAACATCTGCCGGTTGTTCATATTCAAAACCTGTCCGCAAGTCAATATACCGTACTCCGGTTGCTTTTCCATTTTCATGGACGACTCGCCGGGCATAAGCATTCGTGCGCATTTCAAAGTTTCCTGTTTTTTCTGCTGTTGGAAGTACTGTTGCAATAGGATCAGACTTTGCCCCGAAATCACAACCATACATCATACAAAAGGCACAATATTGACAAGCATTAATGACTTGACCGTCTGGATTTTCATACCGTTCAGAAAGGTTTGCCGACGGAATTTGCACTGGATGGTAACCTAAATTTTTCGCCGCTTCTTTAAATATTCGAATCGGCTCTGATTCCTTCATCGGTGGTGTCGGGTAATCTGAACTACGCGGTGGACCTAAGGGATCCTCTTCCCCTGAGATTCCAGCCATTTTTTCAAATTGGTCGAAATATGGTTCAAGCTCATCATAAGAAATTCCCGCATCTTGTAAATTCATATCTTCAGGGATCTTATCTTCCCCATATTTTTCAATCGTAATGGATCGAGCTTCTAAATCAAATTTTCTCGCTCGCTGGGTAACACCAGACCAGTGAACACTACTACCACCAACATTATTTCCTTCAAAATTTTCACTTCGCGTTCGGAGCGGAAAAGCTTCATCATCAACCGTTGCTCGAGCTGTTACCGTTTGAATCGAGTTATCCGTCATTAAATCATAACGTCTATCATATCGAAGTTCATCTTTTGATCCAACAAAATCGCTATGATTATGATCCCGCCCTCGCTCAAGAGCAACGACCTTATAATCCTTTTTCGCAAGTTCAGCTGCTGGAATCCCCCCAGCCCAACCAGTTCCAACTATAACTACATCTACCTTATCTAATTTGATCGCCATAAATATCCTCCTGCATGTAATGATAAGTATTTATCGTTGGTAATCCTTTAAACTCATCGGTTCAAGATCGACGAACTCTTCTGTTTCAATGACATCACTATAGCTTGCTCGCACCCCTGGATGTTCCTTCATCTTCCAACCCATCATATCTTTATTTCCACCGTATAATGGATCTGCATAAGCCCCTTCAATCGTCATTTGACGTAATAATCCGAAAAACGTTTGTGCTTTCACGCCTACTAATTCAATGTCACCGGATTCCATTTCCGATAACAGTTCATCCTGTGCTTCTCCGTCCAGATCGTAAAAGCTTTCCCCGTGACGAGATTCACTTTCTGCATTTAATTTCCGCAATCCTTCAAGAAACACTTCTCCACGGGTCATTAACGTTTGATAAGTAGATACTCCTTCCACTTCTTGGGCAGGCCCTTGCATATAATCGTATTTATTTGACCCATACGGCCCTGCAAGTTGCTTATCGATAAAATACGGGACACCTAAACCAATGGCCCCGGGACCATTATCATCCTCTGGGAAAATGCGCTCTGTCGCCGCTTCTAACACGTTAAAATCTTCAAATCTTGTAAAAAACATTCGTGACTCCGTATAATCTCTTTCCGGTGCATCGTCCGCGATGTCTTCCTCTTCTTTTTGCCTAAAGGGACTATCTAATAAACTCATGAGTAACCCACCACCGATAAATCCACCGGCAGCATAACCCGATTTCTTCAAAAACTCTCGCCTTGATGAAGACAGGGCTTCATCTTGTTCGTCATCAGTTTGCTGCTTTTTTTCATCTTCTGACATTTTTTGACCTCCTTATAAAATGTTTGACAAATAATGATAGTTACGCTCACTGTACCACACTTAAAGTCATACTTGAATAAAATTTGGGAAAATTCAATACTTGTACCTAGACTCGATAAATAGATGTTGTACAAATAGGTAACTAGAACTGTACTCTTTACTTTCCCCGATCTAGCAACTTTTAAACGAATATATCCGTTAAATAAAAAGAAGAGATGCAACATAAATTGCATCTCTCGTATAACAAATGAATTATTGATTTGGTTGAACATCTGCAGGTATCGGACATTCGTATTGTTTTCCACTAAGTTTTTTACGCAATTCTTCCTTCGCCTTTTCGATAATTTCTTCATCATGTAATGCTTTTATTGCAGCAAGTGCCATATACTTTGCTGCTTGAAGCATTCCTTTATGAGCATACGAAATTTTTCCTTGAGCAACAAACTGCCAGGAATGTAAGGCGGAACCAACGGCAGCTGTTGTTGAAAAAAGCTGTGCCGTTGGTGCTACCCAACTAACATCCCCAACATCCGTTGAGCCGGAAAGAACAATATCTGTTTTAAAATACGGAACAACGACATCTGAGAGAGGCTTTTGTAACACAGCATCTAACGCTGGAATTCCCATATTCGCTGAAGCAAGTTCTTCCTTTGAAAGCGTTCCTTGCATCTCTTTAGCAAAACCCATCTCCTCCTCCGTAAAGGACATCGGCCCAACTTCCTCCATCGCTTCGGCTAATACTTTATTTAATGTATGATTCGGGACGTAATTAGAACACGCCTTATCAAAGGTAACTTCCACTTCCGTTTCCGTCATTAATGCCGCACCTTCAGCAATCTTCTTCACCCGTTCAAAAAGGGCTTTCACTTGATCAATTTCTGGTGCTCGAATAAGTTGAATCACTTCCGCATGGGATTGAACAACATTCGGACTTGTCCCCCCTGTATTAGTAACCGCATAATGCACGCGCGCTTCTTCAATCATATGTTCCCGCATATAATTGACACCGACATTCATTAACTCGACTGCATCAAGGGCACTTCTACCAAGATGTGGCGCTTGGGCAGCGTGAGCACTTTTTCCTTTAAAGGTAAACTTCGCTTGAATATTTGCGAGCGTGCTAAAACTCCACACACCCGTAAATGTCATCGGATGCCAGGTAAAAGCAATATCTACCCCATCAAAAGCACCTTCTCGCGCCATAAATGTCTTACCCGAGCCGCCTTCTTCAGCTGGACAACCGTAATATAGAACCGTCCCTTCAAGCTCGTGTTCTATTAAATAACTTTTCAGTGCAACGGCGGCCGTAAGGGATCCTGTTCCGAGTAAATGATGTCCGCAGCCATGGCCATTCGCTCCTTTTTCTAACGGCTCTTGTTTAGTCACTGAGCTCTTTTGGCTCATATCCGCCAGTGCATCATATTCACCTAAAAAGGCGATAACTGGAGATCCACTACCATATTCCGCAACAAACGCCGTTTCAATATTAGCGATATTCTCCTCTACTATGAAACCTTCATCTCGTAAAACCGCTATTAAATGTTTCACTGATTCATATTCTTCAAAGCGAAGTTCAGGATGTTCCCAAAGAAAGTCGCTCGTTTTCGTCCATTTATCAGATGTCTCCTTTATAAATTGTTCAATCCACTCTTTTTGACTCATGAAATAACACCTTCCTGTTTATTCTTACGATGTGTGAGTAAAAGTAATACAATAAATATAATTAAAACAACTGCATATAAACTTAATCCACTCATGAAACCATGATTAATAAGTAAAAAGAAAGATAGTGGGAACAAAATAAAGCTAATCACACTATTTATCGAATAGGATAATGAATAATCCCGTAAAACCGGTGATTTCATATCTGGATCAACCATTGTAAGGAGTAATAATCCCGTTAAAAATACTCCTGTATTCGTCCCTAAAATCGTTACTCCACGCTCAAACCAGTGATCTGCGAAAAACTTGCGCGATAAAAAGTAAGCAAGAGTAACCGTCAGGATAAGTCCACCCGTTACCATGACAACGATTGGCACAACGAACGTAAAGACCGCCTGCAAGGGCAAACTAATAATCGAAGCTACAATCGCATACTCCATTAACGCCGAAGATATTTTCGTCTTCGTCCCCACATCAACGATCCAATCGAGTTTATATTTCATCATAAGCCACCAAACGAGATACATAAGCAAAATTGCATAGGCCCATTCTGGAATCGAATTTAATAATAATATGTTATATTTATCAAAAAGATATGTAAC